>JAZGDL010000566.1:0-4748 GCA_036477795.1 Phycisphaerae bacterium
GCCACCGTCGCCCATCTGGCCTTTTATCTGGCCGTCTACATGGGGTGCGATCCCATCATCTTCGTCGGCCAGGACCTGGCCTTCACCGGGCATTGCTTTTACATGCCCGGCGTCGAAATCCACCACACCTGGCGGAGCGAGATCAACCGCTTCAACACCATGGAGACCAGGGAATGGGAGCGAATCGTGCGTAACCGCCTGATCCTGCGAAAGATCCGCGACGTCGAAGGACGCGAGTTGTACACCGACGACCTGCTCTTCACCTATCGCGAGCAGTTTGAGCGGGATTTCATCGGCGTGGGCGCCCGCATCATCGACGCCACCGAAGGCGGGGCCCGGATGCACGGCAGCGAGGTCATGACCCTACGCCAAGCCATCGACCGGTTCTGCACCCAGCCGCTCCCGCCCGACAGCTTCAACTACCGCCGACAGTACAACTGGAACGATACGTCCAAGCTAGCCGCCGCGACCCATGAGATCGAAGCCAGGATTCGTGAGGTCCGGCACATCCACGAAACCTGCGATCAGATGCTCATCGTGCTCCACGACCTCGAAGGGCTCACCGACGATCCCGTCCGCTTCAACCGGCGCTTCATTCGAGTCGACCAACTGCGCTCCGTGGTGCAGCGGGCTCACCGGGCCTACCGCATCGTCAACGCCTCCACTCAGCTCGCCGAGCTGCAACGCTATACCGCTGATCGGAAACTGGGCGCCAGCGACGCAGAGGGAGTCGACAAAGCCAAACGGCAACTGGTCCGCGACATCAATTTTGTGGAAAGCTTTCGTGACGGCGCCGAAAAGATGATTCAGATACTGACGGACACACTTACCCGGTTTCACGACCATCAGGAGTGAAGAGTGAAGAGTTAGGGACGTAGAGACGAAGGGACGAAGGGACGAAGGGACGAAGGGACGAAGGGACGGAGGAGGAGGTGCCCGGCGCTCAATCCCCAATCGTCAATCGTCAATCCTCACCCTTCGTGCCTTCCTCCCGTAGCGCCACCCCTTGTGGGTGGCGGAGCATGACGTCATGAAATGCATCGCCGCCGTCGAAGTCGATTTCGATGAGTCGCCACTGGGCACGCGCAGCCGGGCTGCTGACGACCTCAACGGCCAACCCGTGCTCACCCGCACTCTCACGCAAATCGCTCGTGCGGACCGAATCGCCCATCTTTTTGTCATCTGTCCGCCGCATCAATCGAGCCGTTGCCGAGAGCTCATTGGCTCCGAACTGTCCGCCCGGGTGACGGTCCGGACCAAACGGATCGATGACCAGCGCTTTGGACCTTTGGTCCGAACGGCTCGCAAATGGTCGCTGGACGGCTGGCGCGGCGGCATTGGCGGCATCTGCTCCATGGATGAGTACACCCGCAGCGACGAGTTGGCCCTGTTGGCCCATGGCGAATCCGCCGACCTGCTGTTTTGTGCGTCGGCGTCCGCCCCGCTGATCGACCCCGCGCTGGCTGACACCATGATCGACCACGCCGAGCAAACCGCCCACGAGTCCCGCATCACCTTCGCCCAGGCACCGCCGGGACTTGCCGGCACCGTTTACAAGACCGAACTGCTCATCGAAATGGGCCAACAGCACATCCCCCCCGGCATGGTATTGAGCTACAAGCCCGACGCACCCATGATGGACCTGGCCCACAAGACCTGCTGCTACACCGCCCCCGCGCCGGTGCGGCACGCCGTCGGCCGGCTGATCGTTGACACCGAACGGGCCTTTCAAACCGTACAGCGTTACCTGTCCACCGGCTTGCCTATCGAGGCGGAATCCGTCAGCCGCTGGCTGATCGACACTGCCCGAGAGGGCATTCCCGAACTCCCCCGCGAGGTCGAGATCGAACTGACCACCGAAGATCAGCTCGCCGACACCATCCTGCGCCCCAGAGGCCCGCGTGTTGGATCGAGAGGCCCCATCGAGCCCGGCATCGTCCAAAAAATCGCCGACGAGTTGGCGGCGTTCGACGATTCGTTGGTGGTGCTGGGCGGCTTTGGTGAGCCGCTGCTGCACCCGCGATTCGACGACATCCTGAACGTCTTTGCAAGCGCGGGCATCTACGGTGTGGCCGTTCGCACCAACGGGCTGGCCCTGGACGACGATCGTATCGATGCCGTCATTCGTCACGGCGTCGACGTGGTCAGCGCCCTCTTCGACGCCTGGACGCCCGCGACTTACCGGACCGTCCACGGCCAGGATCGGCTGAACGAAGCGGTCGAAAAGGTTCGACGTCTGGTGCAGGTGCGCGGACAGCGCCGCTCGGTCGCGCCCCTGGTGGTACCCGAGATCACCAAGTCCCTGGAGACCATGCACGAATTGGATTCGTTCTTCGACGGATGGGTCCGCGAGATGGGATGGGCCAACATCGTCGGCTACAGCGATTACGCCGGTCAGATGGAGGATCGGCGAGCGGCGATCATGGCCCCGCCGACCCGCCACGCCTGCCGGCGCATCAGCCAGCGGGCCACCGTGCTGGCCGACGGGCGTCTGCTGCTGTGCGATCAGGATTTCACCGGCAAACACGCCGTCGGCAGCCTCAAGCACGCCACCCTGGGTGAACTATGGACCGGCCATCACATGCAGGGCGTGCGCAAGCGTCACCGCCAAGGATGCTTCGACTCCATCCCGCTATGTGCAAACTGCGAGCAATGGCACCGTCCGTAGATTGACGATTGACGATTGACGATTGGGGATTGACGATTACCCAATCCGCAATCCGCAATCCGCAATCCCCAAGCGGTTGAAAGCACACTTCATCGGCGCTACACTTCGGTGGAGCGGGTTGCTGAATCAGCCCTGGGAACAAGGACGCATGGACCATCAGCCGGCAAGATATGTTGGCATCGATCTGGGCACGACCTATTCGAGTATCGCCTACGTCGATCCTCAAGGCACCCCGGTCTCGGTGAAGAACCGGCATGGCAAGCCGGTCACGCCGTCCGCCGTCATGATCGGGTCGGACCGCAGCGTGGTCGTCGGCGAACGGGCCCGCGAAGCAGCTATCTCCCGCCCCGACCTGGTGGCGCTGAATTTCAAACGTGACATGGGCGATCACTTTTACCACAAGCGCGTCGGCGGAAGGGATTTCTCGCCCGAGGCCCTTTCCGCCTTGGTCTTGCGGCGGCTCAAGGACGATTTCCTCGAGCAGGTAGGCCCCATCGCCGGCGCGGTCATCACTGTCCCGGCATATTTTGGTGAGAAACGCCGCAACGCCACCGAAGACGCCGGCAAGATCGCCGGGCTGCAGGTAATCAGCATCATCAACGAACCTACCGCCGCGGCGCTGGCTAACGCCTTCCGCCAGTACCTCAAGGCCGGAGGCACCACCATCCGATTCGATATCGCCGCCATCGCCACCACCGCCCCCTCCACCACTCTGGTCTTCGATCTCGGCGGCGGCACCTTCGACGTCACCATCATTCGCATCAACGGCGACCAGTTCAACGTGCTGGCCACCGGAGGCGAGGTGCGACTGGGCGGACTCGACTTCGACACCCGGTTGGCCGACGCCGTCGCCGATGATTTCGCCCGGCACCACGGGGTCGATCCGCGAGATGAGGAACAAACTTACGCCGAACTCCTCGCTGCCAGCGAAAAGGCCAAGATCAATCTCAGCGACGCCAAGCGGGTCGCCGTTCAGCTCAACCACATGGGAAGGCACATGGCCGTCCCGGTCACGCAGAATCGGTTCAACGACGCCACCGCCGATCTGCTCACCAGACTGCAAATGTCCGTGGAGATGCTTCTGGAAGACGCCCTGCTGACCTGGGATCGCATCGACGACGTCCTCATGGTCGGCGGGGCCTCGCGCATGCCCATGATCCGCAAAATGCTGGAACGTATCTCCGGCAAGCAGCCCAACATGGCCACCGCGCCCGAGCAGATCGTCGCCCACGGGGCCGCCATCCATGCCGCCATCGAACAGATGACCCATTCAGCCGTTACCAGCGTCGAGGGCGGTGCCCGCTCGCTGGTGCAAGACGAGTTGACCGGGTCGGCCGACAAGGCTGAGGCTATCCTCGACATCTTTGAACCGTCGGTGGTCGAAGCGGCCAGCAAAGTGACTCTCGCCGACGTCAACTCGCACAGTCTCGGGGTCATCGTCCGCTCCGCCCGCGAAAACCGCATCGCCAACTCCATCGTCATACCGTCTAACACTCCGCTGCCCACCTCGCGCACCAAGGTCTTCGGCACCGAGGCTGAGAATCAACGCATGGTCCGTGTGCTCGTCGTCGAAGGTGAAACGCGCGACCCGCGAGGATGTACCCAGCTCGGCGAATGCGTAATCCGAGACCTGCCCAAGGGCTTGCCCCAGGGCTCACCCGTCGAGGTCACCTTTCGCTACGACAGAAACGGCCGGATTCACGTGCAAGCCCGCGAAACCACCACCCAGATCGGGGCCGAAGCCAGCCTTCAACGTGATTCCGGTTTCGATCAGATAACGCTCGATGACTTGACCAACGCCATCTCACAACTGGAAGTGGAGTGATAAGCATTGATTAGCTATCAGCTATCAGCCGTCAGCTATCAGCTATCAGGTAGCTGACGGCTGATCGCTGACCGCTGACCGCTGACGGCTGACCGCTGAACGCTGAACGCTACTGATGACACCAGACCCCTACTCAACCTACCTCAGCCTGCCACCCGGTCCCCGTCCGCCCAACTACTATGAATTGCTGCAACTCGAGTTGTTTTGCAGCCACCACGAGCGCATCAACCAGGCCGTCCGCAAGCAGTTCCGCAT
>JAZGDL010000567.1:0-4933 GCA_036477795.1 Phycisphaerae bacterium
CTACCAGCTTGATCACGCACCGCTGGTCCAGATGACGATGCCGGGCCAGCAGAATCCTGCCTTGGGCACCGGAGGCCAGCACGCGCTCGACATGATAGCGGTCGGCGCGGATCGCCCCCCACTTCTCCGTCCAGGTCTCGTCGTCCAGATCCAGCACGCCGGTTTCGCTGTGCTCACCTGATGTTTGGGGATAGACGAAATGACACTGCGTGCATCGCGTCAGTCTGGTGCCGGCCACCGGCCTCAACTCGCCGATGTCCCGACAATGTGGACAGGCCAAAAGCTCACTTGTGGCTGCGATCATGCGGCCTACCTCACGCCTGCGCCCGGAGCAATCCCGAAAGACCGCGCCATTCACGCCAGTTTGGTTGGCAAGTAGAATTGGACGCCGCTCGCGTGCTTGTCATTTTATCACAATTCACAACGCACAAGGAATAGGGATTTCTCCCTAATACAAGATTAATCCTTGCCACGTACAGCTCCCTAGCTGTCAAAGTTTCAACATATCCCCCAGTTTGACACCGACCATACGTCCTCCGGTACAACAGCGCTGATTCCGTCGCAAGTTCTCATCCAAAGCCCACGGATTGCATCCGTGGATCCACCGAACTGCACCTTTACGCACCCCACCTCACGTAGGGTTGCTGATCATTGCAGCGCTGTCATACTGCATTGGCACAACGTGGTGAGTGTTCGTCTGTCCTTGAACGGGGTAACGCTTCGGATTCGGAGGCGGTTGTCATGTCGCGTTCGCTCTACGTGATCGATGGCCACTATCAGATATACCGAGCCTACTACGCGCCCTTCGATCGCCTCACCTCACCAACGGGTGAGCCCACCAAAGCCACCCACGCGTTTTGCGGCATGCTCTTCAACCTGATTCGCAAACGTCAACCGGACCACCTGGTCATGGTGATCGACTCGTCCGCTGAAGCGGTGTTTCGCCGCGACATCTTCCCCGATTACAAAGCCCAGCGCGAGCCGCCGCCGGAGGATTTCGCACCCCAGGCTGACCGCATCCTTGCCATCGTCCGGGCCATGGGCATTCCCGTGCTCAGCCTGACCGGCTTTGAAGCCGACGACCTGATGGCCACCATCACACGGCAACTGGCTGAGCGGGACATCGACATCTTCCTGGTCAGCCGCGACAAAGACCTCGAACAGCTTATTTCAAAAAAGGTCAGCATGTACGACGCCGGCAACGGCGAAACCACCGACGCCGACGCCCTGTTCCGAAAAAAAGGATTCACGCCCAACCAGGCCATCGATATTCAAACGCTGACCGGCGACTCCGTGGACAACGTTCCCGGCGTCGTCGGCATCGGGCCCAAGACGGCGCTGAAGCTCATCAAACAGTACGGATCAGCCGACGCCGTCCTTGAAAACGCGGATCAACTCACGCCGAAACTCGCGCAGCGGGTCAAAGCGTTCGCCGATCAAATCGAGATCACGCGACAACTGGTGACACTACGCCAGGACGTGCCCTTGGATTTCGACCTGGGCCCATCAAGGTTGTCCTCGATTCCCGTCGAGCAGGTCCGCCCCATCTTCAAGGAACTCGGCTTCAACCGCCTGACCGAACAGCTCAATGCCCTATCGCCGACCGGTGAACGGTATGGTGAGACCGAAGCCCCGGCCGCTGTGGAGGTCGACACCCGCGGCGATTACCGATTGATCGACACCCGGGAACAGCTCAATGAACTGGCAAACACACTCGAATCACTGAGCACGTTCGCCTTCGACACGGAGACCACCAGCCTCAATCCTATCAGCGGACAAGTGGTCGGGCTGTCCTTCTCGTGGAAAGCCGGTGCCGCTTGCTACATACCCATACGCGCTTCCGTGGGACGTACGCTCCCTGGCGACGCCGTCATCCAAAAGCTCAAGCCGATTTTCGAGAACCCCTCCATTCACAAGTGCGGGCACAACCTCAAGTTCGACATGCTGGTGCTGCGTCAGATGGGCATCAAGGTGGCGGGTGCGTCGTTTGACACGATGATCGCGAGTTTTCTGCTGGACCCGCTGCGCAACTCGCACGGTTTGGATGCACTGGTCCGCGACCTCCTGGGCCACCACATGATTCCCATCAGCGATCTGATCGGCAAGGGCAAGAACCAGACCACCATGGATCAGATCGATACGCAGCGGGTCGGCGAGTACGCATCGGAAGATGCCGACTACACCTGGCGGCTCTACGAGCACTTGCAGCCGCTGATCGTCGATGCCCCTGTTCGATCGGTGTTCGAGAATGTGGAGATGCCGCTTGTCGGCGTCCTGGTGGAAATGGAGCACAACGGTATCGCGGTGGATACCGACGTGCTGGCCAAGATGAGCAACTACCTGGCCGACAGGCTCAAGGAACTGACCAGCGGCATTCACCAGGCCGCCGGCCATGAATTCAACATCGATTCGACCAGACAGTTGGCCCAGGTGCTGTTCGACGAACACGGTCTCGAGGTCATCCGCAAGACCAAGACCGGCCGCAGCACCGACGCCGAAACGCTGAACGTGCTTGCCGCCATAACATCCAGCCCCATTCCCAAGCTGGTGCTGGAGTATCGCGAGCTGACCAAGCTCAAAGGGACCTACGTGGACACCTTGCCGGAGATGATCGACTCCGGCACGGGACGCATTCACAGCTCGTTCCATCAGACCGGGGCGGTGACCGGGCGGCTGTCGTCGAGTAATCCCAACATGCAGAACATCCCGGTGCGTACCGAAACCGGCCGTCGTATTCGCGCGGCCTTTGTCGCGGGGAACCCTGACCACGTCCTGCTGGTGGCCGACTATTCGCAGATTGAACTGCGCGTGCTGGCTCACTTCTGCGGCGACCAGACCTTGCAGCGAGCCTTTCACCAAGGCCAAGACGTGCATGCTTTCGTAGCCGCCCAGATCAACGGTGTCAACATCGCCGAAGTCACCAAGGATCAGCGCAGCGCCGCCAAAGCGGTCAACTTCGGCATCATCTACGGCCAGACGCCCTTCGGCCTGTCCCGCTCTCTGGGCATCCCGGTGGCGGAAGCCAAGGCTTTTATCGACACCTATTTCATGCGATACCCCGGCATCCGTTTGTTCATCGATCGCTGCATCGAACAGGCTCGATCACAGGGCTACGTAGAGACCATTCTTGGTCGCCGGCGCCCGGTGGAGGAATTAAAATCACGCAATCGTCAGCGGGTCGCCCAGGGCGAGCGCCTGGCTGTCAACACCGTGATCCAGGGCAGTGCCGCCGATCTGATCAAGCGGGCCATGATCGATATCCAGAAGGTCATCGACCGCGAGAATCGTCCTTCCAGAATGCTCCTTCAGGTGCACGACGAACTGGTCTTCGAGGTGCCCGAAGCCCACGTGCAGGACGAAGCGGAGATGATCCGCGAGAAAATGTGCGCCGCCATCCCGCTGGACGTGCCCATCGTGGTAGACGTAAACTGGGGCGTCAACTGGCTGGAAAGCAAGTAGCTCGCCCGTGCCCGACTCCTGTGGGAGTGGCTCTGTGTCGGGTGGCAGGGGTCACCGCAGTTGACCCGTGGAATCCCGTTGGTTGCGTTGACGAAATTGGACAACACTACGCGGGTCCGCTGGGGCGGACCCATTCCACCCAGCCGCGATTCCGTGCCGGCTCGGCTGCCTGCAACGACGAACCCCGCGGAGCCATGACTTGTACGATTGCGGCCGGACGCATCGACGGGTAGACTATTTGTACACCACTCGTCGAAAACGCGATGTGGGACAGGCTTTCCAGCCTGTCATTTGACCGGCTGGAAAGCCGGTCCCACACCGACTATGCAGTCGAGGTGATCACGGTGAAGCTTAAGGTAGTAATCCACGATGCGGAGGAAGGCGGCTACTGGGCGGAGATTCCATCTATCCCCGGCTGCGCGACGCAAGGGGAGACGTTTGAGGAACTGCTGCAGAACATCTACGAGGCTGTGGAAGCGTGCCTATCGGTGGACCTGGACCCCCCGAAATCGACCGACAAACAGCGCGTCGTGGAAATCGTGGTGTGAAGCAGGTTTCGGGGAGAGAGCTGATCAAGGTGCTTGAACGCGAAGGTTGGACACTGCTCCGGATTCATGGGAGCCACCACGTGTACGGTAAGCCCGGCAGTTTCAGCCGCCTTTCGGTCCCGGTGCACGGGAACAAGCCCCTGAAAACGGGCTTGGCCAAACACCTCCTGAAGATGGCAAGGCTATCTGAGGATGACCTCTAGGATCAACGACGACGCCAGGATGGCGTCGAGAATACCAAAAACAGGTGGCTGTCCCCAATAGCGAACGGCACGTCCCGGGGAACAACAGGGCTGGGTGGTTCCGTGACAGTTCAGGCCGGGTGCCCCACCCCAACGAACCTGTGGCCCTCTGATCGGAGGCCCAACGGAGTAGACCCCGCACAACGTCACGCACCTGAACCCACCGGGCCAGTTCAGGGATGGTGGTCCCGCCATCTGCGGCCGACAGATAGAGACCACCATGATTTAGGAGAAGACCCAACGGCTCGCGGATCACGCCGAACAACTCTCCGAAGCCCTCATGGCCGCTACGATCTGCGCTGATGAGATTCGCGCGATTGTCCAAGCGGAACTCCACAGCGTGAGGAAGAGCTGCTAGGTTGTAGCGACCGACCCGGCGACCCGAATCAGGACCGGAAAGCTCGCGTCGCGAACGCACTGCTCACAGAGCAATGGGACCCGAGGACCGGGTTTACCAAGGAGCGGCAATTGCGTACGTCACCTGGACATGCCGGCTGATGCCGCTGTCTGTTTGGCGGACGAGATTGTCAAGAAAAGCCTCGTTCCACTGCAGAATCCTTGTTGTCAGCCTTGGGTGCCCGCGTGCCGAGACGGTCCACGCGAATGACGGAAGTGCGAACCCGTGCGCCACGCTGTGGCGTGCTTTCAATATCTCGTTCAGGCGATCTCGAATCGACAGTGAAT
>JAZGDL010000568.1:0-3958 GCA_036477795.1 Phycisphaerae bacterium
CGTCGCCCGGCAGGTTGACGGCCGCAGCCGCAAACAGGGCCGGTTGATTGGCCACCTCGTCCCGGATTCTGATGTCGGCGGCGGATGAGCCTTCAAAAAGGGTGTTGATCCCCAACGCCGCCAACACCTTCGAGGTATCCTCGCGCTGCGATTGACCGTCGTGGCCGAAGGTGAAGCTCAGACCGGAGTCGGCGACAAGAGACAGCCGGTTGTCAACGGTGATCGATGCGGTCACCCCGGTGACGGTGCTATTGATGTCTGCCACCAACGTTTCCAGAGAGGTGTCATCGCCGACGCCGTCCAGATCGACCTGGATTTGATAGGTAGTAGTGCCGCCGATGCCGCCGTCGGACACGGCGATGTAGAAGCTGCCGTTGACCGGCGCGAAAGGCAGTTGCGTGTTCGAACTGTTTAATGCGGCGGACGGGTCTGCCACCGAGTAACTCGATACTGCGTTGGTGAACCCATTCAGCCCCTGTCCGTCGGCGTACACCTTGTTGACTTCGAAAATGACTGCGGCGGCGAGTCTGTCGATGTCGGCGATGCGCCCCAGGGCGTTCCCATCGCGCGCCCTGGTCAAGCCTTCAAGCTGCCCGCCCGTCAGAGTGACCTGGGCGTTGGTGTCGGCAAAAGCCACGTCATCCCGCTGGAAATCACCGTCAAGCCGGCTGACCACCGTCAGGCCGCGCGACACGCCGCCCTGCACCAGGCTCTCATTGCCCACGTATACGTTGACCGACCCTTGGGCATCGACGCGAACGCTTATCTCGATGATTTCGCTCAGTTCCCGCAGCATGGCGTCGCGTTGATCGCGCAAGGCACTGGCCGGCGATCCGGAAGCTTCGGTCGCCACAATCTCGGTGTTGAGCTGTGCCACCCGATCCGACAATCGGTTGGCCTGAGCGACCATCGCGCCGATTTCCTCGTTGAGGTCGTTGCCCAGCGTTGAAAGGCGGGCCCGGGTTTGCCGCAGGGTGTTGGCCAGTGACAGGGCACTGGCGACGGCCAGGTCGCGCACCGCGTTGTCGGCCGGCGCGTTCTGCACCTCGCTCATGTTGTTGAAGAAGTTGGTCAGTTTCTCGGAAAGCTGTAAACCGGTCAGCGGATCGAACAACGTTTCGACCATGCCGGCGGCGCGGCGTTGGGCTACCAGCGATTGATTCTCACCGCTGGCGGCGCGAATGCGGTTCTCCAACGCCTCGTCCAGGTTGCGTTTGATCGACGTAAGGGCCACGCCCGCGCCGGGACGCATGCCCTCGGGCAATGCGGGGCCGTTCATAGGTGTCAGCCCGGGCGTCTGACGAGTGTAGTCCGGACTGCCCGCGTTGCTGATGTTGGTGCCCACCACCTGCAAAGCGCTTTGATAACTGAGCAGAGCGCTGCGACCGATCTGTAATGCCGAGTCTACCAGACCCATGATACCTATCCGATGGCCTCGAAGAGTTCCTGACAGCGCGACTGGACGGTTCGCCCTCGGTCGGTGTATCCGCTAGCCGGCGCATCCGTCGCCACCACCGCCGAGAAGACCGCAGCCATGTGGGTCAACACTTCAGACGTCACCCGATTGACCAGGTCGTTTACTTTCTTCACCCGTTCGACGGCTACCCGGAGTCGCCCGGCCAGCGCCTGCAATCTGCTCTTGCCCGGTTGCGGCAGGCGATCCGCCAGCCGCCGTGCGGGAAGCTTGCGGGCTACGTCGGCGGACATCCCGCAAGCCCGGCCGATCTGCTCCATCAACTGCTTGCGGAGCCCTTCCTGCTCACTTATGCGGGTGACCAGGGCCTGCTCCGCGTCGACGCAAACCCGCAACTCGTCAATGTCCGCCCGGCGCATCAAATCGAGCTTCCGGCGAAGCGTTTCGTGCAACTGCTGATGCAACTGCTCGAGCCGTTCCAGCAGAATCAGAAGGGCGTCGATACGGGCCCCGGTAGGGGATTGCGGATTGCGGATTGGGGATTGGGGATTGCGGATTGGGGATTGCGGATTGCGGATTGGGGATTGGGGATTCCACTTCGTCCCTCCGTCCCTTCGTCCCGCTCCCTTACGGTCGCGGCTCTGTTCCTTCGGGCTCCCTCCTCGGTGCGCTGAAGCTTCGTGCCTCTTCATTGATTCACTCGCTCCGCATGCGCCGCAGCCGCCCGCGAAAACCGCCGGAACAGCACGTCGCTTAAGTCGTAGTTCGTCGCCAAACCGGCCCGCTCAGCCAATATGGCATCGAGCTGAGCGCCGAAGACATCCTCGCCGTGCCCGCCGTGCCCGACGGTGCCTTTGAATACGAAGGTGCTCTCCCGTCCCATCTTCAAGAGCGGGCCGAAGAAGGTGGCGCCCATGACCCGATTGATTGTTGAACGCAGGTCTGCCTCGGAGCGCTCCCTCGGTACACGCTCCCTGACGGTCGCGTCTCGGTTCATGGTCGCGGTTCGGATTGAATCCACGGAGCGGTGTGAATCGGAGCGCTCCCCTGTCGGGTCGCCGCTAAACTGGGGAATATCAAAGTGCAGGGGAGCGGTCATGATTAGTCCTTGAACACCAGCTTGGCGTGAAGCTTGCCGGCCCTTTGGATTTCAGTCAGAATGGCGATGCGATCGTCGATGGGTACCCTCAACTGATTGAGGGCCTGCAACAACTCGGTCACGTTGGCGTTGGCATCGGCAACGGTATCGAGGGGGACAAAGTATCCCACGGATTGCAATCCGTGGGCTTCGTTTGGGTCTGCCGGTGGGATTCGCACCAGCACGGTCATTCCCTTGTGCGACACGATGACTGGTGAAATCCGGGCGTTCCCGCTCACCACGATCGTTCCCGACGCACGGTCTATGGTCACCCGGGCCTCCGCCTGCGGCATCAGCGTGCTGAGTTCTTCAATATCGCGGATCCAGGAGGCCGGGTCCTGGCGCTGAAAGACCGGCACCCACACCACGACGTTCTTGGGGCCCACCGCCAACGCCACGCGCTCGGTATCCGCCACCAGGCTGAGTTCCGCGTTGATGGCCTCGGCGATGGCCACCGCCAGCCCCCAGCCGGCATGGGAATCATCCAACACGTAGGTGATGTACGTCTCGGAGGGCTGAATCCAGTCGTTGACGAAGGGCACTTGGCTGCCCAGGGAGGTGAATCCCACCAGCACGTCCTCATTGATGAGAGCACCGCGCTCCACCACGCCCACCGTCGCCGCCTCTACGTCGGCCAGGTGAACCGCACCGGAGGCGAAGGCGAATATCTTTTGCACGTCCCGGTCGTGGTAGACCAGGGGCGTGACCAGCAATCGCCCGCCGGCCAGGCTCTTGGCGCTGCCCAGGGCGCTGACGTGCACGTCGATGCGATCGCCCTCGCGCACGCCGTGCTCGGGGATGACCGCATCAAGCATGACGATGGCTACGTTCTTGGTGTCCTTGAGCTCCTCCAGGCCGTTGACCGGCGCCGCCAGATTGCCCAACGCCTGAGCCAGCTTGCGCATGGTGACCTCGTACTGATCGCTGTCGCCGGTTCCGTTCAGGCCGACAATGAGTCCGGTACCGACCAGGTGGTTGATGCCGTAGCCCTTGAGGGTGGTGACGTCGGCGATGCGCACGGTCACCTCGGCGAACGCCGTGCGACTTATCACCACCGTGACGAGCAGGAACGCAATCGCAGGAGCGAATCGAAGGGCGAACCTGTCTGCGTGCGAGCACGCACAGGCAGATGGCGAACAGGAAACGGCGCACACTGAGTCGCAATTCTGAATTCTGAATTCGCTATTCTGAATTCTCAATTCGCTGTATCGCCTTGTTCGCACTCCGTTACTCCCTAGAAAGGCCTGACCACGTCGAGCAGGCGCGTGATCCAGCCTCGGCGGCTTCCGTCGCGCACCGCCCCGGTGTTCTGCACGTCGATGGTTTTGTCAGACAGTTGGGTGCTTAAGATACTGTTGTCGGCGGTCACGTCGGTGCTGCGGGCCACACCCGTCAGCGTCACAATG
>JAZGDL010000057.1:0-4132 GCA_036477795.1 Phycisphaerae bacterium
AGAAGGTCCGGGCGGAGTTGAACCTGTTGAACCAATCGGCGGTGGCCAGCTTGGACGAAGGCTTCGAGGAGACGCTGACCCTGCACCGCTTGGGTTTGTTCCAGGAGTTGGGGCGATCCTTCAAGACGACCAACTGTATCGAGAACCTGAACTCGCTGATCGGAAATCGTACCGGCAAGGTGGATCGCTGGCGGAACTCGGAGCAGAAACACCGCTGGTTGGCGACGGCGATCCTGGACATCGAACCTCGCCTTCGGAAGGTCGTGGGGTATCGCCAACTTCTCCGCCTTCGGGCAGCGTTGCAGTCGTCGTCGAACCGGAGCGGCAAAGCGGTGGCATGAATGATGACACGGAGCCGATCGGAATTTCAACTAGAAAAGGGATTGACCCTTCTTCAAGATCTTCCAAGGCGAGAAGAATCGCTTCGCGGATGTTCTCCAAGGCCTCATCAGGGGAATCGCCCTGGCTGTAGCATCCGGGAAGCGACGGACAGTCGACGAAGAATCCGCCGTCTGGTTGCGGCGTCAGGATGACGTGAAAGGATCGGCGCATCATCTCTAAGCTACCGCCGGACCGCGGAGAAAACAATATCCGTTGTTGAGCCGTATGAGTTGCGTAAGGTCCGCCGTGCGGACCACTTCGAACAAAGGCCGTGCTTGTGATCGCTGGTCCGCATGGCGGGTGTTTGTCGCGGAGAAGGGCTGGTAGGAAGGGACGAAGTGTGCAGGGTGCGGCTGGCGTGGCGTGGTTTGGGCGCCTTGGCGGTTCCGGTGGCGTCTGCCAAACGGCAAGCCACTTCGGGCTGGGTGGCCCACCTCGTTTCGAGGTGGGGGACACGATGATCCGCGCGGCAACGTCGGACCTTGTCGTATCATCCAGCCCCCATCTTCACAGAAGGTGGGGCTCCCGCAATGGCGAGAGCGGACGACGACGCCCCAGGTGTAAAACGCTTGTTCGTGTTTAGCGTGTGGGGCACAGAGACTACAGCCTTGAACGGGCGCCAGTGAATGGCCCGGCCACCCGCTTTCCGCCCCGAGACCCACGGATTCGAATCCGTGGGCTTGCTGAGGATTGCTTCTGGGGGAACGCTAAACGCGTACGGGAGCTTGTCTGCCAGTGCGCGCCGGACCCGAACTCGGCGCCAACACGGGCGGATCCCGGCGCGCCGGGACCCGTGGCAGCAGAGTTGACGTGCGCGTGCCATTAGCGATCTGTATCACACGCCTCAATCAGGGGCCGGGCGGCCCTTCCGTGGGCCTGCAGGCCCCCCCCCGCGCTCCGAGGTATTGACTTTTATCGGAGATATCGTTAACAATGAGGATACGTGGTTGTTTTTATTCGGACGCGCGATCCAAGCTGGGTCTGCCTTTGAGAGGGTTCCACGATGAGAAGAAGCGTTAGCTGTGTCCTGGTGCTGGGTGTTTTGTGCCTGCCGGTCTTTGGTCAAACGGTGTTCCTGGAAGCCCAGCCCGGGGCGACAGTGGACCTGACCGACCCGCTTAACCCATCGGTGCTTGCGGGGAACCAGATCGTCGTCGAAGTCCTGCTGGACGGAACAGCGGTGGCCGTGCCGCAGGTCGCGGCCCTCGATATAGAGTTGAGGATCAACGATCCCGGTGCGCCCAACCCCGGAACGTTGGAATGCGCGGATTATATTGTCGACACCGGCCGTGCGGATCTGGCTGTCGATAGCTGCAGCTTGTGTTCGGCGACGTGCGGCCCACCCATAGCCGCCGGCTTGCTGGATGTCTCGTCACCCTGGAAGGACGTCGACTTCGTTGCGTACGTCGCCACAATAACGCTTGATGCGTCCGCCGGCGCGGAGGGGGACTGGGTGCTCGGTTACGGTACAGGCCAGAGCAACGTCCTCGTCGGAAGCGTAGACGCTATCATTATCGACATCGTCAACGACCCGGGCAGCTTTCAAACCTTGACGATCACCGTCCGTCCACTCACCGGGGCGTGTTGTCTCGCGCCGGTCCCGACCTGCCAGGACGACGTGAGCCTGGATGAATGCGAGAACACGCTCGGCGGCGTGTATCAGGGAGATCTCACAACGTGCCCGCCTAATCCGGCTGACCTGTGCAAGTGCTTCGTTGACTTGGATTGCGACGACGGTGTGATCTGCAACGGCGCAGAGGTTTGCAGCGCCGGCACTTGTCTATCAGGCGGGGATGCGGTAGCGGGGACTCCTTGCGGCGACCCGACCAACACCGATTGCAACCTGGCAGACACCTGCAACGGCAGCGGCGTGTGCCTGGGTAATATCCAGCCCAACGGCACGCTGTGCGACGATGGTGTTTTCTGCACGGAAGGCGAAACGTGCCTGGGCGGCGTGTGTCAGGGCGGTGGCGCCACCGACTGCGACGACGGCCTGTTATGCACGACGGACAGTTGCAATACCGGGTTGGATGAATGCGACAATGATCTGAACGCCGGCTTCTGCCTGATTGACGGTTCCTGCCACGTCAACGCCGAGCCCAACCCCGCCAACGAATGCGAGCTGTGCAATCCGCTGGTATCGACCGTGAGCTGGTCGCCGGTGGGCGATGGTCTGGGCTGCACGGACGACGGCAACGACTGCACCGACGACGTCTGTACGACGGGCGTCTGCACGCATCCTAGTTTGTCCATTGGGACTCCATGTGACGATGGTGATCCGTGCACCGGTACAGGCGAGCCGGGCATCGGGATCGACACCTGCGATGGTGCGGGCAACTGCTCGGGGGTGCTGGACCCGGACTGTAACGACGACTGCGGCCAGGCCGTGGCGGCTTTTGAAGGGCTCAATTCGGGTAGCAACGTGACCGCCGCCGAGGATGAGGTGGAAGCGTCATGCCAGCTCGATTCCAACCACGATGTTTGGTTCTTCTACGACCCTACCTGCAACGGTGAGGTTCAGATGAAGACGTCAGCCAGCTCGTTCCTGCCCGAGGATGACAGCGTCCTAAGTGTTTACGACGCTTGTGGGGGCATTGAGATCGCCTGCGACGACGATAGCGGCCTGGGCCTGCACTCCGCCCTGACGTTGTTTGTCTCCACCTTAGACAGATACTGGATTCGTGTGGCCGGCTTCCAGCAAAACGTCGGCGCTATCGTTTTGGAAATCAGAACGCTGGACGACTGCCTGATTGACAACATCTGCTACGGCGAGGGATCGCTGAATCCGGCCAACGACTGTGAAGCCTGCATTACCGACGTATCCACCACATCGTGGTCGCCGGTGCTGAAGGGCACGTCCTGCGGTGACCCTAGCACCTCCGACTGCGACAGCCCCGATGCCTGTGACGGGATGGGCACCTGTGAGATCAACCACAAGGTGGACGGCATACCCTGTCCGGATGACGGTAATGAATGCACCGACGACGTGTGCAGCGTAGGCGACTGTGTGCATCCCAACCACCTGCCGGGTTTTGCCTGTGGCAGTTCTTTTGATGACGATTGCGACAACCCGGATACGTGCAACGGGGCCGGTCTGTGCCTGACCAACCTCGAGGCACCGGGTTTCCCCTGCGGAAGTGGCAGCGACACGGATTGCGACAATCCGGACACCTGTGATGGAAACGGGGGCTGTCTCCAGAACTTCGAGCCGAACGGTACGGGGTGTACCGATGAGGGGAATGATTGCACCAGCAATCTCTGTGAAGCCGGTGAGTGCACCCACCCGAACCTGCCTGACAACACCGCTTGCAACGACGGGCAGGATTGTACGGTGAATGACAAGTGCGCCGGCGGTATCTGCCTGGGCGCGCAGTTGCCGGCGCCGATCGTGGAGAGCGGCATCTCTTCTCGTTTCATCCGCGTACGACTGGATCCACTCCCGGACACGCCGGTGGCCCTGCGCATCACCAATGATTGTTCAGGCGCCGTCGGATGGGTGCGGCTTGAGGATTCCGCGGTGGACGACGGGCCCAACGGCATCATCAGCGTGGCTGTGGCCACGGCGGGCAACGATTGCCTTCTTGGTGCGGACTTCTTGACGCCTTCTCAATGGAGCGGTTCCGGCACGCCGGGAACGGTGTACATCAAGGGCACGACGATCACTCCTGAGGCCCAGTACACCGTCGAGGCTCTGTGCGATGGTTGCCAAAATCCTTTCGTCTCGGAGTCGGCCGGCACGGTGGATTGCACG
>JAZGDL010000058.1:0-6219 GCA_036477795.1 Phycisphaerae bacterium
CGGTGCTGCTGGTCAGGATCAACTCGCCAACCGTCCAGATGCCGCCGCCACGCCCTGCGCTACCCAAACAACAGGCCCAACCGTTGCTGACGGTCAGATCGTTCAGTGTCAGGTCGCCGCCTGCCGCCACGTGAAAGATGCGGAAGTTGGGCGTTGCTTCGGCCGGGTCCCGCCGCACTGTCGTTTCGTTTCCGTTGATGGTGAGCACGCTGGTGACCGACGGCAGGCCGTTGGTGCCGTCCGTTTCGTTGTCCTCCTCCGTCAGCGTGATCGTCACGCCGTCGGGCAGTTCGATGACGTCCGCCCCGCTACCGGCCGTGCACCCACCCGTGGCCGTGTCGCTGTTGGCGGCGGTGATGGCGTCACGCAGCGTGCAGTCGGGGCCGCCCGTCCCGCCGGAATCGCTTGTGACGGTGATGGTCGCCGCACGTGCGGGCACAAAAGAACACAATGTGATGCACAAAACGAGTGTTGATCTTCGATACATGATTTGACCTCCAACGCGAGTGTACGAAAATCACCCTGGAAGTACAATCACGCCGCCTACTCTCTTTCTTGCATCGCCTTCACCACATCGCCCGGTGCGATCTGATCCACATAGTGCCCGGTAATCGCCGCGTTTTCATGGGCCAACGCTCGACGAATCACGGCCTTTCGGTCCAGCAGGTTGGCCGACGATTTAGCCCATTTTAAGATACCCGAAAAACCGCTATATTACTCAAAGTGACCGCAAAGCGGTCAGTTTGAGTAGGGTCCGAGGGTATAGGGTTCAGGGTCTTGCGGCCCGCGCGATGTTTCAGCGCGTTCAACGACATCCGCCTGGTCCGGCGTCGCGCAGGCTAAAGCCTGCGGCTCCTTGGAATTGTGGTGATCACGTTGGGAAGAGCGGTCAGTTTGTGTATATTACCCACTTCCGATTGACCCCTTGCCGACTGGATCGAGCCTTGACTACAAGTGTCCAACAACAAATCGCCGCGCATCTTCAGGCCGTGGAAGGACTCATGGGCTCGATCGGCCTGCTCGAACAGGCTGCCGCCCTGATCATAGATACGTTCAAAGCCGGGCGGCGGGTGTATGTGTTCGGTAATGGCGGCAGTGCGGCCGACGCCCAGCATATTGCCGCGGAGCTGGTGGGGCGGTTCAAGAAGCACGACAAGCCGCCGCTGCCGGCGGTGGCGCTGACCACCGATACGTCGTCGCTGACGGCCATCAGCAATGACTACGGCTTTGAGGAAGTTTTCAAGCGGCAGGTCGAAGCCTTGGTGCAGGAAGGTGACGTGGTCTGGGCGCTGAGCGTGTCGGGCAGTTCGCCGAACGTGATCAAAGCTGTAGAGGCTGCCAAACGGCAAGCCGCGAAGCTGATCGGTTTTACGGGAAAAGAAGGAACCGAGCTTCGGGCGCTGTGTGGTATTTGTTTGATGGCCGAGCACACCGACAGCGACCGGGTGCAGGAAGTGCATCAGTTGGCGTATCATATTGTTTGCGGATTGGTGGAAGAAGCGTTTACCAGGGCTTCGTAGCGGCCGACCCCCGTGTCGGCCGGAGATCATCCGGCGGAGGCGCCGGACGCTACCTGAGGTCGCGCGGGCTGCAAGCCCGCGGCTCCTTGAGTTTGACGCGGGGTGCCGCTGGTCCCGGCGCGCCGGGATCTGCCAGGGCACACACCCGTTTTGACATTCTGGCCATATGTTGATCCGCGCGGGCTGAGAGCCCGCGGCTCGGTGTTCCCCTCGTCGCGTCGCACAGGCTACAAGTCCGCGGTCCATTGAGCGACGAAACCAAATTCTAGGAGGCTGCTGAGAAAGCCAACGGCATGGGTGAATCGCTCTGTTGTGTTTGGTCCGCTTCGGAAGCTGGAGGGTGTTCCGCATGTACTGCCTGTTGTTGCTGGGGCTGGGATCCGGGGAGATTGGCCGGCGCGTCGGCGATTGCATTCTTCCACTCGGCGCGCTCAGCGGGAGTGAGCAATTCGCGTAGTTTGGGCCTGATGCGGTCGGCCTTTGAACGCCCGGTTGAACGCAGTTTCGTCGTTCCGCAATCGACAAGCCCGGAGTCGAGCAGACGGCAGAGGATATTAAACAGCACAGCGCCCATTTGGGGTGTGATGATTCCCAGCCGGACCTCGCGGTAGAGGCGATCCATGCAATGGCCGACGGCGGTCCGGTTGGTGAGTTTACGAAGGTAACCATCGGGCAGGTGACGAAGTCGATTGCGCGATCTGCCGCCCTGAGCAGCGATCCCCCGCCGCTGTTCCTTGGTCAAGGCGGGGTCGTGGAAGGGGCAGAAGTCCGTTCCTTTGCGGATCTTGCCGCGACAGCGCCGGCCGGATTGGGTGATGGCCGAGCAGCGAGTATCATAGGGCAACCGGCGGTATCGCCGGAGTCGATTGGTTTGCCCCGGTGCCGTTGCTTCTTCTCCACGCGCGTTCCCTGACACGAGTTCCCAAAGTAACATGTTCAGTTTCCTTTCTTGTCTGGGCACATCCGGCAGGCGTTTCCCAGGCATCGCGCCGGCAGGCGTTCATATGAACAGGCCTGTATAAGGTCGAACTACGACGCGGGCTGGGCTTCTTGCTGCCGTGTGGCTGTCTCGATCACCGTGTGGCGGACGCTCCACCGCTGTGCGTCTTCACCGAAGTATACATTCAGTGACACCGGTGTAGTAGTTGCCGATTCTAAATCGTGAGCGGTCCAAAACAAGTGACCCCGCAAGCACGTGACAATGTCGCTGTGTGAACAATCTGTCGAAAGCGCTATAATATTCTTAGTGGTCAATGTTTACAGATAGGACTCAAAACTAATCACGGCATGGTGGATTGATGCCCTGGGGCGGCAGCGACCCTCACTTGCATCGACGACGATCTGCACGTATCAATTCCCTTCAGCCTTGTCTGCTTCGCTTCTGCGCCATTGAGCGAGGATCCAGCATGTCCGCCGAATCCACAGTGGTCAGCTCACAACACTTCCGCTATCTGGCAGAGCGCACGATGCAGGAGGACGACTTCTTGCGCGAACTCAAGGAAGCAGCCAAGTGTGCCGGCATGCCGGAGATTTGGATCTCACCGGAACAGGCCAGCTTCATGCAGATTGTGCTGAAGCTGATGGGTGCACGGGCGGTCATCGAGGTGGGAACATTGGCGGGTTATTCTACCATCGCGCTGGCCCGTGCGCTCCCGGCGGATGGAGTGCTGCGCACGATTGAGATCTCCGGCAGCTACGCCGACTTCGCCGAAGCGTGGATCGCCAAGTCGGATGTCGCGGGCAAGGTGGAAGTGTGCCGGGGCCAAGCTCAGCAAGTGCTGCCTACGTTTGTCGACGACTCGGCGGATGCCGCGTTTATCGATGCCGACAAGGTCAACTATCCGCTTTATCTGGAGGAGTGTCTTCGCATCGTGCGGCGCGGTGGGGTGATCATGGTCGACAATGCCTTCGCTTTCGGGCAGTTGTTCGATGAGCATCCTACGGACCCGGCGGTGCCCGCCGTTCGCGCCTTCAACGAGTTGATGGCTCAACATTCCGGCTTGCAGAGTATCATCGTGCCGATTGGAGACGGGTGCTGGGTCGGCGTGAAACTCTAACGATGATGAGCACGCTTGGTAGCAGACATGTTACCTTATGCGAGTGGCCTGGGGTGTCCTGAAATGGTGGAGACATGAACCTGCTTGAGATGGAACCAGACTGACGCCGTGGCCGGTGAGCAGACAGCCATTGATGACCCTGCCGATGATCAGAGATTCATGAAGGCTGCACTGCGCGAAGCGGAGAAGGCGGCCCAAGAGGATGAAATACCTGTTGGCGCGGTGGTGGTCAGTGCGGGCCGGATTATCGGCAGGGGCTACAATCAGCGAGAGAAACTCAATGACCCCACCGCCCACGCAGAGATGATTGCCCTGACAGCTGCCGCCGCTCACCTGAGAAGCTGGCGGCTGAGCGGTTGCACTCTGTATGTGACGCTGGAACCGTGCCCGATGTGCGCCGGGGCCATGCTCCAGGCCAGGATCTCGAGATTGGTCTTCGGGGCGACCGACCCCAAGGCCGGCGCGTGCGGCACGCTCTACAGCCTGCACGACGATCCCCGACTCAATCACCATGTGCAGACCACCCCCGGAGTCTTGGCGGATGAATGCGCCGATCCGCTCGCGTCCTTCTTCCAGCGCATCAGAGGAAGACCGGACAGCTAACCCGCATATTGCATCAGTGTTCTGAGAATTGACATAAAGAAAAGCCTCTCGGCCTTGTATGATTGCGTTTTGCAAAGACAAATCCACGAAGGCAAGGAGGCTTTTTCTATGACAGAGTGTAACCACACCGGGTTGTTGTTTTCCAGCATTGATCGCCAAAAAATCGTCGGAGATTTTGCGGGGGGACGGCTGACGTCCGACGCCGGGGCTCTCTTGTTGCGGGAGGTCGATCGGCGATTGAGGCTGACCTCATCTCTGGCCGCGGAGATCAGCGATCCGCGTGATTCGGAGAAGATCGTCCACGACCTGAAGTCGATGCTGGCCCAACGTATTTACGGGATCGCCTTGGGCTACGAGGACCTCAACGACCACGATACCCTTCGCGAGGATCCTGTGTTCCAGGTGCTGGCGGAACGTTCGCCGGAGCCGCATACGCCCCTGGCGTCGCCGTCGACGCTGTGCCGCTTTGAGAACGGCTTGAATCGGGCGTCGCTGTGGCGTCTATCGACGGTGTTCGTGGAGCAGTTCATCGCCTCGTTCAAACGCCCGCCGAAGGAATTGATCCTGGACTTCGACGCCACCGACGTCGCGGTGCATGGGCACCAGGAGCGGCGCTTCTTCCACGGCTATTACGACGCCTACTGCTTCCTGCCGCTGTATGTGTTCTGCGGGCAGCAATTGCTGTGCGCCTATCTGCGTCCGAGCAATATCGACGTAGCCAAGCACAGCTGGGCGATCTTGAAGCTGATCGTTCAGCGCTTGCGTCAGCAGTGGGCAGGCGTTCGGATCATCATCCGTGCCGACTCCGGCTTCTGTCGCTGGCGGATGCTGCGGTGGTGTGATCGACACGATATCGGCTACGTCGTGGGCATTGCTCGAAACGCGGTCCTCGAGGCGCTGGCAGCGCCGTTTATGGAGCAGGCCCGTCAGCGTTTTGAGCGTAGCGGGCGGAAACAGCGTCGCTTTCACGAGTTTCGCTATGCCGCAGCGACCTGGGATCGCAAACGACGCGTGATCCTAAAAGCAGAACATCTCCCGCAAGGTCCCAACTGCCGCTTCGTGGTCACCAATTTGAGCAAGACCCCCAGCCAGATCTATGATGGGCTGTACATCGCACGGGGTGACATGGAAAACCGCATCAAGGAACAGCAGCTTGCCCTGTTTGCCGACCGTGCCAGTTGCCACAAGTTCCTGGCCAACCAGTTCCGCCTGCTCTTGGCTTCCGCCGCTTATGTACTCTTTGAGGACCTGCGGCGCACGATACTCAAAGGCACAGAACTTGCGGGCGCCCAGGTACAAACCATTCGCCTCAAGCTCCTGAAAGTCGCAGCCCGGGTGCGAACCTCGGTCCGACGCGTCGTCTTCCACTTTGCCAGCAGCTATCCATACCAGCAACTCTTCACACGAATCGTGGCCCGTCTGGTACCAAGTTAACCTCTACACAACCTGGTTCTGCGTGGGGGAAAGGGGGTGGTGTGCGCCGAACCTAATGCCAAATCCACAGACAGCGAGGCTGCTCCTGTTCAGCAGCGGATCAGCGATAATCACAAGTAGTCATGCAATATGCGGGCTAGCAGCATTGCCCGGATCGTGGCAACGACGGTTCGCTTTGTCCCAGGCGAACCGCGCGGTCGGTCCGTCATCCACGACTGGCGGCGATATCGTCGGCGAACACTTCCGGCCTTCCGAGCGACGCCAGGCGAGCATCGCAGCCAGCACAAAGGATTCGCCCTGGTGCGTCGAATGGAAGTCAGGTGAGCGACAAAACGGCGAGGCAGATGAAGTTGACCATGCGACTCGTTATTATACGCGGTCCGATTTCACTCTTGTACGCTTTCTGAATTGTCCGAGTGGGCGGCGCAGCAGTAGATAGCGTGCGGCGCTCTTGCTTTATGGCCAGCATTGCACCTGGACTTGTCTGTTTGCCGCATGATGATAGACTCATATGTGTTTCGGGGATGTATGTGTGCCGTCATTGACTTAAGGATTGCACGATGCCAGCCGTCACCGACCTGATCATCGATTCCACATTTCGCAAG
>JAZGDL010000059.1:0-2482 GCA_036477795.1 Phycisphaerae bacterium
AGAACCTGCTCAACGAATTCCTGACCCGATAGCGGGACATAGCTGACGGTCGGCTTCTCCTCGTAGAGATAACTGCCTCTGAGTCCGTACAAGTCGGCGCCCGGGACGAGGCTGGCGGAAGCTTCCAGCTCCGGACTGAACAGGAACTGCGTGGTCAGTTGCACGGTCTTGAGGAAGAACACGGGGTCGCGATACCTCAGTCGCACGATGTTCAGCAGCAGTTGCTCGTCTCTCGTCGCGCCAAGCGCAATGTTGTATTCCGTCCGTCCGGTCCGTATCGCGGCCGGGCCTAGATTCGCGCACCCGACCAGGAGCACCAGAACGGCTACAAGGGCAAATCGGGGATATCGCATGGGCCACCTCCTCCGGCAACAGGATACCACGGTGGGCGTCCGGGCTGATATCTCACAAATGCCGATTGCATTCAGCCCGCCTGTGGTACACTGTTCGCGACCGGCTGCACGGGGCACCTGTCTCCGGGGGCGGCCAAGGACCTGCGGCAGGTGCAACTCGGGCGGCCTCTTCGACAGGAGGAAACCAAAGAATGTACTCGTACTCGCTCACATTGAACCGTGACCTGGCGCTCGCCGTTGTCCTGGCTTTGACGATGATGACCGCGCCACGCGCCCAGGCCCAGCCCGGCGGGGTGTTGTCACACCAGAAGATCAGCGACTCCGAAGGCGGCTTCACGGGCTCACTGGATGATTACGATCAGTTCGGCACCCAGGTGGCCTCGCTGGGTGATCTTGACGGTGACGGCGTGGGTGATCTGGCCGTGGGGACCTGGCGAGATGACGACGGGGGCAACGCCCGCGGCGCGGTGTGGGTGCTGTTCCTCAACGCCGATGGGACCGTGAAGTCGCACCAGAAGATCAGCGACACCGAGGGCGGCTTCACCGGCAAACTGCATGATAATGATCGGTTCGGTTTCTACGCGGCGTCGCTGGGCGATCTCGACGGCGACGGTCCCAGCGTCCTCGCCCTAGCCGTGGGGGCACCCCACGGTGACGACGGGGGCAATCGCCGCGGCGCGGTGTGGGTCCTGTTCCTCAACGCCAACGCGACGGTCGAGTCGCACCAGAAGATCAGCGACACCCAGGGCGGCTTCACCGGCATCCTGGATAATAACAATCACTTCGGTAGCTCGGTGGCCTCGCTGGGCGATCTGGACGGCGACGGCGTGGGCGACCTGGCCGTGGGGGCATTCCGCGATGACGACGGCGGCCCGTTCCGCGGCGCGGTGTGGATTCTGTTCCTCAACACCGATGGGACGGTGAAGTCCCACCAGAAGATCAGCGACACCGAAGGCGGCTTCAGCGGCATCCTGGATAATGAAGATTCCTTCGGCGGGCAGGTCGCCTTGCTTGGTGATCTCGACGGCGACGGTGTGCGCGACCTGGCCGTCAGCGGGGGGGCGTTGTGGATCTTGTTCCTCAACACCGACGGGACGGTCAAGTCCCACCAAGAGATCATCGACCCCGTCGCGGGCGGTAGTCTGGCATTCCTGGAAGACCTCGACGGCAACGGCGTGGGCGACCTGGCCGTGGGGGCGGGGGATGACGGCGGGGGCGAGAACCGTGGCGCGGTGTGGGTGCTTTTTCTCAATCGCGACGGGACGGTCAAGTCCCACCAGAAGATGAGCGACACCGCAGGCGACTTCACCGGAACGCTGGATGATAAGGATGGGTTCGGCGCGTCGGTGGCCTCGCTAGGCGATCTCGACGGCGATGGCGTGGGCGACCTGGCCGTGGGGGCGGCGCGGGATGACGACGGGGGGGAGGACCGCGGCGCGGTGTGGATCCTCTTTCTGAATACGAACGGAACGGTCAAGACGCATCAGAAGATCAGTGACACCGAAGGCGGCTTCACCGGCACGCTGGAGGATGCGGATGGTTCGGCACCTCGGTAACCTCGCTGGGTGATCACGACGGTGATAGCGTGGGCGACCTGGCCGTGGGGGCAGGGTTCGACGACGACGGGGGCACGGACCGTGGCGCGGTCTATATTCTGTTCCTTGACGGCATTTGTCTGTGGGACATCGACGGCAACGTCGGCGTCTCCGACCTCCTCGCCGTCCTCGCCAACTGGGGGCCGTGTCCGTAAACGAGCCGACCCGTCAGACGCTTGATCGCGAGTTGATCAAGATGTGGATCGCCGAGGGCCGGAAGGTTGCGCGGAACAGGCTGCGGCAGAGAAGCAGCCAACGTTACGAAGAGGGTTGCTCTCGGGAGGGGTCCCGCTCCTACAGCCAGGCAAAGGCCGTCTCGCCACCGGTGAGGACTCCCGGCCATCCTTCGCAGCCAAGCCGAGCAGCCGTTTCCGGCGCCCTGGGTTTGTCATCAGCGAGGCACTTGTATACCATGCGCTCCATAACTTGTACGCACCAGCCGACGAGTGTCACTCGATTCGTGGCTGGGCGAATCCGGCGTAGATCAACCCCGAGGATCCCGTTCGGTGCTAGAGACTCGGGACATGGAAGTAG
>JAZGDL010000006.1:0-2412 GCA_036477795.1 Phycisphaerae bacterium
CACCTGCCGTATCGCTGATCTTCTGATGTGTTTTGACTGTGCCGTCGGTATTGAGAAACAGCACCCAAAACGCACCGCGGCCGGCGCCCCCGTCGTCATCCATTCCTGCCCCCACAGCCAGGTCGCCCACGCCGTCGTTGTCGAGATCACCTAGCGAGGCCGCCGGGTAGCCGAACCAATCGCCATTATCCAGCATGCCGGTGAAGCCGCCTTGGGTCGAGCTGATCTTCTGGTGGGACTTGACGGTGCCGCCGGTGTTAAGGAACAGGATCCACACGGCACCACGGTTGAAGCCCCCGTCGTCATCGTGCCAGGCCCCCACGGCCAGGTCGGGCACGCCATCGCCGTCGAGATCACCCAGCCCGCCCACTGCGCTGCCGAAGTTATCGTTATCATCCAGGAGGCCGGTGAAGCCGCCTTGGGTGTCGCTGATTTTCTGCTGCGACTGGACGGTTCCGTCGGCGTTGAGGAACAGAATCCACACGGCGCCACGGTTGGAGCCCCCGTCGTCATCGTTCCACGTCCCCACGGCCAGATCGCCGATGCCGTCACCGTCGAGATCGCCCAGCGAGGCCACCGAGGTGCCGAACTGATCGCTGTTATCCAGGATGCCTTTGAAGCCGCCTTGGGTGTCGCTGATCTTTTGATGCGACTGGACCCAGCCGGGCTGGGCCTGGGCGAGCTGTCCGCTCATGACCACGGCCAGCGCGGCTATAGCAACGGCGACCCGCCAGGGCCGGCCGTGGACGGCTGAACGTTTCGTGGAAGCTGCGTATGCGTACATCATTCGGCCTCCTTGTGCCAAAGAGGCCGCACAGTGGTGCCCGCCCGCCGTCCATGGCCACCCCCGGAGACAGGTGCCCCCGTGCGACCGGACGGGACCAGTTTACCACAGCAAAATAGCGCTTGTACAACACCTTCCGCGAATTCATAAGAAAAAGATGGGATTCCGGGGCTCTCCCGAGCGGCTTGGGCCCTGAACCTAAGCTTCTCGCCCGCCAGAGGCAAGTCGCCTATGGCGACCTGGTATCGTAGTTTCCGTCCACGGCCGGCCCTGGCGGGCTGGAGGGTGTACTACCGGCGGGGCACGGCAGGCTTCACCCCGACGGGTCGGGGATGAAGTATCGCACCCCCGGACCCCCCCTGGACCGAGGACGCGCCCTTGTTACATTCCTGTGACGAAGTACCCGACGATCCTACCGTATTAATCGAGTAATACGAATCGCAATTGATCCGCAGGCGGGTGCCATGCTTTGACCCGTTAGGGCAAAGCATGCTTCATCCCGACGCGTCGGGAATGAAGCATGGCACCCCCGAAACGCACGAGAATCATTTGGGATTCGTATAAGAAGGCGTTGCGTCGCGCCGTCGGAGTGTCGCCTTCGGCCCTGCGCGGTCCGTCTCGAGATATGATCGTCGCGCGGCGAGACCAGTCGCCTTCGGGGCGTTATCCTTGGTTGTGCATCGATTATTGAGTCCTGTGTTGGTAATGTTCGACGAGGTCGGTTGTACCAGCCGCGGATGCATATCCGGGGGCGCCCGCACATATTCATGTGCGGCTGGCAGAGATAGGCGTGGACTCAAGGCAGCCATCGAACGTTGCATTCACAGGATTCATTCACCGATCGGAGCAGCACGTGGCGCGTGGTTTGGTCCTCGTGGTGGAAGATGATTCGGCGATTCGCCGTGGCCTGGTTGATGCGCTGCAATTCGCCGGCTATTCGGTGACGCAATGCCCCGACGGGTCGGGCGCGGTCCAGTTGGCGCTGGAGTTGCCGATCGATCTGGTGTTGCTGGATGTGATGCTGCCCGGCGTTGACGGGTTTGCGATTCTCGAGCAGCTGCGCCAGGCGAAGCCGACGCTGCCGGTCATCATGGTGACGGCTCGCGGCGCCGAAGACGATCGTGTGCACGGTCTGAAAGGCGGCGCGGACGATTACGTCGTGAAACCGTTCAGCGCTAAAGAACTACTCGCACGGGTCGAGGCAGTGCTGCGACGTTCGCCGGAGCGCCCCGGTGATGTCAACACGCTGCGCGCCGACGGCCTGACCATCGACCTCCAGCGGCGGGAGGTTGTACTTACCGATGGAACTCGACGCGAGCTGTCGGAGCGTGAGACGTCCATCCTGCGGTACTTAGCCGCGAGCCGACAACGAGCGATCGATCGTGATGAGTTGCTTCACCGCGTGTGGGGACTCAATCCGCACGGCATTCACACGCGCACTGTGGACATGCACATCGCGCGGTTGCGCGAAAAGCTCTCCGATGGATGCAACAGCAAACAAATCATCCTCACCGTTCGGTCAAAGGGATACATGCTCGCTGATTTTGTGGAGGCCGAGCCGTCGTGAACAAGTCCAGCCGATCCTGGTGGTTGATGTTCGGCGTGGGGGCGGCGGTCATGCTGTTGGC
>JAZGDL010000060.1:0-3253 GCA_036477795.1 Phycisphaerae bacterium
GTTGGCGATTGTGCCCGCAGGGCCGTTAACTCAGCGGTAGAGTGCTACCTTCACACGGTAGAAGCCAGAGGTTCAAATCCTCTACGGCCCACCATTCCGGCCCTACAGCGGCTCCACTGTGGCCCGGTCCCGGCAAAGGGCCCCACGACATTCGGGCCGATTCAATCTCGGGCGGCTAGCTCAGCTGGGAGAGCGCCGCGTTCGCAAGGGATAATACGGGGTTCGTGGTGGAACGTGGAAATAGGGGAGCTACAGGCTGGACAAGGGTTTCAGCCGATCCAGCGCAACATGCGAAAACACCGTAATTTACCCACCAGTGGCACTAGAGTGGCACCTGGAGGGTTTACACCATCGGCGGCGTAGCGGCTGTATACCGTGGTCGCTTTCCTGCACGACCTGCGCCGCCCACGCCCCACCTTCGGTTGGCCTCATCGTGTTCCCGTTTCACGGTTTCCCTCAGCCGTTCGACTTGCAGGCCAAGAGACTGGCAGCACCAGTCAAACCCGCAGGGCCGATTCTCGCGGCGCTCAATCCACCGGATCGCCAGCGCCCGCAGGTCGTGATCCTCCCCCACGGCTTCCCGAAGCGCCTGGACGACGACGTTGCCCCACAGGTTCTCTTCAGCGTCCCCACGTATCGCGTGCAAGCGCATCGGTTGCTTTTTACGCATCAACGGCCCAGGCCACCGCTTTTCTGGTGGCCGTTTGAGTTTCCAAACCTTCCCAATTTTCGCCTCACAGTCCATTCAGCCGAAACAAGGAAAGCCGTGTCCAGTCTATGTTTACGCCGAAGTCATGCAAGTGGTCAAAGTCATTGTATAGCACTTTCAACGGAGAAGCCGGGATTTCTGGCAGAACGTGGAAGCAGCGGAACTACTGGTAGGACAAGGACTTCACTGGAATCAGCACAACATGCGAGAACACCATAACCTACCCTCCAGTGGCCACTGGAGGGTTCACCGTATCGGCGGCCCACCTGCCTGCAGCAGTGGCCGGACACCTGGACGACCAGGGCCGCCGGTTTTTCTTCTCCAGGATCTGCGCCAGGTGGCAGCATGCCGAAGAAGCCAGCGCTTACAGACGGTGAAATAGTCCAGGGCCGCATCAGCATCACGGGTGGTGACGGCTTCAATCCGTACAGCGAACAGGTGAGGCTGGCGGAGCGCTGGTTCTCCCCGTTCGCCAGACGCGAACAGCGCGAGCGCGTGCGTGGTGTCCTGGACAGCCGCTTCGATAGCTTCTGCAAAGAGCGCATCCGGTCGCAGCTCGCGTCCCTGATTCGCCAGATGCGCCTTATTCCCACTGGGGGCGCTGCGCAGCAGCGGATTCTGGCCGACATCGAAGCAGAGATGAAGCGCAATCCATCTCCGAAGCGACAGCAGTTCCTAGGGCGCCGGAAGTATTACCTGCACACCGAACGCGCCCCTGGTATCAGCAGCTGCAGACGCGAACTCACGGAGCTGTTCGGCCACGACTTTCCCGAAGATGATCTACGTGCTGCGATGGACCTGGTGCGGAAGGAAGAGCGCGAACACCCCCCCGCCGAAGACCCCCGCGACGTTGAACTCGACCCTAATCACGTCAAGGCGGTATCAGATTTCCTAGACACATGCCGCGACCGCCAGCGTTATCGCGGGCGTCATCGCCACTAGAAACGACTCATAGGTAAGATCTTATAAGTTGTTGATTCCAGATCACTTGTTGAATCGAGGCGATTTTGGGCTTGATCGTAAGAACGGCGACCTGCCATTCTTTCGGTTGGATAAAAGCTGTCCGATCGAAAGGAGGTCGCCGTTGAACAAGCCCTATGATAGCAGATTCGCCGCCGCGCTGAGAGCCACCCTGGGGTTCAGGAACCTGGTGGCTCGCGGACGTAAGAGCCGCCACTGTCGGCGGTTGCGGGACGTAACGCCGCAGCGCTTGGTGTGCGCGCTGGTGGAAGCGCTGGGAGCGTTGCGGGTGGAGACGATCGCCGACATCCTGCGGACCTTCAATGCTCAGACGGGCCTGCGCACGCAGTACAAAGCGTTCTACAACCGCCTGGCGAAAGCGGAGTTCCCGCAGTTCATGCGGCAGGTCTACCGTGACATCTTGAGGAATCTCTCGGCAAACGTCCTGCGCCCAGTGGCAGGCGGCAAGCTCGCCCACTTCCGAGACGTGGTGGTGCAGGACGGCAGCTCGTTCGCGGTTCACGACGCGCTGGCACGGAGGTTTGGAGGACGCTTCACCGCCATTCGTCCCGCCGCTGTGGAAGTGCATACCTTCCTGAGCGTGTTTCACGACCAACCGGTCGACGTCGCCGTGGCTGCTGACAAGGAGGCGGAGCGCCAGTTCCTGCCGCCGGCGAAGACATTGACCGGCAAGTTGCTGCTGGCGGACCGGGGATACCAGAGTCTCGACTACTGGGACGAGGTTCAGGCGGCTGGAGGCTTTTTTCTGATGCGCGGCAAGAGCGACCTCAACCCCTGGGTCTGCGCCGTGCGCGGTCCCGGAGGACGGCTGGAGCGCTTCAAGGGCCGACGCCTTCAGGACGTCCTGCGCTATCTCCCGCGGCGTCGTTTGGAACTCAACGTGGAGTGGGACCGGCCAGGAGGACGAACCCTGCGTCTGCGGGCGCTGCTGATCTGGAAGCGTCACCAGCAGGAGTACACGGTCCTGGTCACCAACGTGCCGCGCAGCATCCTGACGGCCCGGCAGGTGGCTGAGGTGTACCGGCTGCGGTGGCAGATCGAGTTGGTGTTCAAGGAATGGAAGTCGTACGCCAATCTCCACGCCTTCACCAGCACCCATCCGGCTCTGGTGGAAGGACTCATCTGGGCCAGCCTGTGCGCCGCTGCTCTGAAGCGCTCCTTGGCCCATGCCGCTCAACGTAGTCATGCCGCGACACCCATCTCTACCCGCATCGTGGCCATGTGTGGCGCCCACATCCTGCCGGCGCTCCTACGCTCGGCTCTTCGCGGCTTTCGGTGCTTGCACGTGATCCTGATCAACATCATGCACTACCTTCGCGACAATGCAGCCCGCGCCCACCCTCAACGCGACCGTGTGCTCGGTCGCATGCGCTTTGGCCTGGAGTACGTCGGTGTCACGGCTTAAGTACCAAGCTATGAGAAACGACTAGCCCCCGACTACTGACTCTCGTATAATAGGTTGACATTCCTCGGTTCCATGTGCATACTGTTCACATGGAACCGACTACGATCCATCAACGCTATCGTCCCCGCAGAGACTTCGGAGGTATGAAGCAACGGCGC
>JAZGDL010000061.1:0-2312 GCA_036477795.1 Phycisphaerae bacterium
GCCGAGGGCGTCGAGACGCCGCAGCAGGTCGCACAATTGCAGGCCCTCGAAACCGACTACGCCCAGGGATATTACTTCGCCAGACCCCTACGTCCCGAAGACGCCGTGGCCTTCCTGCAGAATCAACGTCCGTTGGCCAAATCCGCCTGACATCGGGCTTCCGGCTCAGCCGACACCCGCGCAGCGCGACACCGACGCCGCCCGACCTATAGTGATGAGCAACATCCCCGCACGACGAGGAGGCTTATCCATGCACCTGAATGTCTACCTTTCCGGCGAAATCCATACAGACTGGCGGGACGAGATCGCTCAAGGCGTGCAGCGGCAGAACCTGCCCGTCACCCTCTCCGCGCCGATCACCGACCACGATGCCAGCGACAACTGCGGCTCGGTGATTCTCGGCGACGAAGACAACCCGTTCTGGAAAGATCACAAGGCCGCCAAAATCAACGCCATTCGCAACCGCACCCTCATCGAGCAAGCGGACGTCGTCGTCGTTTGCTTCGGCGAGAAATATCGGCAGTGGAACGCCGCGTTCGATGCCGGGTATGCCGCAGCGATGGGCAAACCGATCATCACGCTGCACCCCCGTGAGCACACACATGCGCTCAAGGAGGTCGATGCAGCGGCGCTAGCCGTGAGTGAGACTCCCGAAGGAGTGGTGAGTATCCTCGCCTACGTCATCGGATCTCAAGGATAGAATAGACGATGAACATTCGAATCTACCAAGTCGATGCGTTTACCGATCAGTTGTATCGCGGCAATCCCGCTGCGGTGTGCTTTCCACACGAATCCGCCGATCCTGATTGGATGCAAGCGGTCGCCGCCGAGATGAATCTTGCGGAGACAGCATTCCTTTCGCGACGAGCCGATGGAACCTACGACCTGCGCTGGTTTACGCCCAAGACCGAAGTCGACCTCTGCGGCCACGCCACGTTAGCCAGCGCGCACACGCTATGGGAATGTGGCGACCTCAGCCGAACTGAACCGGCGCAATTCCAGACACGAAGCGGACTGCTCACGGCACGGCCTATTGACCAGGACTGGATCGAATTGGACTTCCCCAGCCTGCCGCCACAACCCGTCGAACCGCCAACGGGCCTGATCGAGGCCATCAACGCCAAGCCCTTGTACGTCGGCAAGGCCGCCCAGAACCACCTGGTCGAGCTTGAGTCCGCGCAAGCCGTGCGCGCACTGGAACCTGATTTTGATTCGCTCGGCAAGCACAACCTCAGCGTCATCGCGACCAGCGTAAGCGATGATCCGGAATTCGATTTCATCTCACGCTACTTTGCCGTCCCGTTTGGAATCAATGAAGATCCTGCAACCGGTTCGACCCATTGCACGTTGGGGCCCTACTGGCAGTCACGCCTCGACAAGAACGAGTTCGTCGCCTATCAGGCGTCGGCCCGCGGCGGCGTCGTGAAAGTTCGAGTCGAAGGCGGACGCACCTTCCTCGCCGGACAGGCGGTGACGGTCTTGCGCGGCGAGCTTGCCGAGCCGGCCCTGGCCACGCTGCCGTGACATTGCTGGCGATCAAGGATCGATAACCGACCGATGGTTGCACGCCGTCCTATACCCCTTCCCCGCTGAGCAATTGCGGCGTCTGTAGCGGTTGGGTTGCGGTGGGAATCTTGCTGGTGGTTGCCGAGCGACCGCCTGAATGTGACCGTTCTAGATGTGACGCAGGACGGCCTGGAAGCCGTCACACGCAGGGGGAACCTATGGCTGGTATCGGTCTAACCGCAGTATCGTTGACCGCACAGCGGACCTATGCCGCCAACGCCAAGTCGTTGGGCGGCATCCTGGAGAAGCTCGCTACGGGTCAGCGCATCAACCACGGCAAGGATGATCCCGCCGGCTTGATTACATCCGAGAATCTGCGCGCGGTTCTTGCTGCGCTGGACGCGGAGACTCGTGTGATGCAGCGTGTGGATTCGGTCGCCAATGTCGCGGAAGGCGCGCTCTCTGAAATCTCGGCACTGCTCGTTGAAGCGAGTGGCTTGGCCGTCGCCAGCGCCAACACCGCCGGTGTTTCCGACGCTGAACGCGCCGCCAACCAAATGGAGCTCGACTCGATCGTCTTTGCCATCAATCGAATCGCCAACTCGACCAGCTTCAACGGTGATCGCCTCTTGGACGGCACCGCCACCCTCAGCGCCGGCGGCGGGTCCATCACCATCAGCAGCGCTGCCGCGAGTGCTTTGGGTGAGACCGACATTGACGGAACGACGCGCACGCTCATCGACGTCGCCGCCGGCGGCAGCCTCAATATCGCCAACGGTGATCTCGAAGGCGCGATGCAGACGATC
>JAZGDL010000062.1:0-5680 GCA_036477795.1 Phycisphaerae bacterium
GGCGGCGCTACGCTTGCCACCGGCTACTTCCGAGCAGGCCTTCAGCCTGCGACCCCAACCGCCGTTTCTGTCACGCACCCTGGGGCTTGGGGGGCGTGGCACTTTAGGCGGCGTCCGGCTGGTGCGAGAATCCTTTCTCGCACCCCCGTTGCCGGGAACCTCTTCGTGCCCTTGTGTGGTCTTCCGTGCGGCGACACCTCTGAGGCGGGACCGAGAAGGGATTCTCGGTCCAGCGATGATGAGACGACCCGCCGATAGTGTCACGGACCCTGGGGCTTGGGGGTCCGTGACAGCTTAGGCGGGCTATGCCAGGGGGAGGGCGATGAACGAGCTTGCCGGTGCCGCCCCGACAACGCCGAAAAGAGGAACGATTACTGTTGGCCTGGCGGCGTAGTCCGTGGGGCGCCGAGGCCGCCTTGAAGTTCCGCGACACCGCCGCTGCGCTGATACTCCTTGTCCAGCATTTCGATCACGGATTCGGTGAGATTGGAACGTTCGCTGGCGTAGATGACGCTTCTAAGGAGAATCTGCTGCTTGAAGGAGACCGAATCAGGTGCGTTCTCCTCCAGATCGTTGTAGGTCAGCACCAGGTCGATACCGTTCTTCTGGGCGATCTTGGCGATTACCTGCCGGGTGTTCTTGTAGATCATCTTGAGCCATGACTTGTGCTGCTCCTTGAGCCGACGCTCCTGGATCTCCAGCCAGGCCTGGAATTCGATCTCCGCGGTGATTAACTCCTCCTCGCGCCGGACGAAGTCGGGTGTGCCCCGCTTGATGTCGAGAATCGCGTTGCGCAGCATGTTGATGTTCTCTCGTCTGTCCTTTGCCTCGGCGGCCACCTTCTGTCTCCGCTCTTCGAACATTTGCTCCAGATCGCGGTTCATCTGGTAGCGCTCGAAGATTGCGGTCAGGTTGACCACCGCGATGTTGGGGGTAGCGCCGCGTGGGCCGCCGTACTGCCCGCAGGTCGCCGCAAACAGGGTCGCACAGGCTATGGCCAGCGATGTCATCAGCAATCTCCTCTAAAAACTCTGCGGTGGATTATCCGGTTAGATTCAGAACGTGCCCCCGATGAAGAAGCTGAAGATACGTTCCTCATCGTCGGCGTCTCGGATGAGGGGCGCGGCGATGTCGATCTCAATGGGCACCGGCCCGAAGAGCTCAATCGTCAAGCGCACTCCAAATCCCACCGACACGCGCCAGGAGGTCAACTCCAGTTTCTCCTCGACGGTTCCCATGTCGGTGAAGACCACGCCACGGAGCAACTCGCCGGCCAAAGGAAAGGAGTACTCCGCGCTCGCGGTAAGCAGGAATTCGCCGCCGATGGGGTCGTCGGAAATCCCGCCGCGAGGCCCGACCCCGCGAAAGCCGAAGCCGCGGATGGAGCCCAGACCGCCGGCGTAGAAGTTTTCAAACACCGGGGAGTCGCCCAGGATGATGCCGGCGCTGGTTCGCAGCGACAGTACCGAGTTGCGACCCTGCCGATCGGTGCTGAGTGTCAGATGCCGGGCGTAGTTGGCCCGCAGCTTGCCAAAATTGAAATCGCCCAGGAACTGCTCGTAACTCATGGTCCACCGATCGCCCCGCGTGGGGAGAAAGCGGTTGTCGGTGCGGTCGCGCACCAACGTGCCGCGGACCGATGTCAGGACAGTGCTGCCTCTTACCTCGCGGATCGATTTGTCGGTGAAGATGTCCGCGTTGTCGACATCGACGTTCTCAGCGCGGAAGGATAACTCGCCGTACCAGTCCTTGAACCATGATCGTGGGCCTAACCCGTCGATCAGACGCTTGCCCAAGCTCACGCTGCTGCCGGTGCGCTGTTCGTCGTAGCCTTCACGAGCACGGCTGAAGAGGTAGAGGCTCAGGTCGAAGCGAAGCGGTTTGTCGAACAGGTAGGGTTCGGTGAAATCGATGCGGAATCGGTTCAACTCCGTGCCGGGCTGGAGCTCCAGCCGCAGCCGCTGCCCCGCACCGCGAAAAGCACGGAACTTGATAAGCTCTGAAAAGGTTCGCGGCGTGTCGAAGATGTCAAAGTTCTTGATATCCAAAAGGATACTGCCGACCAGCCCACTGTTGCTGGTCACCCCCATCCCGAAAACCAGGTCGTTGGTGCTTTCCGTCTCGTTCACGAACAGCAGGATGTCGCGCACGCCCGGCCCGCTGCCGACCGGCGTTACCGATACTCGATCGAATATCCGTGTGGCCCGCAGCCGGTCCTCCGCGGCACGGGCCAAGGAGAGGTTGAAGGTGTCGCCGGGAAACAGGTCCAACGCCCGGCGTACCACCTTGTCCTGCGTGTTCTCATTGCCGCGCACCACGATGCGGCCGACCTCGACGCGCTCCCCCTCGCTGATACCGATGGTGATGATGACGTAGCCGGGGGTGGTGGAGAAAACGCGCCCCGCTTGGACGATCGAGTAGATGTGTCCCTGCTCGCCGTAGGCGGTTTGGACAGCCTCGACGTCGGCGTCGAGATCAGCCTGTTTGATGACGCCCTCCGGTTGGGTTTTCATCATGCCCAGGATTTCCTGGTCGGACAAAACGGCGGCGCCTTCAATACGGATGGATTCGACCAGGTAGGGCTCGCCCTCGACGATGGTGAAGACGACACGCAGATCGCCCGGCTCAGCCCCCGGTTCGACACGATAGCTGACCCTGGCGTCGAGAAAACCTTCTCCGCGGTAGAAGCGTTGCAGGTCGGCGGCGTCGGCCTCGACCGAATCCGGGTCGAACACCCCGGTGCGAAAGATCCACAAGGTGGGTTTGGTGCGCACCTGCTTTTTCAGTTGCTTTGCGTCGATAGCCTGATTGCCTTCAAACCACACCTGGCGCACCCGCACCGTGGGGCCTTCCTCGATCACGTAGATGAGTTCGCCGGAGGATCGGGCCCGGGCCTGATCCACCTCCACGGCTGCGTAGCCGTATCCCTTGTCGCGGTAGGCCGCCAGAATGTTGTCTCGACCCTCGCGCACGGAGAAGGCATCGAACGGATCGCCGGGCTCGATGGGCACCTTGTCCGCCAGGGCGCGGTCTTTGATCACGTGGTTGCCTTCGAACCGGATGGTATGCACCGTCGGGCGCTCCACCACGCGGAAGATGATGGTCGTGCCCTCGGGGCCCGCTTGCGTATCGGAAGTGACGCTGAGGAATTTGCCGGTGCGCAACAAGCGCAGGGCGTCAGCGTCAACAACGTCCTGCCGGAAAGGCCCGCCCGGCCGGCTGCGGATCAGGCTGAGCATGTAGGCTTCGGTGGTGCGGGTCGCTCCGTCGAACCGGATGCGGGCCACGACGGGCTGGTCTTGCTGGGCCAGCGTGGCCGACGAACTCACCACCGTGGCCACCAGCATAAGCAGCACGGCTGAACCGCGTGGCCTGATCGACTTTTTTTGCGTTGAAAGAGTTGTCTTATTCAAAATGCCGTCAACCGACTGATTGAAGGTGGCCGACGTCATGCCGACCGCGCCACGAGCATCATACCGGCCCGTTGAGCAAACGGCAATTCCCCGTGGGGATAGGTTCTCGGATAACAATTCACAGGTGTGCTGACCAAAACCTGCCGCTGGTGGGTCTGTCGATTTGGTCGCCCGTGGGGTTCCCCAATGTAGCGCCACCCCTTGTGGGTGGCGCAGGACGACGGTGCGCCACCCACAAGGGGTGGCGCTACAGTGACGGCCGCTCGGTCAGAACGGCGTGTCCTGGGCCAACGCGACGTAATCGGGTTCGTGGGAGACACCGGGGTGGTGGTTGTCGAAACGCGTCAGGCGTTTGTCGAAATGCAGTTTGATGTCGCCGGTGGGGCCGTTGCGCTGCTTGGCGATTATTATGTCGGCAACGCCGTGGGCCTCGATGTTCTGCGGTTTGTAGTATTCCTCACGATGAAGCAAGAGAACCACGTCGGCATCCTGCTCCAGGGCCCCGGATTCCCGCAGATCGCTCATTCTGGGGCGGTGCCCCTCACGCCCTTCCGCCTGGCGATTCAACTGCGCCATGGTGATGATGGGGATGTTCAGTTCGCGCCCAATGCTCTTCAACCCACGACTTATGGTGGCGAGCTCCTCCTGGCGATTGTTGGCCCCCGGTGAGCTCATGAGCTGGACGTAGTCGACGAAGACCGCTTTGACGCCATACTGCCGAACGTGCCGCCGCACGCTGGCCCGGAGCTGCATCACCGTCATACCGGGTGTGTCGTCGACGTACATCGGTGCCTGGGCAAGGAATTCACAAACGCCCCCAAGCGTATGAATGTCTTGCTCTGAAAGCATTCCCTTTCTAAATCGATGAGAATCTATCCGCCCGCGGCTGCACAGTATTCGTTGGGCAACCTGTTGATTGCTCATCTCCATGGAAAAGAACACGACCGGGGCATGATCGTCTACGGCCATGTGTTCGGCGACGGTAAGTCCAAAGGCCGTCTTGCCCATCGACGGTCGCCCCGCGACGATGATGAAGTCGCCCGGCTGAAAACCGCTGGTGAGATCGTCCAATTCCGTAAAACCGGAGCGAAGGCCGGAAATGTACTTGTCACCCCGCGCCTCCAGGCGACGGTAGACCGCTTCCAGCAGGCTGGTCAGCTTCTCGGATTGGTGGGCCACGCGACGCTCAGTTACCCGGAAGAACTTCTGCTCGACCTCGTCAAACACTTCGGCGACCGGCCGGTTGGTGGCATAGGCCGCGTTGCATATTTCGCCGCTGCACCGGATCAGTTCCCGGAGCATTCCCTTTTCTCGTACGATTCGGGCGTAGTATTCCGCGTTGGCTGCCGAAGGCACGCTCTCGGCCAGCGTCACCAGGTAGGAAACGCCCCCGATCTGCTCGAGCAGATCGCGCTGCTGGAGCTCTTCCGGAAGCGTGATCACGTCAACGGGCTTGTTGTTGTCGTAGATGTCCACAATAGCGCGGAAGAGCTGTTCGTGATTGGGGCGGTAGAACCACTGACTCTCTTCCCGGCCGATGATGGGAAGGATTTCCGTGATCGCGTCACGGTCCAGCAGCAGCGCTCCCAGCAGGGACATCTCCGCTTCGATGCTGTGCGGTGGAATACGTTCCAGGCCGGCCTGGACGTCCATCGGGGTCTGCGTGAGCGTGGTCATGTTATTTCAAGCACCGCGCGGGATGAATCCCGCGGCTCAGGGTTTTTGAAACCACCCGGCGTTGGGCACTACCGGGACCACTATTAGCCGGCATCGTCGAAGGGCTCAGCCTGTTCATCATCCTCAGACTCAAGCGGCGTGCCTTCCGAGCGGACCACCCATACCTTGACCTGCGAGGTGATGTCCCCGGCGAACTTGACCGCAACCTCCACCTTGTCGAGGCGCCGAATGGTTTCATGCAGTTCGATGTGCGAAGCTTCGACATCGTGGCCTTCCTCGCGCAGGGCCGCGGCGATCTCGCGCGGGCCCACCGAACCGTACAATACGCCCTCCTCATTGGCGGCTGCGGCGACGGTCACCTCAACGTCACGAAGACGCTCAGCCGCACGCACCAACGCTTCGTGCGCTTCGCGCCGGCGCTGCTCGGCGCGTTTCCGCTCCTCAGTCAAGGCGCGCATGTTACCCGGTGTGGACTGGGTCGCAAGCCGTTGGGGGAGCAGATAGTTCCGTGCGTATCCGGCCGAAACTTCGACCACGTCACCGACAATCCCCAGGTGCGGGATGTCCCTGGTGAGCAATAGTTTCATTAC
>JAZGDL010000063.1:0-5561 GCA_036477795.1 Phycisphaerae bacterium
GGGCCGGCGACTGCGTTGGAAGCCGTCAGACCAGATGATCCCCGCGCTTGCCAACAATCCTGGCACAACACCGAAACACACAGGATCAATTCCGCCCGGCAACTCCACGGCATCCCGAACGTCGTCCGCCGTCGCCCGGCCCACGTCAATCAGCCGCCGGAGCAACGCCCGCCGGCCCCTTAGAATGATCAGCGCCCGCCGGGCGTCAAGGGTCTGGTGAGCGTCGAGCTTCCTCCGCTCGCCTTCAGTGGTGGGGATCGTCCGCGGTCTCGCAATCATCGCCCCGCCCTCCGCACCGACCGCACCGGCGGACATCCCGCATCAAGCCATTCGAGCAGGGCCGCCCGCCTCCATCTGACCAATTGACCTAGCTTCACCGGGCGCGGAATTCGGCCCGCGTCCGCCAGGCGGTAGACATGCCGGCGGGAACAATCGAGTAGCGTCGCCACGGCCCCTACGTCAAGCAATTCAGCCGGTGCCCGATCCGGCCCACCGATCCTCTCGGCGGTACTCTTCGATAGTGTTGTGGTCATCGCAATGAACTCCAGTTTGCGATCCTGGGCGTGCCAGCGATTGCGACCCGCTGCCAACGCACGCCCACCAAAAACCACAGACCGGAAGGGGCGGAAGCCGGGACCTTCCGCTCCTGCGCATGAAGAATCGCCCCTGACGGCTGGCCAAGGGCGATGATTAACCTGACAGTTTTCCGCTTTTCTTCCGCTGAACTTCCGCTTGCGGCCCTCTACTTGTTGTCGGCCCAGCGCGGCCGGGCGGCCACCGGCAGGCTTTGTGGTTCGATGTCCTCCGTTTTCGGAAAACTCCTCTTTCCTTCTGCACGTCCCGACCGCGGAGCATTCTTCTGCGTCTGGGTAAGTCGGCGATATTCCCGAAGGTTGCGTTGCCACGTGCCGAATTCCGGCAGCGGGTTCTCTTCCTCACCAAGCTCCAGCGCTGTCTTGTTCGCCCCTTCAAGCAACTCGTACGCTTCGCGGTCGGTGGGACACGCATTGTGGTCTTTGAGTGCCTCGACAGCGTGCTGATACTGATTATGAGCTTTCGTGGCTCGGGGCGGTATCTTCGGTTCGATGGGTACAGCTCCCTGTCGCAAGTCTTGTTCGGGTATCACCTTGCCCCCGTCCGGGTTCGGCAGGTTCATTGTCGCCGCTTCGTTGGGATACGCTTCCCGTACGCCAGCAAGAAGCCGCTCGGTAAACCCCTCACCATCAAGCCTGGCAATCTCGGTACTCAGCGCGTCGGAACCGTCTTCGGAATCAACGTCGACGCAGAAGCGGCGCAATCGTTCTTCAAAGTCATCCACTTCCTTCTGTAGAGCTTCGCGAAGCTCCGATTCTGTGTACTGCCATACAGTACGGCTGAGACGGGCGTTCCATTGTTCCGTGAGAAGCTCACGCTCCGCTTCTCCAAAGTAGAGCAATAGGTGACGGTATACTCGGCTGTCGTCGACGCGCAGTTGCTCCAGCCCACCGCTGTGCCCCAGCATTTCTACTTGAGCAGGCGAACAAACTACGCCGTTGCGAATAGCGATCTCCGCGGCTCGCTGTTCCGTCGCTCGATCGAACGCGCGATCCTGCTCACGCTGATAATGGAAGATCCTCCGTAGCAGCTCCTTGAGGCGAATGGGCAGTTCTGGCGGGTCAGTGGGTTCACTTTTCTGCATGATGCACCTACTGTCCCGGGTTGGCCCGGATGGCGCCGATGATAGGTGCAACATCGTCGCCACCCGGTCCGCTTGGTGGTGCGCACCACCGTCCCGGGTGAGCGAATTGTACCGATGACACATAGAAAGCCAAGCGGAATGTGCACACCTGCCGCTGAGCCCGGCCCACCGCCATAGCCCAAGGGTCCGCCGCACGGTTCCGTCGAAGTGGATTGGCCGCTTCTTTGCGAGAAAGTTCTGGGCAACCATCGCCAGCAGCTCGAACCGGGCGAGAGCGACTCTACGCACTTCGATTCTATGCTCGACGCAAACATCGAGACCGTCCTCCTCTACTCGCACATCGGTAACACGAGCAAGGCCGGTATCGGCTGGGGCCACACGACTGGCGTTCTGGCCCGGTGTCGTGGTATACGGAGCACGTCGACGAAGCTACCCAACGGGCCGCACGAACGGCAACCTCCCCCAAACGGCGAGAGCTGGATTCCCTGACCGCCGGGGCCAACACCGAGACAGCGACGAAGCGCAGGGGCGTGGAGCACAGGGGTAGGAAGGTAAGCGGCATGGGTTGAGTATCCGGTCGCCGACCACAGAGATCCGCCACGCGTAAACCAATCGCCGTTCACAAACCCAACGGCGCTACGTTCGGTGACGCACTTGCGATCTGGTTGTCCTCATCGCACACGATTTTCCTGGCGACGACGGGCTCGCGGGCGTGGGCGAAGGCGAGGATGGTGATGCGATCGCCGGTATCAATGAGCCGCGCGGTGCCGCCGTTGAGCACGAACGCGCCGGATCCTCGCGGGCCTTCTTGGGCATAGGTTTCGAGCCGGGCGCCGCTGGTAATGGAAACCACCAGGACTTTCTCCCCCTCCCAAAGATCGACGGCCTCCATGAGATCCGCGGGGATGGTGATGCTGCCCTGATAATCGACATTCCCGTCGGTCACGCGGGCGCGGTGGATCTTGGACTTCAACTGTTCTCGAAGCATGGGATGTTCAATTCACGGAATACGATCCATCGCCCGCCGCCGAGGCGGGCGCACGCTACGGATGGTGCTCGGTGTCAGCGCCTTGTCAACCAGCGGATGACGGCGCCGGATCGGCGATGCGTCCTACCCGTCTTCTCCATCATCGCCATCAGAGAGTGAATGTTTGGGATCCCGCTTCAGATTCGCCGTCAGGCGGTCGGCGATTGCGCGGTGCTGGGCGGCTTTTTCGGGGTCTTTCTTGGCGCGCCGGTAGAGTTGGGCGAGGCAGCGGTGGGGGAAGGGGTTGTTCGGGTTCTGCTCCAGGGCGACGGTGAAGGCGCGGATGGCCCAGTCGATCCGGCCTACCTCGGCCAGGGCCAGACCCAGGTGGATGTGTGTTTGCGGCCGGTGGTGCAACAGGCCGATGGACTGCATGTGCTCGTGGACGGCTTCCTCGCAGCGCTTCTGCCAGCGATAGGCCACGCCCAGGCCGTCGTGGGCTTCGGCGCTGTCGCCGTCGATGTCCAGGGCTTTTTGAAAAGCACCTTCGGCGTCGGCCCAGCGCTTGCGACGCAGGTAGACGTTGCCGAGCTGACAGTGCAAGCCGGGCATGCGCGGGTCGGACGCTTCGGCTTGTCGCAGATGGTCCAGGGCGGTGTCGGTGTCGCCACGCCGAAAGGCGATCATGCCCATGTAGAGGTTGGCCAGCGGGGCGTCGGCTTCGTCGGTCAGGATTTTCTTGACCGCCTGCTCGCACTCGTCCAGTTGGACCGTCTGCAGCCGGCACTGGGCGATGGCGATCATGCAGCCCTTGTCGTCGGGCTTTTTGGCCAGCACCTGCTGGTACTGCTCGATGGCCTGGGCCGGTCGGCCGGTGGCGGCGTATACCTGGCCCAGGTTGCGGGCCCGGTCGATGACCACGCCTTCGGCGGTTTGGTCCTCGGCGACGTAACCCAGGTCGGCCAGGTGCTGGAGCATCTTCTGGGCCACCCAGGGGTCTTCCTCTTCGTCGTCGGCTGACGGTTCGGCGTCGGCGTCCGTGGTTTCGTAGGTGTCGATGCGCTCGATATCATCGGGATCCAGATTGCCCTCGTAGATCTGGATCAGCGGGTGACCGTCCATGTCACCGGGGACCGGGCAGCCCAGCATCATCAGGATGGTGGGGGCGATGTCCAAGAGCGATGCGCCGTAGACCCGCTCGTCCTTGCGGATGTTCGGCCCCGTGATGGCCAGCATGCCGTGCAGCCGGTGCCAGGCCACCGGCCGGCCGTCCTTGATCTTGCTGGAGCCTTCGGGACGCAGATGATCGGAGTGAAAACCGTGGTCGCTCAGAATAATGATCGTGGTGTCGTCGCCGGCCAGTTGCACCAGCCGCCCCAGCATCAGGTCGTGAAACCGGTAGCAGCCGGTCATGACGTCCTTGAAGTGGGTGAAGTCTTCGTCGCTCACGTGTTCCATCTTGGGCGGGTGGTACTCCATGAACGCGTGGGCGAACCGGTCGATGGCGTCGTAGTACACGCCCATGAAATCCCACTCCTGCGTCTGCATCAGCCAGGTGGCCACCGAGTGGGTGGTGGCGCAACTGGCCAGCAGCGTCCGCAATTGGTGCAGGTTGCTGTCCTTGGCGGGGTCCAGCTCACCCAGCAACGGAATGAACGGCCTCACTTGCATCCACGTCGTACCCGCCGGGTGCATGCGGCAATCACGTAACTGATCGACCAGCCCTTCGGGATGGACCGAGTGGGTCGGGACGGGCCACTCCTTGTCCGGCGGACCGGCCGGATGGGGGAAGCGATCGGTCACCACGAAGCCGTTGATTTTTTCGGCGGGGTGGCTGGCGAACCAGTTGAGCACCCCGGCCCGAAGGCCGCGCTCGGAGAGGACGTTCCAGAGCGCCTTGCACTTGCGTGACGTGCTGGAGACGGGCCGCACCTTGCCGGTGGAGCCGTCGGGCTCGGCGAAGCCGAGGATCTGGTGTTTGTCGGCGTACTTGCCGGTGGCGATGGAGGTCCACAGGATGGGCGAGAGCATGGGCGAGAGGCTGGCCACGTTGCCCATCACCCCCGCGTTGATGAACCGCTCCAGGTGGGGCATGTGGCCTTTTTCCATGAGCGGCTCGATCATCTTCCAGTCGGCCGCGTCCCAGCCGATCAACAGCACCCGCTTGGCCAATCTGTTCACCGCTTGCTCCATCGCACGCCGTTGCGTTCTGTGATCTGGTCAAGAAGCGCGCGGGCCGCCTCGATGAGCTGTTCCATCGACTCGGCCACGAACAGGATGTCCTGGTACACGTCGATCCGGAACGGCTGTGCCACCACCTCGGCCAGTCGGAAGCGTTTGCGCTGCACCCGGTCCGATAGGCAATGGACCGCCTCGCCGACGGACGAAAGAAGACCGGCCCCGAGAATCCGGGTCTTTCCGCTTTCGGCGATGAGTCCGAACTCGACGGTGAACCAGAACAGGCGGGTGATCTCCATTAGGTCCTGGTCGGTCTTGGTGACGGAATGGACCCCGCCCAGGGTGCGGAGCAGGTCGCCGTAGACCGGGTCGGCCTGCAGGGCCACGTGGCCGAAGACGTCGTGGAAAATGTCCGGCTCCTCGATGTAGTGGAGGCTCTGTTGCGGGCGCAGGCTGACGGTGGTCGGGAAGATCTTCTTTTGCAGGCTCTCGAAAAAGTATCGCGTGTCCAGGTATCCGGGCACGGCCCGCGCGGACCAGCCGGTGATCGGGGATATCTCCCGGTTGATGTCGTCCAATCGGGGGACGTGCGTCATATCGAGATTGATCTTCTGGAGCCCGTCGTAGAACTGACCGCAGGCCTTGTCGCGTAGCGATTCCAACTGTCGCCGGCAGAGAGTCCGCCAGACCTGGTGATCCTCGTCGGTGTAGAGGTCGTAGTCCTGTTTCGTGTAGATC
>JAZGDL010000064.1:0-11558 GCA_036477795.1 Phycisphaerae bacterium
AGCGACACGCTCCTGATCGATCACACCACCTGGCGATCCATGGAAATCGAGCGCACCCTCCGCTCCGGCGAGCGCCAAGGCAGTCTGCTGCACGCCATCGATCGCACCGTCCATCCCATGGGCGCCAGGCGCCTGAGACAATGGCTGTGCAATCCGCTCGTCGACCCCGACGCCGTGGCCGCCCGGCAGGACGCCGTCGGCGCGTTCATCGAGTCCCAGCGGGTCTGCGACGCGGTGCGCCAAACGCTGCGCGGGCTCTCCGATATCGAACGGATCACCGCCCGCGTAGCCCTGGCCCGCGCCACCCCTCGTGACCTTTTCGGGCTGGGCCAATCTCTCGCCGCCATGCCCGAAATACGAAAAGAGTTGAGCGACCTCGATCCTCCGCTCCTGCGACAGTGGCGAACCGATGTCGAGGGGTTGGACGAGTTGGCTGAGCTGTTGCAACGGGCCGTCCGCCACGACGCCCCCATCACCATCCGCGATGGCGGGATCATCGCATCGGGCTTCAACGCCGAGCTGGACGAGCTCCGCGACATCCGCCGCAACGGGCAGGCCTGGCTGGCCCAATACCAGAAGCAGCAGGTCGAGATGACCGGAATCCCCTCTCTGAAAATCGCCTACAACCGTGTCTTCGGTTTCTACATCGAGATCAGCAACACCTACCGCGATCGAGTTCCAGCCGCCTACGTCCGCAAACAGACCATCAAGTCCGCCGAACGCTACATCACCGACGAACTCAAGCAATACGAGACCAAGGTTCTGACGGCAGAAGAAAAAGCCAACGCACTGGAGACCCGTCTCTTCGAGCAACTGCGCAGCCGCGTCGCCGACCACATCCCTGCGCTGCAGTCCGCCGCCGCCGGGGTTAGCTGCATCGATTGCGTAGCCGCTTTCGCCCACCTGGCCGTCGAGAGGCGCTACACCCGGCCGACCGTCACCGAGGGCGACGAGCTGACCATCATCGAAGGCCGCCACCCGGTGCTGGAGCAGACCATCGCCGAAGGTTTCGTGCCCAACGATTGCGACATCAGCGATGCGGCCCGCGTTTGGATCATCACCGGCCCCAACATGTCGGGCAAAAGCACTTATATGCGCCAGATCGCCCTGCTCACCCTGATGGCTCAGACCGGCTCCTACGTTCCGGCCCGCGAGATGACCCTGGGCGTGGTCGACCGCATCTTCGCCCGTGTGGGCGCCTCCGATGAGATCACCCGCGACAAGAGCACCTTCATGGTCGAGATGACCGAAGCCGCCAACATACTCAACAATGCCACACGCAAGTCACTTGTGGTGCTCGATGAGATCGGGCGTGGCACCAGCACTTTCGACGGGCTGTCCCTGGCCTGGGCCATCACCGAACGGCTGGCGGCCAAGACCCGCTGCCGCACCTTCGTCGCCACTCACTATCACGAGCTTACCGAGTTGGCGGACCTGCTGGACAACGTCGTCAACTACAATGTGGCCGTACGCGAGTGGCCTGACGCGACCGATGAATCGCAGCGCATTATCTTTCTTCACAAGATCGTCCCTGGCGGCAGTGACAAGAGCTACGGAGTGCACGTCGCCAGAATGGCCGGCGTCCCCGCCGACGTCGTCGCCCGAAGTGCCGGAATCCTCGAGCAACTGCAGCAGTCCGCCGGTGGGACAGGCTTTCCAGCCTGTCATTCGACCGGCTGGAAAGCCGGTCCCACACCGCCTGGCGCCGCTGACCCACAGCTCTCGCTCTTCCAGCCCGCTCCGCAGCCCGACCCGCTCCACGATCACGTCATCGAGAAGCTCAAAGCCATCGAGATCGAGCGGACCACCCCGCTGGAAGCCCTGCAGCACCTCCGAGACCTGCAGGAGAAACTGAATGAATGAATAAGAGGCACGAAGGCACGAAGGCACGACGGGGGGAACGGGCAAGGAACGCCGCGGGGGCTGGTTGTCGCCCGGGAAGGTCTTTACCGCAGGCGCGTCAGCAACCGATGAGTAGGAGTAGTACAGAGACGCGCCCGTAAGGAAGCGGGGATTGTGAACGGGCGAAGAAAAGGTCCCGCTCCCTTACGGTCGCGTCTCGGAAACGGGTCGCGTCTCGGAAACGGGTCGCGGTTCGGAAACGAGTCGCGGTATGGTGTAAGATTTTTGAGTGCGTGCCGGGCGCACGATCGACCTTGTGTCCGAGCGGGTGGATGAGACTTAACGCGGTCTACAAAGCGGGATTCCTATTGTGTCTGGCTGCGGGCTGTACGGTCAACCGCCCGGGGGGCGTTCACGACCGTCCGTCGCTCGTTCCCATGAGAACACTCAATCGACCGCCGCGCGTCGCGCCTGACCGCAGGACCGCTTCCACCGTGGTGTCGGACCCGCGCTTTGCGTGGTTTCTCCACGCGCGTGCCTGGAGGCCGCGGGGCGGTATCAGCAATCGGTGGAATGCCATCGTGATCCATCACAGCGGCAGCCGATCCGGAAACGCCCGGCTGTTTGATCGACACCATCGACGTGACAACGGGTGGGACGAGTTGGGGTACCATTTCGTCATCGGCAACGGTCGCGGATCGGGCGACGGTCAGGTCGAGGTCGGCCCCCGCTGGATCAAGCAGAAGCATGGAGCCCACTGCAAGACATCGGACAACTACTACAACAACCACGGAATCGGGGTATGCCTGGTCGGTGACTTCCGAACCACCGCCCCGACCAAGGCTCAGATGGAAGCGCTGGTGCGGCTGGTTCGCTTCCTGATGGTGGAGTGCCGCATCGGGGCCAAGAATGTCAAGACGCACCGCGGCGTCACCGGCAAGACCATCTGTCCGGGGCCGAAGTTCCCATTCAAGTCATTCCGGCGGATGATCGGTCCCCACTCGGGCTCATGAAACAGCCGGTTGCGGCCTGGGGTTGTATGCGATAACCTTTAGACGCGGGCCCGACGGGCCGCTTCATGAGCTCGGCAACCGAAAGGGCTGGTGAGTCCGGGCGTGTCGTTGAGTGGAAGTTGAGGAGTTATGTCAATGAACAGGCGCGGATTTCGAAGGCGTGCACTGCATGTGCTCGCGGCACTCACTCTGGCGGGCGGCTCGATTCAGGTTCGGGGATGCGATCCTGCCGTACGGGATACCCTGTTGGCCGGGCTCGAGACAACGGTCAACGCGTTGGCTGATACGCTGATCCAAACCTTTTTCGCCGCGTTGCAGGATGATAGCAGCGGCGGAGGTGTGGGCGGCGCCACCACCATTTGACGGCATGGGGGCGCGGATGGCCGGCAGTGTAGGGCCCCGCCGTGCGGACCACTATAGCTGGATGCGGCTGAGCGACACGGCGCGTTGGCAGGCCAGGTTTGGATCCCAACAAATCGTTCCGCTTCCGGCCGAGCGGGCGGTCCGAGGTCGTTGCGGGGGCGCTTGCTTGACACACGATCTTGGTGTGTCAACAATCTCCGTGCCACATCTTTCCGTGGCGTTGCCGGGCAACGGGTAGCCCAGCAAGACTAAAACCTTTCAACAATTGTCGAGGTGAATGATGTCCACTGCCACACTGACAACCCCGCCGGAAATTAGCCTGACCAAAAACCTGATCGACGGTCAATGGCACGAAGCAGCCAACGGCCGCACCTTCGAAACGTTCAACCCTGCGACCGCCCAGGCCATCGCCAACGTCGCCGAGGGGGAGAAGGAGGACATCGACCGCGCCGTGGCGGCGGCCAAAAGAGCATTCGAATCGGGACCCTGGCCCAATATGAGCGCCCGCGACCGCGGCAAGCTCCTCTTAAAGTTGGCCGACCTCGTCGAGCAGAATGCGGACAAGCTGGCAGCCATGGAGGTGCTCAATAACGGAAAGCCGATCTCCGAGGTGCAGCACGCCGACGTGCCCCTGGTGGCGGAAACGTTCCGCTACTTCGGCGGGTGGGCTGACAAGGTCACCGGCGACACCATCCCCGTGGATCGCATGATGGGCAACTTCTTCTGCTACACCAAGCGTGAGCCGGTGGGGGTTTGCGGCCAGATCATCCCCTGGAACTTCCCCATGCTCATGACGGCTTGGAAGTGGGGTCCGGCCCTGGCATGCGGTAATACCATCGTGCTCAAGCCGGCGGAGCAGACGCCGCTGACCGCCCTGATGCTCGGCGATCTAGCCGCCCAAGCCGGTTTTCCGCCCGGGGTGATCAACATTGTCAACGGTTTCGGCGAGTCCGCCGGCGACGCCCTGGTGCGCCATCCCGACGTCGACAAGATCGCCTTCACCGGCGAGTACAAGACCGCCCAGATCATCATGCGCGCCGCCTCGGAAACGCTAAAGCGCTTAACCTTCGAGCTGGGCGGCAAGAGCCCCAGCATCGTCTTCGCCGACGCCGATATGGACGAGGCCGTCAGCGGCGCCATGACCGGCATCTTCTTCAACCAGGGCGAGGTGTGCTGCGCCTCCAGCCGATTGTTCGTCGAGGAGTCCGTGCACGACGAATTCGTCGAGCGGTTCAAGTCAGCAGCCGAGAGCCGCCGCCTGGGTGATCCCTTCGACCCCCAGACCCACCAGGGGGCCCAGGTCTCCCAGGAGCAGTTCGACAAGGTCCTGAAGTACATTGACATCGGCAAGAACCAGGACCAAGCCACCTGCGTCACCGGCGGCGGCCGATTCGGCGACAAGGGATGGTTCGTCAAGCCCACCATCTTCACCGACGTCAGGAACGACATGCGAATCGCTCAGGAGGAGATTTTCGGGCCGGTGGTGTCCGTCCTGAAGTTCACGGACATGAACGACGTCATCAAGCAGGCCAACAACACCATGTACGGCCTGGCCGCTGCGGTATGGACCAAGGACATCACCAAGGCCTTCGCCATTGCCGACGGCGTGCGAGCCGGCACCGTCTGGGTCAACTGTTACAACACCTTCGACCCCGCAGCCCCGTTCGGCGGCTACAAGTTCAGCGGCCACGGCCGCGAAAACGGCAAGGACGCCCTGGAAGCCTACTCCGAAGTCAAAACCGTCTGGGTCAACCTGGGCGAACGATAAACGCGGCGTCTGTCGGGGCAAGGACGGGGCGGCCCGGGATGTGCCTCGGATACAGGCTTGGCCTGTTGCGATCTAGCCCTTAGAATCCATCGAGGATGGACACGCTTCTTCGGATCAAGCGTCTGGTGCTGCGCGGCTGCGTTCGGTTTACCGAAAAGGCACGGGACGAGATGGAAGCCGACGGGTTGAGCGCGGGCGACGTGATGGAGTCGATCGTCAACGCGCAGGCCATCGCCAAGACCCTGCGATCGTACAGCCGTGCGAAACGCCATGCGGGTGAGAAACTTTATGTCATCAAGAGCTTCAGCTTCGACGGGACGCTCATCTACACAAAAGGCGCGATCGTCCCCCAAGCGAAACGCGAAATCTTCTACATCTTCGTCTCGGCGAAGATCGGCACCTTCGCCGAGTGACAGGCCCTCGCTGAAGGTTTGCGTGGCGTGCGGGTCGAAGCGTGTTCAACGCAAACGGATTTCGGTACGGTTGCGAAACGGAAGTACGGCGACCGGGGTGGAGGCCGACGTGTGCCCCAAGTGCGGAGAGCGCTACTTCGATCTCAAAGCCATGGAAAAGCTGGAAGCGGAGGGTGGACAAACGCAGTAACCGGCCCTCCCGTTCGGCGGCTACAAGGCAGCGGCCACGGCCGCGAAAACGGCAAGGACGCCCTGGAAGCCTACTCCGAAGTCAAAACCGTCTGGGTCAACCTGGGCGAACGGTAAGCCAGCGTTGTGCCCAATCGGTGCGGGACTGAGAAAAGGTAGAATGTGCCCTTTTGCACGAATGCGAACGCTTGTGACCAAGCGGTGACAAAGATGGCAACGAGGTCGCGTATGACGATCGAGCAACTCCGGCGGGCCAAAGAGGGGCGCCCATTCCAGCCCTTTGATATCTGTATAGCCGATGGGCAGAGGATTCGCGTTCCCCACCCGGAATTCCTTTTCATCCCCCCGCGAGCGGAACGGACCTTCGTTGTCGCCTATGATGACGAAACTTATCAGGTCGTGGACCTGTTGCTGGTGACGACGTTGGACTTCGGCAATCGCAAGCCGAGACGCCGCCGACAGGCGTAGGATGTGCTTCCCCCGCAACAGACTCCGAAGTCAAGACCGTCTGGGTCAACCTGGGCGAACGATGAAACGCTCATTTACACAAAAGGCGCAATCATCTGCCAAGCCAAGCGCGAAGTATTCTACCTCCTCGTCTCGGCGAAGATCGGCACGTTCGCCAACTGACAGGGCTTCGCTGAGGGTTTGCGTGGCGTGCGGGTCGAAGCATGTTCAACGCAAACGGATTTCGGCACGGTTGCGAAACGGAACTACGACGACCGGCGTGGAGGACGAAGAGTAAAAGGTGTCATGATGAATTCCTTGGTACACAAGAATCATCCTGATGCCTTTTCTGGCTCCCGCTGAAATCTCACGAAGAATGGCGGAAAAGGGGTTGACGAGGCTGCGAGTGTGTGTTAGGCTTATGTTAGTCTGGAGGACTAACGATGGGGCCAAGTGATTACCTGCTACTGGAGTTGCTGGATCGGCTTGGGGGTGTGCAGGGGCGTAAAAAGCTGCAGAAGCTCGTCTACATCGCCAAGGTCGGGGGCTTGCCGATCGAGGACGACTACTTCTTCCACTACTACGGGCCGTATTCGAGTGGGCTCGCGTCCCGCGTGGACCAGCTGGTCGAACGAAAGCGGCTTGAAGAAACGCCCCGCCCCCTCGCAGTCGCCGAGGGCGTCGAATACGGCTACCTGGTAACGGACGCCGCGCGGAAGTCCCTAGAGTCAGTTCGCCCAGACGTGCCGAACCAATTCCGCGAGGCGATGGAGCGAGGGATCGGTCGCGCAGCGGCGCTGAAGGACCGCGACGTATTTCAGTTGGAGCTTGCGTCTACCCTGCTCTATTGGCTCGACAAGGGCCACTCGTGGGACGAGGCCGAGGCGATCACCGAACGGCGCAAGAAGGCCGACCGCAACAGCAACGCGTTCAAGGAGGCTCGACAGATTGCCGGCGAGGTGTGGCAGGCGCGGGAGCAGGCGGGGGAATAAACCGTGGCGCTCAAAGTCATCCGCGACCCCGTTCACGACCACATTTTCCTTGACCGTGAATCCGACAAGCTGATCCTCTCACTCCTGGACACGCCCGAGGTTCAACGCCTGCGACGGATTCGGCAGCTTGGCGTCAGCCACCTTACGTATCCTGGGGCCGAGCATAGCCGCTTTTCACATTCGCTTGGCGTCTGGCATCTCGCCAAGCAGGCCATCGAGTTTCTGCGTCGCAACATTGGCGACGACTTCAAGCTGTCGAAGGAACACGAACTGGCCGCGACCGCAGCCGCCTTGCTTCACGATACCGGTCACGGGCCGTTCTCCCACGTTCTTGAGCGTGACTTTGGGGGTGACCACGAGAAACGGACGCGCGACCTGATTTGCGACGACTCGACGGGCGTGCATCAAGTCTTGAAAGGCTGTGATGCGAGTCTCCCCGAGTTGGTTCACACGTTGCTCGAAGCACAAGACCCCGAATTGGCGTGGCTGCGGGCACTGGTGACGAGCCAACTCGACGCCGACCGCATGGACTACCTTCTGCGCGACAGCCACTTCTGCGGCGTGGGCTACGGGCGATATGACCATCAATACGTTCTGCATACGATGCGCGTTCGCCCGGTGCCGCCCGATGACCTGATGCAACCCGTCTGGCTCGACAAAGCGTGCCGCGTCATCGAAGAGTATCTATTCGCTCGCTACTACATGCTTTGGAACGTCTACTATCACCGTACGACCAAGGGCTATGAGCAGTTGCTCATCGCAATCTGCGAGCGAGCAGGCCACCTGCTGAAGAACGGAACGGCTCTCAGCATCAACGGCGCATTGAGCAAGTTCGTGAGAAAGGAACCGCTGACCAACGCCGAACATCAGAGAGTCGATGATCACCTGGTGATGACGCATGTGACTGAGTGGCAGCATAGCGAGGACGACGTGCTCTCCGACCTGTGTCGGCGGTTTGTTTCCCGGAAGGGGTTCAAGCCAATCGAATACAACGAGGAGCAAGGCTCGTCGGTCTTTGGGTTGAGCGGTGCGCTTGATCAGATTCGGAAGGACTTGGAGGCCGCTGAGCTCGATCCCGCTTACTACTTTCGCGAAGCCGATCTGAAGGCAAGAACCTACGACTACTACCACCCCGAGAAGGAGCCAGCCGAGCGGACCGCTGTCAACGCGATCCTGATTCAGCAGCCCGACAACAGCGTGGCCGAGATCAGTACGCTGCCAGGCATGGATCGGCTCAAGGTGGTGACTGGCAAACGTGAGACAAGGCACTTCTTCTACGTGCCTGAGGAGCATCGCGAGAAGGCGCGACAGAAGCTTCAATCAGCATGAGTATGTGGGAAATTCATGATCCCATTCGTCATCGACAACGACCAGTATCGCTTGAGCGACGTGCTCAATCGGTTGCTCGGTGAGAGTCGGGGTAGGCCGCTGGATATCGCCACGGCGGGAGAGTAAAAGGTGTCATGATGGAACGGCACTGCCGCCTATTTGGCAAGGACTTACGGCGATTCCTCCCGTCTCTCCGGGAGTAGTTCGGCGCGAGCTTGGGCGCGCGGCTTGGTGAGTAGGTTGTGCGGTTTCGGACGACGCTTCACTGCGCGGAAGAAGAAAAGGAGTCGGGCTGATTCTCCATCAAGCCTACCGAAGCCGCTCATGATATCAAGAACCATCTGGGGCAACCTGGGCGCTCGTCCTCCACCCTTTTCTTCGAAAAGGAGGGTGCACCGGCGTCACTACCCGCCGAAGGCCGTTATAATGAACGTGGTAGAACGGGATCGGCGACATGACCGGCAAGGAATTGACGAGACATCTCAAGACCACCCCTTTCGCCCCTTTTCGCATGTATCTGGCGGATGGAAGAGTCCTTCGCGTTAACCATCCGGAGTTTCTAGCCTACATCCCTGGGACGCGGACCTGCGTGGTCGCCGACCCTGACACGCTGACCTACAACACCGTCGATCTCTTGCTTGTCACCTCCATTGAGACTGACACGGGTAACGCAAAACCCCCGCGGCGGAAGCGCGGATAGGCGGACGACGCATCGCGACCAGCTTCCGGAGCTGCCGGCGGCTACAAGTTCAGCGGCCAATGCCGCGAAAACGGCCAATGCGCCGTGGAGCCCACTCCGAAGTCAAGACTGTCTGGGTCAACCTCGGGGAACGGTAGACTTGGTCTGGTCGCGACAGGTAGCTTGTGAGCAGCAGCGTGGAACTTGCCAAGGAACAACGCCGGCTCGATGCCTTTCTGGTTGACAACCAGGAGCTTGAGTCGCTGAGTGCCCGGCTTGCCCGCTTCAACCTCTTTGGCGTGCTCAAGATCGAGAAGGCCGAAATCCGCCACAGCAACGTTCTGGCGTGGCTCTTGACCCCCGGCGAGACACACGGTCTCGGGGACACGTTCCTACGTCGCTTCCTCTCGCGGCTGCTCATGGAGAACGACGAGGTCGAGGTCACGCTCACCCCAGCCCAGGTTGAGCTGATGAACTTCAACGATGTCGAGGTGCTGCGCGAGTGGCGGAATATCGACATCGTGGCGCGCAGTCGGTCCGGCAACTGGTGCCTTTTGATTGAAAATAAAATCCACGCCAAGGAAAAGAAGGGGGCGCTGCTCCGAGGCAGGAAGTACGTTGAAGAAGACATGCCCACGGCTCAGATCATCCCCGTGTTCTTGACGTTGGATGGAGACGACCCTTCGAAGGCGGGCCAGGAGGCCGGCTTTGTGTCGCTGAGTCACGTCGAGGTTCTCGAACTGGCGGAGCGCATCATTGAACAGAACTTGGGTCGCATACCCGGCGACGCGAACATCTTCCTCAATCACTATCTCGACACCCTGCGGAGGCTCACCATGCAAGACCAAGAGTTGATCGACCTTTGCAAGACCATTTATGGCAAGCACCGTGAAGCTATTGAGATGATCGTCGAATTCGGCACGTCGTCGCAAATGATTGATACTATTGAGGAGGAAGTGCGCACGCTCGTCGACTCTGAATTCGTAGTCCGGGCTGGACGGAAAGTGTGGTTCCTTCCAGGTGCGATGGCGAAGCTCCTGCCCACAGTCAAGTTATCCGCTTGGACGCACCTGAAGCGAGAAGTCGCCGTTATGTGGTGGTTCGTGTTCTGGAAAAAAGAAGGAAAGCTGGGACTCGTTTTGGAGGTCGGGCCGATCGAAAATGAGGCTACGCGCAGACGTCTGCTCAACGCCATCAAGAAAAGCGGACCGAACGTCTTCACAGTTCCGAAGAATGCGTTCAAGGAGGGAGCGAAGTATACGCGTATCCTCAGCAAGTACCAGAAACTCCGGTCAAACGAGGATGGCGAACCGGACGATGACCCTGAGTACGTCAAGAGTGTGGCCAAGTCGCTTTGGACGGATCTGTGGGCCAAAGGGGCCAAGAAGATCACGGACGTCTTGAAGAACTTCGATTGGGGCGGCGTCGGTTGACCGGGCGCTGGAGGATTATGGTGCCGTTTCCTCGCGCGGCCCGGAGGTCGCCGGATGGACGGCTCAAGGCCCGTCCCAGACGGTGGCGCAAAGGGGTGACCTGCCGGTCGTATTGCTCCTGATCGGTGGGCTGGTAGACCTCTGTGACGTGGACCAGGTTCTGACCGGCGGCGATACGATCCCGGTTGATCCACAGCAGAACCCTCTTTCATAGTTTCACCCTGTGCGTCGCGGGGAACCTGGGCCTCGGAACGAAGCCTTGTTTCTCGACGCAAGGGATGATTCTATGAAAGAGGGGCATCCACGTAATCGGCTGACGTGGTGGCTCCGCCATGCTTGTCCGAACCCTGGGGAGGCTATACCATAAACCCCCTTGAAAACCGTTCCGCCTTCTACAACCTACGGCTGCACTATGTCTAAACAACGCGTTGTCATACTGGGTTCCACCGGTTCGATCGGCCGCAACAGCCTTGAGGTTCTGGCGGGCATGACGGACCGTTTCGAGGTGGTCGGCCTGGCCAGCGGATCACGATGGGAACTGCTGGCCCAGCAGGCGGCTTCCTGGCGGCCGACGGGCGTGGCTGTCACCGATCAAGACGCCGCCGACGCCTTGGTGCGGGCGGTCGACGATTCCATCACCGTGCACCGCGGGCCCGGCGCCATGGTTGAGCTGATTGAGGCGGCGGATTTCGATTGTGTCATCGTGGGCGTGGCGGGCGCCGTCGCCCTGCCGGCTACCATCCACGCCGTTGAACGCGGCAAGCGTGTGGCCCTCGCCAACAAAGAGTCGTTTGTGATCGCCGGCTCGCTGCTGGCCTCGCTGGCCCGAGAAACCGGGGCCCAGGTGCTCCCGGTGGACAGCGAGCACTCCGGCGTTTTCCAGGCTCTTCACGCCGGACGTGCCTGCGACGTTCGCCGCGTGGTGCTGACCGCCTCGGGCGGACCTTTCCGGACCTGGCCTGCCGAAAGAATCGCCCGGGCGACACTGGACGATGCCCTGCAACATCCCACCTGGAACATGGGTCCGAAAATCACCATCGATTCAGCCACCATGATGAACAAAGCATTGGAGATCGTCGAGGCCCGCTGG
>JAZGDL010000065.1:0-4259 GCA_036477795.1 Phycisphaerae bacterium
TCGCCTCCCTTTAATTAACCAACTGACCCAGCAGTCTAGCGAAGGGTGTGGTGGGAATTATCAGCAATGCGATCGCCCACCAGCCATTTACTTAACGTAACCAGGGGCATGAGCGCGACTCGAACAAATCGGCGCAATGGTTGGCGTTGGCTAATGTAGTCCGCAATCGGTGGGCTGTACCGATAGTAGAGTTCAACGAAGCGACGCCCGATGCGGTTGGGTAACAGATAACCGTCTCTGAAGGCGCGCAGATAGCGGATTTCCTCTGCCATGGGCGTGCCATAGGCGGCGGTGGCGATGAAGCATCCGCCGCCGCCGCCTTTGCTCGTAGAGGGTGGGGGTGGGGGTGGTGGTGGGTTCACAATGCTCAAAGTTAGCGCATTTGATGGTCCACCACCCGGCAGATTGTTGACGACGGTAACATTTACCGTTCCGACTGCGGCGATATCGGCTGCCGTGATAGCGGCCTGAAGCTGCGTTGACGAAACGAATGTAGTCGTACGCGCCGTTCCGTCCCACTGCACAGTCGAAGCGGGGTTCAAGAAGTTCGTACCAGTCACTATCAGCGTGAACGCCGGGCCGCCAACGAAAGCCGTGTTCGGGTTTAGGGTGGTTAGGGCCGGCACCGGATTCTCGACAGTAGTCATGGCGGTAGCGCTGTTATTGCCCGGGTCAGTATCCGTGAAATTGCCGCTCACGCTAGCTGTGTTACTGAGCGCGGGGTTAGCGGTTGTGGGGGTAACGATGAGAGTGACCGTAGCATTAACGCCGTCGATGACTGTCATAAGATCACAGGTCACGGTGCTAGTCCCGCTACAGCTCCCCTGACTGGGAGCGGCGGAAACAAAGGTCACACCAGCGGGCAGAGTGTCCGTGAGAGTCACGCCAGTCGCGGCTCCGGGCCCAGCATTCGCAACAGTAATCGTGTAAGTCAGACTGCTCCCCACCGTCACGGGGTCGGGCGAACCAGACTCGGTGACAGATACATCGGTATCGTTCGCTGCGGAGACGAACCCAAGTGCAAAGTCGGCGTCGATGAGGCCTAAGCCTGTCACGTCATCCAGACCCGCTGCAGCGCGAAAGCCGGTTATATCAATGGCCGTGGTTTTGAGCGCGGCGTCGATCTCTGCGGGAGTCTGCGTACCATCAAAGTCGCGTATGAGCGCCGCCACGGCTGCAGCGTTGGGCGCCGCAGCTGACGTCCCAAAGAAATTCGGGAAGCCATCGGGTTCGCCAAACACACTAAAGGTCAAGTCCGCACCAAAAAACGTCGTATTGTTGCCGTCTACGGCGGCAATGTCCGGCTCGAAGCTGGTGCGTGGGGCAAATGCGCCAGTTGGGTCGAACTGCACCGTGAGCGACCCGCCGCGTGCGGTAAATGACTCCGGATCAGCGTCCATAGTCGGGCCGAACGTTACCGGGTCAAATGCAGGCGCTTCCCACCACGGCACTGCGGCGACGGAGGTGGCGCCGGCAGCCATGGCGTGGCCATAGATGGTAGGGCCGCCGAAAGCCGACGTCGTATTTGTAATACCCTGGACGGTAACGCCCGCGTCTGCGAAAACTACCAGACGGAGCTCCACAGGCGTCGCGGCATCCTGCGGAATCATGCCCTGGCTGCCGTCGAAGTGGTCGACCGCAATATGAACTGTCTGGGTAATGCCAGTCATATTTGTGTAAGGTGCGATTTCCACCGCGTCACCCTTAGGTGCACCGGTGGTTCCCTGAAGGCCAACACTAAATGCAAGAGCAATAGCAGGGTCCAGCTCGGCAGGATCAGGGTTTTGGGTGATATAGAGATCCAAGTCAATTTGCGAGCCAGCTCCTGGTCCCGGATTGAGGCTTTCGAAGGGTTGATTCCATTGAAGCACCACGGCGATCCTCGCGTCATCCGGCAGGGTCACGTCGAGAAAGCCATCACCGCCGCCCCAGTTGTGTAGGTCTCGGCCCGAAGCGGGAAAGGCCGTATCGTCGATCGGATCGATATCGGCGTAGGTTTCCCTGAATCCAAGATTGGCGTCATTTCCCGCCGAGGAGAAATAGGGCACGCCCGCGGTCACGCAATCCGCCGCTGCTTGCGCGACGATACCGTCCTGGTACATCGGTTCAGCGAAGTAAATAACGTCATCAACAACAACGTTGGCCCCCGCACCGACCGCGGCTGGCGTGCACAGATCGGTAATGCCCGTGGCAAAATCGGCTTGGCTGACAAACGCCGTGTAAAATGCGATCGCGGCAGCGGACGCGATGTCGAAGGCAAGTTCGGCCATTGCAGCGCCCTCGTCGGTGCCGGAAGCGATATCTTTGCGAATATCCACCGTGGCCGGCAGGTCACTGCTATCCTGCGAGGGGCTTCCTGTCAACGTTCCCGCCATGCCCGCGGCGGGCATAGTATCTGCATCCCGATTGGGACCCGCGCTGAAACTATCCGAAAGGATGCCGATGATCTGGCCGGTTCCATTGACGCCAAAATTGGCCATAGCCGCACCGGCCGTAAGTGCTATGACCGCGCGGCTCGTTACACTGCCCACATGGGTCCTGGCACCGTATTCCGGTAAGATCATCCGCACTTCCGGGATCTTCGCCAACTCATACAGCAGCGTCAGGTCATCAATGACGACCGATACCCGGTTGTATTTGGCCGAGAAGTGTCTGACCGTGACACCGGGCATGAGAAATTTCTTCTCGACACTGGGATCGAGACGGCTGGTGACGATGTCGAGCACCACGCCGTTAGCGACCCTGACGATAGCGGTGTGCGCGGCAGCCGCGGTGAGCGATGCACCCTCGGTTCGGGCTTTTTCTTCCAGCCGTAGCAGGTTGACGTTGATCTTCGCTGCCTCCGGCACCTTGGAATATCTGTCTACCTTGGGCTGGCCCCCGTACACGGCCTGGGAAGTCGCGGCGGATACTACGAAGGTAACAACCAGAACTAACCCGAGGCCAATTTGTTTACCAGCTCCGCCGGCGGTTAGCTGTTCATCCGGCTTGGCTTCAAACTTCATAACTCCCCTCGGTTAGTCGCCACTGCTAGTTTACTGCGTGACCCTGGTTCTAGCGCCGTACTCCGGCGAGATCGTCCGCACTTCCGGAATCTTGGCTAGTGCAGACAGCAAGCTAAGATCGTCAATGACAACGGAAACGCGATTGTATTTTGCCGACAGATGGCGAATTGTGACACCCGGTATTCTAAATTTCTTCTCTACACTAGGGTCGAGATGGCTGGTGACGATATCGAGCAGTAAACCATTGTCGACCATGACCATGCCTGTGTTGGCGATAGCCGAGGTGAGAGACATCCCCTCCGCTCTGACCTTTGTCTCGAGTTGCAGTAGGTTCGCATTGATCTTCGCCGCTTCCGGACCTTTGAAGTCCTTCGTCGCTTTCGGTTGGCAAGCGAAAACCGCGCAAGAAACCAGCAGCATCGATAGGCCAAACCCGATGCGAAACGTACTAGGGGAATAATAGCGTGACTCGTGGAGTAAATTCATTGGCCCTCCGCTCGATCGACTACAAAGCACTGTCGCTGCCTGAAATCGCCTTGAAAGGGCCCGTCACCGCCGTGTGGACTGACAACCACAGCTTGCGCCTGCATAGTACCACGGTTTCCTCTATTGTGGAGTCTGATGGCGCATCATCCGATCCTCCTCCACGTAAATCACATCCTTTCTTCTTGTCAAGCGTTCGACAACCTTCTTCAACTCTTCGGGACTGTAGATTCCCCGGCATTCAAAAACATGTCCACCGACCGATGTCGGCCGCAGGTACATGAGTACGGTACCCGCATCCTCTGAGAGTTTACTGACAAAAGCTGCAGTAGATGGCCCGCGCACACTGTCCTTGAACTTTATGATGAGCCTTGCGTTCATGGGCATTGAGGTGGAGCTCTCGGGGGTGGACTCGGCAGCTAGGTTTTGAGTCTCCGCCGGCGCACATCCTAGGCAAAGTACGACACAAGCGACAGCGGGTGATTTCCACATAAACGCTCTCCGATCTGCACTATTACGACCACCCGCTCCTGAGGAATAACCTAGTTGGTTTTGAACCTGGTTGTAAACCCGCTAGCGGCTGGGATGGCCGGAACAGTGGATGGGCGGTTTGTTGGGCCCTGCCTGTAGGTATCCCCAACCTCTACAAGTGGTCATCGCTCGACTGCGAACCCTTCGTCGTTCCAGTCCAACATGCCCCCCTTCAGATTCAACACCTGCGAAAAACCCATACCGGTAAGCATAGCGGCGGCCGTCGTACTTCTCACTCCG
>JAZGDL010000066.1:0-4715 GCA_036477795.1 Phycisphaerae bacterium
ATCACCGTTGGCGATATTGAGGCTGCCGCCGAAGGCGACGTCGATGAGCGTGTGCGTCGTCCCGTCAATGTTGATCTCACCCAAAGCACTGGCGGCGGCATTGCTGATGGTGATGGACGCGCCGCCGGCGCTGAGGGTGGCCGTGCCGTCCAGCATGCGCTGCCCGTTGAAGTTCGTCGAGTTGGCGATTCGGTTGATGGAAAAGACGATCGAGTCGAGTTCCATTTGGTTGGCGGCGCGTTCGGCGTCGGAAACTCCGGCGGTGTTGGCGCTGGCGACGGCCAAGCCGCTCGCGTCAACGAGCAGTCCCGAGATTTCGGAGAGCGCGCCTTCCGCAACATTGGCCACGGAATCAACACGCTGCAGACTGCGCGTTTCTGCGTCGAGGGCAGCGAGGACGGCCCGGAAGTTCTCGGACGTAATCAGCCCGGCCGGATCGTCCTTGCCGTGGTTGATGCGCTGACCCGTAGCGAGCTTCTCCAGGATGCCGGCCAGCGACTTGGTGTTGGCGGCGTGGATCCGCTGTGCGGTCAACGATACGGCTTGCAGGCCGATACCAACCATACCCCGTCCTCCTGCGCGCGACGGTGGCTTGGCCGTCACAGCTACTAAGGTTCACATTCAGACGGTCGCTGGGCAACCACCGGGAACGGTCCCCCAGCAACCCACAGGTGTTACAGACGCTGCATTTGCGCAGATCTGAAGCGGTATGGGACGGCGTGCCACGATCAGCTGGTTATCGACCCTTGATCGTTCTCAGTGTTACGGCAGCGTGGTCAGGGCGGGTTCGGTAAGCTCGCCGCGTAAGACCGTGACCGCCTGTCCGGCAAGGAACGTGCGGTCGCCCTCCACGCGGACCTTGACGACCCCGCCGCGGGCCGACGCCTGATAGGCGACGAACTCGTTCTTGTTGAGTCGCGACTGCCAGTATGGCCCCAACGTGCAATGGGTGGAGCCGGTTGCCGGATCTTCATTGATTCCAAACGGGACGGCAAAGTAGCGTGAGATGAAATCGAACTCCGGATCATCGCTTACAGCGGTTGCGATGACACTGAGGTTGTGCTTTCCGAGCAGATTGAAATCCGGTTCCAGTGCGCGCACCGCTTGTGCGGATTCGAGTTCGACAATGTGATTCTGGGCAGCTATTCCGACGTACTGAGGTTCAACTGCGAGCGCTTCGGTCAAACCCCGAGGCGCGGTAACAGGTTGTGGCGGAAGGCTGGGGAAGTCCAATTCGATCCAGCCTCCGTCAGCAGGCCGTGCTGTTAGCAGTCCGCTTCGTGTATGGAATTGCGCCGGTTCAGTTCGGTTGAGCTCGCCACATTCCCAGAGTGTGTGCGCGCTGGCTAGCGTGGCGTGCCCGCACAGATCGACTTCTATTTTGGGCGTAAACCAGCGCAGGTCGTAAGAACCATCGTCTCGAGGCAAGAGGAAAGCGGTCTCCGCGAGGTTCATCTCCGCCGCGACAGACTGCATCCAATCAGGATCGGCCGATTCGTGTGGAAAGCACACGGCAGCGGGATTGCCGCGATACAACTCATCGGTAAACGCATCGACTTGGAAGATTCGAATGTTCATCGTCTATTCTATCCTTGAGAACCGATGACGTAGGCGAGGATACTTACCACCCCTTCGGGCGTCTCGCTCACGGCGAGCGCTGCTGCATCGACCTCCTTGAGCGCATGTGTGTGTTCGGCGGAGTGCAATGTGATGATTGGTTTGCCCATCGCCGCGGCATACCCGGCGTCGAACGCGGCATTCCACTGCCGATACTTCTCGCCGAAGCGCACGACGACGACGTCCGCGTGTTCGATGAGCGTTCGCGTGCGAATGGCGTTGATTTTGGCGGCCTTGTGATCTTTCCAGAACGGGTTGTCTTCGGGGCCGAGAATCTCCGCGCCGCAGTTGTCGCTGGCCTGATGATCGGTGATCGGCCCGCTTAGGGTGACCGGCAGGTTCCGTTGTTGCACGCCTTGAGCGATCTGATCCCGCCAGTCTGTATGGATTTCGCCGGAAAGGTAGACATTCAGGTGCATGCGATGAGCCTCCCACTTCGGGCGAACGAATCGCAGATCATCATATGATGGGAGAACTGGACTGGTCGGACGACGGGTCAGCCAAGCCGAACCCGCAGTGACGGTCACGTCGTCCAAACTGAAGTCTGGTCGCTCGAGGGGTGATCCCCTTGCTGGGTAGTTTGAGACCCGATGGTGTGAGGCCGTCAGTGACTCGCTGACCGCTGGCAGGCGTGACCGTGATCGATAGGGCTTCGAAGGGCGAGCGGGAGCGTTCAACCGAACGAAACAGGGTCATGGTCGGCGGGAAACCGACCATGACCGCGTAGTCTTGTCCACTTACCGACCGGAGTGACCGGATCGGTTTGCCCGCCAGCTCAGGCGGCGCGACGCCGACGAACACCAATGAGCCCAGCCAAGCCAAGCAGCGCCAAAGCGCCCGGCGCCGGCACTGGGAAATTCTGGCCGTAGGTATGAAACACGGTGAACGTCGTGCTGTCACCCGGTCCGAGACCGCCGCCCCCACCAAGTTCAAACAGGAAGTCCAATCCGGTGAAACCGTCTTCGGGCGGCGTGCCGCCCGGGGGCGCGGTGCCGCTGACACCGTTGATGCCTTGCCCCACGCCGGCGATGAAGTTCTCCCAGCTCTTAGGAATCCCGAACGCGTTCCAGACCTGGAGGTCCGTCCCAAAGCCGAAGGGCACCCCCCCCAGGGTCGACGCCGTGCTTCCCGCCGTAGTAGTTATTGCCTGCTAGGCTGCTGAACGTCACGGCGGTGATGAGCCAACTCAACCCGCCAACCACGGCTCGCGTTTCACGAGATGGATCGGTCGGCCTACTGGGCTACATCTCGACCGCAACCGGCTCCACAACCCCCCGAGGCGGTGGATTCGGCGAAACAGAGCGGTCAGCGAGGGCTCCGACGCGGCATCCTCGGGCTGGCCAGCGGCGTCGGCGGCCTCCTCGAAGCTCTGTGGCCAGCCAGCCGCGTCTTGATCGGGCAGACCGAGCATTCGCTCAATGCGAGCCAATCGATCTTCCCGTTGCTTCAATCTGCGCTGGGCGTCTTGTGAATCCAAGACTTGTTCCCCATCGGTTGGTCTGTACCAGGGGCGTCCAGCGACCCACAGACTGATTGACGCCGTTATGCAGGTGGTTTCGCCTACCTGTTCTCAAACGGAATGAGTTCAAGAGGCCGAAAGATCGACTTTTTCCAGCGTTTTTCCGGAAAACTCTTGACAGCTGGTCCATTTCGTGTCAAATGGTAGCCAAAGGGAGTTGAGAGGGGACTGGAGCGGGTTCCGCCCGACTTCGTCCTTTACAACTTGGATCGTGGATTTGTTGCCGAGAGTTTCTTTCGGGAGCGGTCGCTAGTGCGTGTTCCACTGTGAAATACGTCATGGTGTCTTGTTGCGTGACTCGGCAGGGAGCTAGCCCCAAAACGGGGTAGATAGAGGAGAAACACGACATGCGTAAAAAAGGCATTCTGGTTTCGATGATTGCGGTCGCTGGGCTGGCTTCGGCAGCGTCTGCGCAGTTTTTTGATGGGTTTGAAGCGTATCCGGACGGCCCGCTGTTTGCCGGTGGATGGGACGGCTGGGACGGTTCTCCAGCTGCCAGGGGCGTGGTGACCAGCGCCTTTGCCTACAGCGGCGAGAAGTCGATCCTGATCACCGGTGGCGCCGACGCGGTCCATCCTTTCTCGGGCCAATTCACGTCCGGGCTGTGGACCATGACTGCTTGGATGCTGCTGTTCCAAAACGATCACACCTCCGACACGTTCTTCATCGTGAACAACGACTACACCCACGGTGGGCCGTATACGTGGACGATCGAGATGAGGTTTCAAGCGTCAAGCGGCATGGTTCTCGATGACTTCCGGACGAAAAACCCGGTAAATATCGCGTATGACCGCTGGGCCGAAATCCGCATCGAGTTCGATCTGACCAACAACACGCAGACGACGTTCTACGACGGGCAATTGCTCTCGACCGGCACCATGACCCGCCAGTCCGGCGACCCGCTCGTGATCGCGAACATCGACCTGTTCACACTCGGTGCGACGTCGTACTACGACGACATCAGCATCGTCCCCGCCCCGGGTGCGATGGGCCTGCTCGCCCTTGGCGCTGGCGCGTTCATGCGTCGCCGTCGTCGTCGCTGATCTGACATCGCTCGACTGAAGATTCGTGCGTTCTTCAGAACACTTGGCCGGCCCTTTTCACCGAGGGGCCGGCCCTGTTCGTAGATGCAAGATACGATTGAGCGCAGTTCGATCGTGCGCAGCTTGCCGTGGCCGCGGAGCGGCAGATGGCCATGGAAACAGGGGCATTGCCCACCGACCCTGGCGGCGATGCCGCTGATAAGTACTTTGATATTAGGAACTTAGACGTTTTGGCGTGGAGCTGATGTGGCGAGCCGATCAGGCGGATTTGGCTAACGGACGTTGATTGTGCAGGAATACCGCGGCGTCTTCGGGACGTAGGGGTCTGGCGAAGTAGTATCCCTGGGCGTAGTCGGCGTCGAGGGCCTGCAACTGTGCGACCTGCTGCGGCGTCTCGACGCCCTCGGCGACGACGTCCATCCCCAGGTTCTGCGCGAGGGTGACGATGGCCTGGGTGACGGCGGCGTATTCGCGATTCTCCTTCATATTGTCGAGGAAGGCGCGGTCGATTTTCAGGACGTCGATTGGGAATTCGT
>JAZGDL010000067.1:0-13665 GCA_036477795.1 Phycisphaerae bacterium
TGTCCTTACCTATTTTGTCGTCGAGAACATCTGGCAAAAGCACTACGGCCAGCACCTGATCGATCGCGACCTCAACACGCAACTGCGCCAATCGGTATTCCTGCTGGACTGCGCCGGCACCATCTGCCTGGTGGCCCTGTGCCGCATCTTCATCAGGCTCTACCATGAAGAGGTCCACGCCGATCGCGTGGGAAAGCACTCCCGCGTGCTCATCGTCGGCGCCGGAGACACTGGCGAAACCGTCCTGCGCGAAATCTTCCGCACCTCCCGCGACCGCTACAACGTCGTGGGATTCCTCGACGACAGGCCCACGCAGATTCACCGCACCATCCACGGCATCGAGGTGCTCGGCGCCTTGAAGGATATCAAGACCATCTGCGAGCGCCACATCGTCGATGAAATCGTCATCGCTCTGCCCCAGGCCACCCCGCGCGACATCCGCCGAGTCGTCGAATTCTGCGAGGGCAACAACCTTCACTTCCGCATCGTCCCCGCCCTATCCGACCTGATGGACGGACGCCTGCAGGTCAGCCAACTGCGTGAAGTTGATATTGAGGACCTCCTGGGCCGCGACCCCGTCGAGCTGGACCTGGCCTCCATCGCCGCCGAACTGTCCGATAAGCGCATCCTGGTCACCGGCGCCGGCGGGAGCATCGGAGCCGAGATGTGCCATCAGATCGCCCGCTTCAAACCCAGGCGACTCATCATGGTCGATCAGGCGGAGAACAACCTCTTCGAGATTGAGAACGAGCTGCGGGACGCTTTCGAAGATCTCAGGATCGTGCCTTACGTCGGAGACATCTGCGACGCGACGCGCGTCCGCTCAATCATCGAACGCGAGCAGCCCACGACCATTTTCCATGCCGCCGCCCACAAGCACGTGCCCATGATGGAGCTAAACCCCGGCGAAGCCATCAAGAACAACGTCCTGGGAACCCGGACGGTCGCTGACATTGCCACAGAATGCGGCGTCGCCAAAATGGTCATGATCTCCACCGACAAGGCGGTCAACCCCACCAACATTATGGGCTGCACTAAGCGCGTGGCGGAACTCTACGTGCAGCAGCTCAGCGCCCGCGGCAAGACGCAGTTCACCACCGTGCGCTTCGGAAACGTCCTGGGATCCAGCGGCAGCGTCGTGCCCATCTTTCGCCGACAAATCGCCAACGGCGGCCCCATCACCGTCACCCACCCCGACATGAGCCGGTACTTCATGACCATCTCCGAAGCCGCCCGGCTGGTGCTGCAGGCTGGAGCCATGGGAACGGGCGGCGAAATCTACGTCCTGGACATGGGCGAGCCGGTCAAGATAGTCGATCTGGCCCGCGACATGATCACCCTCAGCGGCCTGAGTGTGGACATCGATATCGAGATCGTCTTCACCGGTCCGCGCCCCGGCGAAAAACTGCGCGAGGAGTTGTCCATCAAAGGCGAAGACTTCAGCCCCACCAGGCATCCCAAGATCGGCATCTGGAAGCACCGCCCCGAAGACTTCGATCAGGTCTGCGCCGGTATTGACAGCCTGATCGCCCTGGCCGACGTCGACAACCCCGACGCCATCCGCGCCCAGCTCAAGCAACTGGTCCCCGAATACTACGAAGAGCAGTTCCCCGCGACACAATCCGCGCCCTCCACCGATTCCGACGCTCCCCCACTCGCCCAACCTGCCCCAGACCTCCCACCAGCTTGTTGACTGCTGACCTCCAACGCGCAAGTGATATACAAGTGCAGTGCAAAAGCCCACGGGTTGCAGCCCGTGGGCTTTTCTGTTCAACAGGTGCAGGTTCTATCGCGTACTTCTTACAAGTTTCGACCTCCACCGTGACAACTTCTTACACTCTCTACAACTACAATGGATCGATCTACAGCGGCTGCGCGGAGCGCTTTTTCGTTCGCGACACATGCCGACCGTTGACGAGCGATGAAAAGTGCTCTAGAGAAGTTACGCGGATAATTTACGTGGTATGTGGTCCGATCGGTGCGAGTCGTATTTTTTCAGGATGCCATTTTATGAAAAACGCAAAACTACCGTACTTAACTTATGCGCTCATGCTGCTGCCTGCGGCAAACTGTCTGACACCCGCGTTGGCCGAGGATGATCTGAAACCGGTCACCAGCGTCGAGGGCATCACCGAGTATCACCTCGACAACGGATTGCAGGTGCTGCTCTTCCCCGACTCCTCGAAGCAAACCGTCACGGTGAACGTCACCTACCTGGTCGGTTCTCGTCATGAGGGTCGCGGCGAGACGGGAATGGCCCACCTGCTCGAGCACATGGTCTTCAAGGGCACGCCCGACCACCCCGACATCTGGAAAGCCTTGCAGGATCACGGGGCCCGGTTCAACGGCACCACCTGGGTTGACCGGACCAACTACTATGAAACCCTCCCCACCACCGAGCCCGGCAACCTGGAATGGGCTCTGCGCATGGAAGCCGATCGCATGGTCAACAGCAACATCTTTGGCGAGGTTCTGCAAAAGGAATTCTCGGTGGTCCGCAACGAGTTCGAGATGGGCGAAAACAGCCCCATCAACATTCTCATTGAGCGTATCACCTCCGCCGCATACATATGGCACAACTACGGCAAGTCCACCATCGGCTCCAAGAGTGATATCGAGCGCGTACCGGTCGAGAATCTCAAGGCCTTTTATAAGAAGTACTATCAGCCGGACAACGCCACGCTGGTAGTGGCCGGCGACTTCAAGCCCGCAGAAGCACTTCGACTGATTCAGAAGCATTTTGGGGCCATCCCCCGCCCCCAGCGCAAGTTGGCCGACACCTACACTATTGAGCCCGTACAGGACGGCGCCCGATTCGTGGAGTTGCGGCGGGTCGGCGACCTGGCGGCCTGCGGCTCGGTTTACCACGTCTGCGCCGCCTCCCATCCGGATTTCGCCGCCCTCGATGTCATTGAGAACATCCTCACCGACGAGCCGTCGGGCCGGCTGTACAAAGCGCTGATCGAGTCAGGGATGGCAGCCAGCGTCTTTGGGTACGCTTTCGGATACAAAGAGCCGGGCATCGTCCTCAACATGGCCGTCGTGCGGAAGGAAGACCCCGTCGGGCCGGTGATGAAAAAGATAAACGGGATCGTCGAAGGTCTTTCCGCCGACCCCATCACCGATGAAGAGGTCAAGCGGGCCAAGAACAGCCTGCTCAAGGATATCGAGCTGGCCATGAAGAGCAGCGGGCGCATCGGCGTGGAGCTGAGTGAGTGGGTCGCCGCCGGGGACTGGCGCCTGTTTTTCCTCCATCGTGACCGTCTGGAGAAGGTCACCACCGAGCAGGTACGCAGAGTGGCTGCCCACTACTTCAAAGAGAGCAACCGCACCGCGGGGATCTACTACCCCACGGTCATGGACAACATCGACCGGGTTGAAGTCCCCGATACGCCGAATGTGCTGGCTCTGGTCCGGGACTACGAGGGTAGGGAGGCCTTGTCTGAGGGGGAGGAGTTCGAAGCCACCCCGGAGAACATCGAAAGCCGCGTGACCCGCAAGACCCTACCCAACGGCGCGAAACTGGCCTGGCTCCGCAAGGAGACCCGGGGCGACGCGGTCCGGGCGGTGATGACCTTACGCTTCGGCACCGAAAAGGACATCCAGGGCCGCCAGGACACCATCGACCTCATCCCCCAGATGGTCATGCGCGGCACCAAGAACCACACCTATCAGCAGATTCAGGACAAGCTGGACGAGCTCAAGGCTTCAGTCAGCGTCTACGGCGGCGGCATGTTCAGGGCCGGCTACGGCGCCGTCAACGTCAGCATCAAAACCGATCACGATCATCTTCCTGCGGTGATCAAGCTGGTGGGAGAGATTCTAACACAGCCGACCTTCCCGACTAGCGAATTTGACATCGTCAAGAATGAGAACCTGGCGGCCCTTGAGAACCAGCTCTCCGAGCCGCAGCCGCTGGCGATGGTCAGCATCATGCGCCGTTTGAATCCCTGGCCCTCCGACAACGTGCGGTATGTGCCCACCATCGCCGAATCTATCGAGCGACTGAAGGCGGTTGAGGTAGACGACTTGAGGGAGTTTCACAAAAAGTACTACGGAGCCACCAATGCCTGCATTACCGTGGTCGGCGACTTCGACGAAGCCAAGGTCACCAAGGCCATCGAAGAGGCTGTGGGCAAATGGAAATCGCCCAAGCCCTTCAAGCGCATCGAAAGTATATTCCGTGGTGACGTCAAGGGCTCCGACGACATCATCCAGACGCCGGACAAGAAGATGGCCATGGTGGCTTGTGGGCTGAACGTGAAGATGAGCGACCAGAGCCCGGACTACCCGGCCATGCACCTAGCCAACTATGTCCTGGGGGCCAGCGCCAAATCGCGTCTGCTGGAACGAATGCGGCAAAAGGAGGGACTGTCCTACGGCGCCGGATCATACTTCAATGCGAACAGCCATGACGAGTCTGCTGTGCTCTTTGGCATGGGGATATGCGCGCCGGACAACGCTAAGAAAGCATTTGGCTGCCTGGTTGAAGAGATCAGCATTCTCGTTCGCGACGGGGTAGGTGTGGAGGAGTTGGCCGATGCCAAGGCGAGCTTCGCTCTCCAGGTCAAGAACCAGCTCGCCAACGACAGAACCGTCGCCCGCATTCTCAACCAAGGGCTCTATCTCAAACGCACCATGATGGATAAGAAGGAGCTATACGACAAGATTGCAGCCTTGACGCCTGCCAAGATTCAAAAGGCCTTGAAGAAGCACGTGGCCCTGGATCGCCTGGTCACGGTCAAAGCCGGCGATCTGAAGACCGACTCTCTAGAAACTAGTGACTAGAAACTAGAAACTAGAAAGGACGTGGAACGCGGGGGGTGCCCCACCTTCTTTGAAGGTGGGGGCTGGATGATACGACAAGGTCCGACGTTGGCGCGTGGATCATCGTGTCCCCCACCTCGAAACGAGGTGGGCCACCCACCACTCTCGCATAAATGGGGAACACAATTCCCTACTTTTGAGTCCAACGCGGTTAGCCCCTAGACTCTGCGGCCATGCTGCCTGTCGCGCTCACCGCCCTGATCGGATCGTTCTTCGTTTCGCTGATCGCTACATACGTCGTACGACAGGCGGCGTTGAAACGCGGCTTCGTCGACCGTCCCGGCGGCCACAAGCAGCATGAGTCGCCGGTAGCCCTTGGCGGAGGCATCGCCATCACCTGGACGGTATGCCTGCCGGTGCTTGCCGGGGTGCTGGCTGCCCGAGCCGCGGTCCACTTTGGTGTCCCCGACTGGCTGCCGGAGTTCGTCAAGATCCACGTCGGCGGGGTGGCCCTCAAGGCTCCGGAGGCGGTGGCCATCGTCGGGGGGGCGCTGCTGCTGCACGTTGTGGGCTTGATTGACGACGTAAGGCCGATCCGCCCGGCGGGGAAACTCGTCGCCCAGGCCGTCGTGGCGTTGATATTGTCAGGCATATTCGGCATCCGTCTGTTGGACATGGCGGTGCTGCCGGGCTGGGTTTCGGTGATGCTCACCGTGGTGTGGATCGTGGCCGTCACCAACGCGTTCAACTTTCTGGACAACATGGACGGGCTCAGTGCCGGGGTAGCCGTTCTGGCTGCGATGATTTTCGCCCTGGCGGCCCTGGGCAGCGGGCAGGTGTTCGTGCCGGTGATGTTGTTGCTGCTGATCGGGGCCTTGGTGGGGTTTCTGGTGTTCAACTTCCCACCGGCGACGATCTTCATGGGGGACGCCGGCAGCACGGTGATCGGATACCTGATGGCTGTCTTGATCGTCCTGACCACGTTCTACAATCCCGAGCAGCGACTGAAGCCGGCGGGCGTCCTGCTGCCCATCGTGGTGCTGGCCATCCCGCTCTACGACGTCGCCACCGTGATCGTGCACCGCATCCTGGCGGGCACCAGCATCTTTCAGGGCGACCAGCGTCACTTCTCCCACCGGCTGCTGGAACGCGGTCTCAGCCGGCGTGCAGCGCTGTTCACCATCTACCTGGCGACGGCCGCCACGTCGCTGACCGCCGTCCTGCTGCCGCACGTGGATTGGCCGGCGGCGGTTTTGATCTTCAGCCAATGCCTCTGCGTAGTGCTCATCATCGCCATCCTGGAACACACCCCTTCTCGGCGGTGAACCCCTTCGGTGCACGCGGCACCTTGCCGGGCACAGTATCGGGTGAGATCAACCTGCTTGATAGTGGGCCGGGCGATATCGTGGCTGCGGAATCGGTTTGCCGCTTTGCTTTGCCGCCTCAAGCCATGCTTCTTTGGCTTTAAGCGCTTCGCTCAGAGCCTCCTGGGGAGTATCGCCAAGCGCCGAGCATGCCTCAAGATCGGGAATATCCGCAACATAAGCCGCGTCTTGATCGCTATAGAACACGTTGATGTGATAGTCCTTCACGATTCGTCTCCCAGGGAAGGGTCTTCCTCCGGTTCGGTGGAAACGCCGGGTTCATCCGGTTCTTCGATGGGGGCGGCGTCGATGAGGTGGATGGTGATGGGGCCGAACTGCTGGTCCTGGGTGATGCGGATGCGCCGCTGGCGGATGAGTTCCAGCAGGGCCAGAAACAGGCCGATCATTTCGACCCTGGTGCGGCCGGTGAAGATCACTTCGAACGTTTGGGAGCCGTCGGCCCGCTCCAGGGAGTCGACGATGTCGGCGGCGTGGAGTGCCATAGGCGTGTCATCGATGACCACCTCGTGGTAGGGCTTGGCGCGGCCGGTTTGCTCCAGAAGGGCGTTGAAGGCGTTCATCAGCGCCCAGATGCTGACGTCCTCGAGGTCGAGCTCGTCCGGCTGTTTCGGTAAATCAGCCGGCTGGACGGGGTATCTAAGTGCCTGGACTTGGCCGGCGAGGTTCAGCTCATGGGCGGCGTCCTTGAAGGCTTTGTAGGTGAGCAGTTGGCGGACCAGCTCCAGGCGGGGGTCCTCGAAATCCTCCTCATCCTCCTGGGTCGCCAGATGACGCGGGAGCAGGGCCCGGGACTTGATCTCCATGAGGGCGGCCAGCATGACCAGGAAGTCGCCGGCGATGTTGGGATCGAGCTTCTTGATCACTTCGATGAACTTGATGTACTGCTCCGTGACGCGGGCGATGGGAATGTCGTAGATGTCGATCTCGTCGCGGCGAATCAGGAAAAGTAGTAGGTCCAGCGGCCCATTGTAGGAGTCGAGCTCGACGCGATACTCGCTCATCAGACCGCCTTCGCCGCGACGACGATGCCGCAGGCTTCGCGGACCTCGTGCATGACTTGTTGGGCGATGGCACGAGCACGTTTGGCGCCTTGGCAGAGGATGTCCTCGATCTTGTCACAGTCGGCGGCGAGTTCTTCCCGGCGGTGGCGGGCCGGGCCGAAGGTCTCTTCAAACAGTTCCGCCACGCGCGATTTGACTTCGCCGTAGCCCATGCCGCCCTTGACATAGCGGTCGGCCCATTGTGCGGTTTCTTCAGGGCTTGCCATCAGTTTGAGCAGGGCGAAGACGCTGCATTTCTCGGGGCCCTTGGGGTCGTCGACCGGGGTGCTGTCCGTCTTGACGCTCATGATGCGTTTGCGGGTTTGTTTGGGAGAGTCGAACAGGTCGATGGTGTTGCCGTAACTCTTGGACATCTTCTGGCCGTCGACGCCCGGGACGGTCTGGGCTTCGTTGAGCCTGGGTTCAGGGCGGCGGAGGACCTTGCAGTTGTAGGTGTTGTTGAAATAACCCGCTATGTCCTGAGTCATCTCGATGTGCTGGACCTGGTCCCTACCGACCGGGACGACGTCGCTGCGGTAGATGAGAATGTCGGCGGCCATGAGGACGGGGTAGTTGAACAGACCCATGGAAGCGGTAAGGTTCTTAGCGACCTTGTCTTTGTAGGAGTGGGCCCGGTCCAGCAGGCCTTTGCCGGTGACGGTGGAAAGGATCCAGGCCAGTTCGGTGACTTCGGGAATGTCGGACTGGCGGAAGAGCGCGGCCTTGTCAGGGTCCAGGCCCAGGGCCAGATAGTCCAGGGCGACGTCCAGGGTGAGCCGGCGGAGGAGTTGGGAGTCCTGGACGGAGGTCAGCGAATGGAAGTTGGCGATGAAGTAGAGTGTTTCGTGCTCATGTTGCAGTTGTATGTGCTGCTTGATGGCCCCCAGGTAGTTTCCGAGGTGCAGCTTCCCGCTGGGTTGTATACCGGATAGTACGCGCATTGACGTCCTGGGATAGGAACGTACGGCCTATGGTCGGATTCTGTCAAGCATCGGACGGACATTCGTGGGCGTTCAGGCGCGGCCCGGGTGGCGACCGGGTTGGCCGACGGCGCGAAAAAGAGGTAGTGTTGTCGTATTGTTTGACGGTGGCTGGTATGGATCTGTCGGAGATAAGACTCCTGGTGCTGGACGTGGACGGCGTGCTGACGCCGGGCGACGTGAGCTTTGATGAGGATCAGAACCGTTTGATGCGCTTCGACATTCACGACGGGTGTGCCCTGAAGCTGTGGCATGAGGCCGGTTATCGCAGCGCTATCCTTTCGGGTCGGCGATCTACTATCGTCCAAAGGCGGGCCTTGGAGATGGGGATTTCCGTGATACGCCAGGGCGTGGCGGATAAGGGCGAGGCCTTTGACATGCTGCTGTCCGAGTGTGATACGCCCGCGGAGGCCACCTGTTTTGTAGGTGACGATCTGCCGGATCTGGGTCCGTTGGATGCGTGCGGCTTTGCGGTGGCGGTGGCCAACGCGGTACCGGCGGTGAAGCGTGTCGCCGATTATGTGGCCCTTCGCGGCGGGGGCGCCGGCGCCGTGGCGGAAGTGATCGAGCTGATTCTTAGGAAGCAAGGACGGTGGGCCTCGGTGGCGTCGAAGCGGTAGAGCGTAGGGTCCGCCGTGCGGACCACGCCATGGCCGCCCACCAATCTCGCGTTCGTGGTCCGCAAGACGCTGGACCGAGAATCCCTTCTCGGTCCCCCCTCTTGGCGGGCCGCGGGAAAGGATTTCCGTGGGGGATGGGTGCGAGAAAGGATTCTCGCACCAGCACGGCTGGTCAAATGACAGGCTGGAAAGCCTGTCCCATATATCGGTGCGAGAAAGGATCCTCGCAGCAGCACGGCAATCTCGCGTTCGTGGTCCGCAAGGCGGACCCTACGCGTCTGTACTGTTAGATAACGGTGGAGTAGATGACGGAGCCGGACATCCATACAAGTCGTCGGGCGCACGCGGTGGTGCGTTCGCTTATTCTGGCCGTCTCGACGCTGGCTATCGTGGTGGTTTTGTTCGCAGTCTATCAGTATTCGACGGGTGTCGGCGAGTCCGGCGAGGTGGTCATTACCGGCGGGCCCGAACCAGCGGACCAGAGCCCGTTGGTCGAGCTGGAGGACCATCAAACGCCGGGCCTGCCCGCGGGTGCGGCGCGACTGGGACGCGGCAAGAAAATCAAACTCATTCAGTACGAGCCCAACACTACGCGGGCACGATTTGAGCTGGAAGTTGCCGATTACAGGCCGACGGGCGACTCCCGCGGGGACGTTCAACAGATCGAGCTGGTTGAACCTGTGATTCGGCTGGCGACGCGTGACGGGCAGCGCGTGCGAGTTCAGGCAGCCGGCGGTTTCCTGGACGTCAAGAAGCGTGGTGAAGGCGCCTTTGAGCCACGGAGCGGTGAGCTGATTGGCAGGGTTGATATTCAGATCGACCGGCTCTCCAGGAAGGAGCGCGACCGTCTGGGGCCCCAAGAACGTGATGCCCCGCCCGATGCGGCGCGTTTGATCGAGCTCACCTTCGATGGGATTTCATTCGATCTGGATGCGTCCAGCGTGGAAACGCAAGGGCCGTTTTCGGTTCGTATGGCTGAGGCCCAGATCGACGGCGTGGGCTTGCGGGTGCGCTACAACGACGTGGACAACCGCGTTGAGCACTTCGAGATCATGCATGGCGGATCGGCGGTGGTCTTCGGCCTCGGCGATCTGTTTGACGCGATGGCACCCAACGGTAGCGAAGCGGCTGGTGAAGGTCAGGGGCCCCGCACGACGGTCGACGAGCCCGCGGGCGCGAGACCGGTGCTGCCTCACGACGCTGCAGAGGCGGTGCAGACCTATCTGGCGGAGATTGACCAGGCGGTGACCATCCGCCTGCTTGACGGTGAGGAAGTCTCACAGCGGCTGACGGCGGACCGTTTGAATGTGCTCTTCGACTTCAGCCGCAGTCAGCGCCAGGCCATTCGATCGGGATCCTCGCCGGTGTTTGCCCCGACAGGATCACAAGACCGCGATTCGGAGGCGGTGGGGGCCCAGCCGGACCGCGGTACGCGGCTGGTATTGGAGTGGAGCGGTGGGTTTGTGGTCCGGCCCGGCGCGATCGGGGACCGCGGCGCGTTCCCGGGATCGCGGCTGCGGATCGTGGCATTGGGTGACGAAGTTCGCTTCACCAGCCGCCAGGGTGAGGCGGTTTGCGGCATGCTGGAGTTTCACCGTGAGACCGGCAGGATGTGGTTGACCGGTGGGGCGGACGGTTGGGTGGTCCTGTCGCGGGACCAGGCCAGGTTGGTGGCGGGCGACGTGTTCATAGATCGATCGATGGGGCTGGTTCGGATTGACGGACCGGCGCGATTGAGCGGGGTGGCGGAGTTGCCGACCGCGCCGTCGAGCTTGGACGCCGGGCAGAGCGGGTTGAGCGAATTGGATATCCGGTTCGAAGACTCTGCTGAGCTTTCGATAGCCACGCATACGTCCCAGCGCGTTGATCCGCTCGGTGACACCGTCGAGACGGTCCGGACCGAGTACATCTCATCGGCCCGGTTCACAGGCGATGCAATGCTGAAGCGGGGTGCCGATGTGCTGGCTGGTGATACGGTGGCGATGACATTTGATCCGCCGGCGGCGGAGAGCGTGATTTCGGAGCAGATTCGAGAACTGGACGCCGGCGGCCAGGTTCTGCTGGTTCGCGGGCAGGACCGCCTGACCTGTGCGGAGCTGAACGTGACGTTCGCGCCGGATCCGACGGGACGGCCCTTACCGCGGCGTGCCCGGGCCGGAGGAGATGTGGTATTCAGCAGCGGCGAGTTGATGGTTACGGCTGGTGGAACAATTGCGCTGGAAATGGTTCCAGTGCTCAAGCCCAAGCGCGAATTCGATCTTTGGGAGGCGTCGTTCGACGCGATGGCCCGCGGCGTGGATCCGACTCAGGTGGACTGGGCCAAGGTTCGCACGAAACACGATGCCCGCATCGAGTATGAGACCGGGTTGCAGCGGCTGGACGCCTGGGGGGGCGTGACCGCGTACGATCCTACGCGCGGACTGGATGTCAGCGCCGCGTCGCTGGAGGCCAAGTTTGTCAACGGTCGCGAGGTGGAGCAGGTGCGGGTCACCGGCCGCGAGGGCACCGACGCGTTTGTTCAGCTCGGGGACATCTCCATCGCATCGCATGTTATCGCCGCGAACCTGCAGACGCAGCGTGTGGATGTTTTCGGGCCGGGCACGCTGGGGCTGGCGTCGTACCGCGGGCTCGACGGGAATCGCACGGATGACCCCCAGGAGATCGAAGTTTCCTGGACCAGGGAGATGACCTTTCGCGGCCAGGACCACACGGCGCGATTCCTGGGACAGGTTCACGCGCTCAGCCGTCGCCGCATCCGGCCGGTCCGGCAGCATCTTGCAAAGACCGGGTCGAGTGGCGATCCGACGATGTTGGAAACCGCAACCTTTGACTGTGACGAGTTGGCCATCGACTTCGTCGACGTTGAGCCGGAACCGACGCGAGAATCAGTCCTGGATGCACGATGGTGGATTTTTGCCCCATTGGCTGAACGTTGGAGCCGCCAAGAGGAATCCGCCGGCCCCAAGCTCAATCAGGAGCCGGCTTATGTGGTGGCGTCGCGCCAAGTGGTAGGTGTTTTCAAAACGGTTGATGCCGTCACGGGGCGTGTCAGGAACCGTATTCGCCTTGCCGCGGACAAGCTCACCGCCGATTTGCAGGCGGAACTGCTGACCGTTCCCGTCGCCGGGACACTCTTGATCGAGGACTATAAGGTGCCGTCGCTTACGAGCGGTTCCGAGGACAGAGGCGACGCCCTTTTCAACCGCGGCCGTAGCGATGTTCCTTCTCAAACCTATGCGTCGTGGAGCGGACTGATGTCGTTTGATGCGGGTCGGTATCGTGCCGATTTTCGTGGCGATGTGGTTCTGGACTATCGCAGTGGCGACGAGATGCTGTTGGCTGATGCAATACTCGCCCAGGGGAGCTTTGTCCCCGGTCGATTGACCGGTGGCGGTCGTCATACACGTCTCGAGTGCGGGGAGTTGATGGTGGAGTTCGCACGGCGGAGCGACTCGGGGCCGGCGTCCGGCGGCGGGGTGGCGGCGATGAGTGTGCGCGAGATCCGTCAACTGGAGGCGCTGGGAGGCGTGTTCCTGGAAGATGAAGAGTTCACCGTTACGGCTGAGCGCGTGGTGAAGTACGAGCAGAGCGATTTGCTGCGGATCTTCGGTAGAGAGGACGAGGAGGCGGAGGTCTATAGCCGGCGGGCTCACGGCCCGAGATTTCGAGGGATGGAATTCAATTACCATCTGATCACCGGGCGAATCGACGCTCCGGATCTTCAGGTCCGCGGCCGGCGCTGATCCGAGCGGTGGCCTGCGAGCGGTTGTTTATCTATTGACTCGTGGTGTCTGTGACGCTTTTGAGCAGTCGAGCGCGGTCTCTTATGCCGGCGTCTGCCAAACGGCAAGCCACTTCGGCGGTGGCTTGGGCGTTGCTGGCGTTGTTGGTGGGCTGACAGCGGGAGGTTACATTCGAGATTCCGGGTGCCGACACTCGCTGGAAGTCGAGGGCCAGGTATTGGCACGCGTGCAACATCATGCGCACCAAATGGTTGGAGCGATTTGAGAAATGTCCGGAATTGTCGCTTGCCTTGCGGGATAACGGTTGAATAATCAAAAGAGGCTAAGGGTAGTAGTTCCCTTCACCTTCTGTTTGTGCCATTCAGCCACCCCGGGACGCTGCACGAGAACCTGACGAGGCGGCGCCGGCCGGCGAGCACATCTGACGGTGGCTGTCGGCAGTGTTTGGAGTTCATGTTTCCGTATTCCTTGCGTCGTAGTGCATGAGTCGTTTGTTCTCTTGTACCCGCACGCAACCGTATCGATAACTCTTCCGGCAGGTGGCGATTGTGGTGCGTGTTAAGTCGCACGCACATCCGCTCCGGACCAACGGGACGCGACGGGCATAATGTCGCGCGTCACAGGCTGAAAGTGACGTGTGATACGATGTCATGATTCCTGCTTTGGTGCTGTCCGGCGGGCTTACGGCGTGTCGACCCACAACGCGTCTGTAGGCCTGGGGGAAGGAACAAGGAGCGGCTTGGGTCGAAACGGTTGATCCAGCACCTGTGTGGCCTGGGAGGCCGCCGGAGGAGTGAGCAATGGGACGCGCGGGTTTGACCGCGAGGCATGCCCAAGAGAGTCCGCGCGTCCCCCCCGGAATCCTATGGCCTCGAAATCGCAGCCGGCGGGTGCCAACTGGCCGCTGTGATTAGAGCCTGAGTCCGCCGTGAAAGTGCAGCCCGCCTTTCGCGGCGGCGCCTCAAATTGTCTGTAAACGGGGGGAGAAAAAGGGGTCAGGCTAGAATGGCACTGCCGCCTATTTGACAAGGGGTTACGGCGATTTCTCCTTGAGTAGTTCGGCGCGAGCTTGGTCACGCGGTTTGGTGAGTAAGTCGTGCGGTTTCGGACGACGCTTCACCGCGCGCGGC
>JAZGDL010000068.1:0-2408 GCA_036477795.1 Phycisphaerae bacterium
ATTCGGGCGCCGAAGTCGACGCGATCGATCCGACCGACAAATTTCGGTCGAGTAACGATCCCTCCCGCATTCCAGCCAGGATGCCGATAGTCAGCGCAGAGGGCACCATCACGATCATCACCCAGAACATCAGGATGCCGGTGTGGCCCAGCCTCTCACCCACCACCTCTCTGACCGGTTTGCGAAACACCCGCGACCAGCCCATGTCACCCTGCACCGTGCCGGCGATCCATTCGCCGTAGCGCACCAGGAACGGGCGGTTGTAGCCCTCCCGTTCGAGCCAGCTCGCGACCTGCTCGTCGGTCATGCGCATATTGCCTTCGGTCTTGGCGATCTTCTCCAGGTTTCCGGGAAGATTCACCAGATAGAAGACGATGAAGGTCAGCGCGACCATGGTCGCGAGCATCGCCCCGATGCGGCGAAGGATGAAAATGAACATCTGACAACCCCTGTCGTTGCACCCGTCGGCTGTGGTTTTGTTATGTCATGCGGCTTCCCGCCGTGACACCAACGTGATGTTCGGCGCGATGAAATCCGAGCGGGCTCGCACAGTTTGGACAGAAGCTGCGTTGGACGCTCTTTGAAGACTGATAGAATTTCGGCTCACCGCGAGTCCACTCCAACTCCTCCGGTGCAAAGAATGCACCCGTGAAGGCGGCCGAACCGGTCCATCGCTGACAACTAGTGCAATGACAGTGTCCGGCCCAAAATGGGTCGGTTGTTGAGCGGTATCTTATTGCCCCACAGAGGCAACCACCGGTCCACTCCATAACGCCCTCCTGTCCGTCGTGTTACGAGCTTAGCAGCGTCTGTAATGGTGAGCTATGTCGGTTCCTGGCAAATTCCGGAGCCCATACGTTACGTCCGCTCTACCCCCGAAAGCGGACATTCTCCGGCTCATGTCAGACGGGGTGACAAGCCCCAGAGTTGCCAAACCGCCCTCCGGGGTGCTCGGGCATGGGCCGGAGCCGCTTCACGCGCCTACACTCATGCAGAGGGGCTAAAGCCTAACCTTTGACTAGGGCCGTAATTACTCTCCCTGGTGGCCGAGGCGGCGGTAGGCCTCGGGAATTATGGGGTCGGTGCCGCGGGTGGCGTGCTTCGACATGTCGGGCGAGTAGCGGCTCGCCGGCGGATCGCGGCCAAGCGCCTCGGCCACCGCGCGGATGTGGTGCGGGCCGGCGCCGCAGCACACCCCGACATAGCGCACGTCCATGTCGTAGACCTTGCGTGCGAACGCGCCCATCTCATAGCGGTTGCACGCGAACGGGTCGAGCGCAGCGGGGAAGGTGCCATCCTCCGGCAGGCAATCACAAACCGGGTCCTTGAAGGAAAAGAAGCTCGGCGCGTCTACGGTGGTCCGATAGGGCACCGGCAGCGCCGCGACGTGACACGACACCGCCGCGCGCAGCTTCTCGACGAACGGCAGCATGGTCGCCGGACCGTACGCGCAATTGAAGCCGACGACGTCGGCGCCGGCATCGGCGAGTCGCCGGCAGGCCTCCACCGGGTCGCCATCGTAGAGTTTCCCGTCGTCGTCGATCGAGAGCGTGATGACCGCGTCCTTGCCCGCGGCTTTGATGGTCTCGAGCGCCGCCAGGGCCTCGGCATGCCAGTCGAAGGTCTCGCCGATGATGAAATCGACGCCCTCATCGACTGCCCAGCCGACCTGCTCTTCGAACATGGCCCGGGCCGCCTTGTGGGTTTCCGGCCGGTCGGCCTCCCAGATGTTGGTGTTGCAAATGTTACCGGCGAACAGCGCGCCGCTCTCCTCGGCGACCCCACGGGCAATGGTGAGCGCGCCCTTGTTGAGCGGCTCCAACAGCTCCTCCTTGCCGATCACCTTAAGTTTCTCGCGGTGACCGTAGTACGTGAAGGCCTCGACTACGTCGGAGCCAGCGTGGACGAAATCACGGTGGAGCTGGCGCACCATATCGGGGTGTTCGATCACCAATTCGGGCACGTAGGGACCAGCTTGGAGGTAACCCCGGCGCTCGAACTCGAAAAGATAACCCTCGGCGCAGATGACCGGACCATCAGCGAGACGCTCAAGGAGTCCGGGCGAGGTCGGTGTTCGCTTGGTCATGGTTCATGTCTCCCAGTTCAGACTCGTGCGAATGGTGGTCGACGGCGATTTCGGTCTCGTCGCCAGAGGCTTTCAATATCGCGCCGTACAACGGCAATGGGTGTCACCCAAATTTCCCAGATAACCCCCAATTTAAGGCAAATCGCACCACCGTTCCACCGCCGGGAAAATGCATCCCGTCCGTAACCATCCGACGGCCTGATTTGAAGACTCCAAGATGCCGACGAATGTCTGCTTATGGCGGTGCTCTCAACTGATCGACGCAACACTTTATCTTAAACGGAAAGATGGAGTGTGCTGTAATGCGTCCAGGATATCGTCG
>JAZGDL010000069.1:0-2673 GCA_036477795.1 Phycisphaerae bacterium
GTCCCAACGCACGGCTGAGGCGGTCAAGTTTCGCGTCGAGCAGCTAGTGACGGCAACCATCACAGGGCACGCGATGGACGATGAAACCGCCCGGTGGCTGGCCGAGCGGGACGCCGTGATGCTGGACAGGCTGGCGGCGGTGGGGTTGATCCCAAAGCGTCAGGATATGACGTTGGGCGCGTTCATCGGCCGGTACATCGAATCTCGCAAGGATGTGAAAGGTAGCACGGCGACCGTCTATGGACATACGCGGCGTAATCTGATTGCGTTCTTCGGGAAAGACAAGCCACTGCGCGACATAACCCCCGGCGACGCCGACGCTTGGCGGCTCTTTCTGATACGCCTGGGGTTGGCCGACAACACCGTACGGCGGCGGTGCGGAATCGCCAAGCAGTTTTTCGGGGCTGCGGTGCGTCGCAAGCTCATCGGTGGCAATCCCTTCATCGATCTCGTGGCCGCTGTCCGGGGCAACCCAAGCCGGTATCGGTTCATTACGCTGGATAACACCCGGCGCGTCATCGACGCCTGCCCGGATGCTCAATGGCGGCTGATCGTCGCGTTCAGCCGCTACGGCGGGCTCCGATGCCCGTCCGAGCACCTGGCCCTGCGATGGGCCGATGTGGACTGGGCGCGAAATCGTATCGCCGTGCCAAGCCCCAAGACGGAGCATCACCCCGGCGGTGGCCGACGACAGATTCCGCTTTTCCCAGAGTTGCTTCCCTACCTGCGTGAAGTGTTCGAGAATGCCGACCCGGGCGCCGAGCATGTTATCACCAAGTACCGGGAGACAACCCAGAACCTACGGACGCAGTTTCAGCGCATCATTCGCAACGCCGGGCTGGAACCCTGGCCTAAACTGTTCCAAAACCTGCGTTCGAGCCGTGAGACGGAACTGGCCGAACGCTGGCCGCTGCACGTGGTGTGCGCATGGCTGGGGAATTCTCAGCCGGTGGCCGCTAAGCACTATCTGCAAGTGACGGACGAACACTACGAGCGGGCGGTGATGGGCGCCGAAGAACCGGTGCAAGGCGCGCTGCAGAATCCGGTGCAGCACGCGCACGCACCGGTTTGCACGGCGGTGAACACCGAAAGGCCGAACCGCGATAGCCGTACCAAAAACAACGATATGCACGTCGGTGCAGGTGCGTTCAAGTGTGCGGAAGTGACACCATTGGGCCCACCAGGACTCGAACCTGGGACCTCGTCGTTATCAGCGACGCGCTCTAGCCAACTGAGCTATGAGCCCTCCGGACACGTCGAGCACGCTACTCTATGCCTGCCCCAACGCATGTCAACTTGGCTGTGACCGATCGGCGCCGGCACGCTCCCGGCTTCGTGCCCACACCCGCCGCACCACCGCCCGGAGCCATACCACCATGTCAACACATCATCCTAAGGCTCCGTCACCGATCAATGGAAGCTTGGGGGCGGTATGGGCCGGTCGGCGTGCCCGCGCGACTCGTGCGAAGCCACGGGCCGGCCTACGGCGAACTCATGCACCCGATTGCGTTATCCATTATTTCACGCGTCGCGGAATACCAGGCACCGCATCGTCCGGAAACCCCCGAAATCTGAGAATCCGACATTTCTTCCGTGCGTCGCCTCTCTCACAAACCATCGGCCGACGCCCAAGAACCCGCTATAACCGCCGCCACTCTTCCAATCGCTGCATTCGGCAGATCCACGTCATGACCACGACACGCATCAGTCAGGGCTTCCGGTAAATCCGCCATCTCCGCGCGAGCCAACCCGACCCGATCATGACCCGACCACGCCCAGCGAGACTCCGACCAAACCAGCGCCCGAAAGGTCCGTAACATCATGAGATCAAGTAGCTTGAACGCGATACAGTTACTACCGTCGGGTTTATCGGTCCATAAAATCGAACTGACACCCACATACCACCCAGAACCCACAGAATATTTATTCAAAAAAGTCATGCTATTTCCTGTAATTTACCTTGCTTATCCTATCTACCCAGTATAACCTTCCCGATCGGTTAGAGCGAGTGGATTCAGGCACGATGCATTAAGGAGGCACGACACATGAAAGCCGAGGAACAGTCGCTTGCGAAACTTTGGACCAAGTACCTCAAAAAGCGCGACGTGAACATCCGCAACACGTTGGTCGTCCGGTACAGCCATCTGGTTCACACTCATGCGGCGCGATTGTCTCGTAAGCTGCCAGCGCAGATCTCCTACGACGAGATTTGCAGCGCCGCGTTCGACGGCCTGATCGAGGCAGTCGAGGCTTACGAACCCAAGCACAAGGCCAAGTTCGAGACGTTCTGCCAGCAGCGCATTTCCGGTGCGGTCATGGACTGGCTACGGGGGCTGGACCCGCAGAGCCGGACCGTGCGGACATTTGAGAAGAAGCGTCTGCACGCCCGGGAAATGCTCGACGCCGAGAACGGGGCACCGCCCGATCATCAGCAGATCGCCAATCGGATGGGCGTCAGCCTGGCCCGGTACGACCAGCTCTGCCGGCTGTCCCAATTGGGCAAGGAGGTCCATTTCAGCGCCATGGAGCCGCAAAGCGGGCGGAACGGTCGAGGACCGGCGCGAAGCTGGGATATCGGCGACAAGAGGTGCGACGACCCATCGGCCAGCATGTCCCGCGAGATGCTGACCGAGTACATCACCCGCGGACTATCGCGCGAGGAGCGGCTGGTGC
>JAZGDL010000007.1:0-2972 GCA_036477795.1 Phycisphaerae bacterium
ATGGTGGGGTCCGTAATGGCCGCGGATCTCGCCGGGGATCCGCAGTTCGATGTCACCCTCGCCGACCTTCGACCGGAACCGTTGCGGCGGGCGGAGGCGAGATCAGATGGGAGATTGACGACGGTTCAAGTTGATCTATCCGTTCCCGAGAAGGTCACCGCGACCGTCGAAGGGTTCGACATTGTGCTCGGGGCGCTTCCCAGCACAATGGGGTTCCGGACATTGGAGGCGGTGATTGACGCGGGCAAGAACTGCTGCGACATCAGCTTCATGGCCGAGGACGCGCTTGCACTCGACCGGCTGGCCAGGGATCGTGGGGTGACGGCGGTGGTCGATTGCGGCGTCGCCCCCGGACTGAGCAACCTGATCGCGGGCGATGCCGTGGCTCGTCTGGATGAGTGCCGGATGATCGAGATCCATGTGGGCGGGGTGCCGCGTGACCCGCGGTGGCCCTTTTACTACAAGGCGGCGTTCTCACCGCACGACGTCCTTGAGGAGTACACGCGCCCCGCCCGGATCGTCGAGGATGGCCGCGTCGTGGTTCGCGAGCCGCTGGGCGATCGCGAGCAGGTCGAGTTTGCCGGGGTCGGTACGCTGGAGGCGTTCATCACCGACGGGCTGCGGAGCCTCATCCGGACTTTGAAGGTGCCCTGCATGAAGGAAAAGACGCTCCGGTGGCCGGGGCATGCCGAGTTGATGCGGGCCTTTCGCGAGACGGGTCTCTTCAGCCGCGATCCCGTCGAGGTCGGCGGGAGCACGGTGCGGCCCCTGGATGTCACCAGCACGTTGATGTTTCCCAAGTGGACCTATGAAGAGGGTGAAGAGGACCTGACCGTCATGCGTGTGGTTGCCGACGGGACGAAGGACGGGGTGCGGACACGGCTGACCTGGGAGATGGTCGACTCCTTCGAAACCTCCAGCGGGACCTCGAGCATGGCCCGTACGACGGCCTTTCCCTGCACCATCGTGGCACGAAGGATCGCGTGCGGTGCAATCGAGCGGCCCGGCGTGATTCCGCCCGAGGTGATCGGGCAGCAGGGGCATCTTCCGGAGATTCTTCAGGCGCTTGCCGCCCGCGGCGTGCGAGTCGAAGCCCGCAGCGAGCCTCTTGACAAATGATTTGGTCCGTCAACAAGAAGACCGGAAGAAGGCAAAGATTCAACACGGAGAGCCACGGAGGGCCACGGAGAAAAGAGCGGGGTTCAGAGTTCAGGGAGCGTACTTTCGCCCGTCGGCAAATTCTGGGTGGCTGGGTCTGAGCGAAGCGAAGGCCCGGTCTTTTGGTCAACGACTTCTCTGGAGCTGATAGCTGACAGCTGACAGCTGACAGCTTTCTTAGAACTGCACCTTCAGGAACGGGCGCACGCACAATGCCGCGATCATCGAGGCGATCAGGAAGGTTGCCCACCAGGGGATATCCACGCCGAAGAAGGGCGTGCTTCGCCGCGGGTAGTACAGGTCGATTGCCTCGACCGGGCCGTCTGCGTCGAACCCCGGCTCTCCGGGACGCAAGAGCCGGTCCCAGAAGCCGGGGCCGGGGCGATGGGCGCTTACGGTCAGGAGGCGCCCGGGATCGGCCGTGCTGACGATCGTCTTTTCCGCGACCCCGGCCCCGGGACCGACGCGCCAACGCAGCGAGCCTGCGGAAGGCTTGTCAACCCGCAGCCGCCAGTAGATCGTGTGTTCGGCGTCATCCCTCAGCGGTGGTGTTTCCACCTGAATCCCCAGCGGTACCTGAATCGCCGTGTCGCGGTTTGTACTCCAGGCGGCTTCTGAAAGGTGTAGCGCCGCCACGACCGAATCGCCCGGCATCAGCGGGCGGTTCTCGTATCGCAGGGCCAGCTGCGCCAGAATGAACACGAAGGGAATGAGCAAGACCGCCATGGGCGGCATGGCAAGGCACAGCCGCAGCCCAATCGACTTGAGCAGGCTGCCCTGGCAGGACAACGCGACACGCAGGTCGTCCCTGAACAGTTTCATGCACATGAGGTGGGCCCGGGTCCGATTCGCCACGGCCTTGAGCGCCCGTTGGTTGGAGGTGTGGCGGAAGACGATCGTCATCGCGATCCCCGCCAAGACCGAGACGATCACAAGCGTGACTTGAGCGGGCCAGGACGCAAATGGTCGCAGAACGAGGCTGCTGATCGCCGTGAGGTTTCCGTTGATCCAGTTCATCGGAGGTGCTTACTCGATGTACCCCAGGCCGCGGAGCTGCTTCTCGACCTCCTCCTCCGATGACGCGTCCTGGAGGTCCGAGACGGCCTTTTCCAGGACGTGTGTGACGAACTCGTCCGTCGACGAGTAGCCGGCGCGCTCCCCGGCCCGAACAACACGGTCGTACAGGGACTTTTCAAGCTTGATCTTGGCAGAGAACATTTTGATGCTCCGGCAACGCTCTGGTAAGTATCACGGACCGGGTTCGGCGATGATGACCCGGCCGGTCATCTTCGCCGGTACCTCAATTCCATAGACGCCGAGGATTGTGGGAGCAAGGTCGGTCAGGTCGGGGTCGTCGACCAGGATCTTCCGGTTCGTCAGCAAGATGCCGGGGACGATCGTGTGCGCAATACAGTGATCACCGCTCCAGCGGTCGTGGTTGTCCTCGAAGAGCTCCTGGGGCGTTCCGCCCTCCGCGGTCGACCAGCTTGCACGGTAATTGTCCGCGTAGCCGACGAGAATGTCCGGCGCAACGTTGGGGTCGGCGTCGGGATAGTACTCCCTGACGATGTACACCGTCTCAATGACCCGCGTGCCGTCTGTATCGCGAACCGCCAGCAGCCGCTCCTTGAGCTCTTTGATCAACTCGGTCCTCTCGGAGCCGTCTTGCACGATGCCTCTGCTCTCTCGGCCCGCCAGGTTGACGTAGAGGCCGTTGAGGCCGAGCGCGTACGCCCTGGTCCTGTGCCAGTCGACACCGGAGAGGTACAGCGACTGTTCCCGCAGGGCGGGATTTCGCAGCGCCATGTAGCCGT
>JAZGDL010000070.1:0-7476 GCA_036477795.1 Phycisphaerae bacterium
CCGGGCCTTGCCGCCGAAGATGGGCTTGAGGTTGGCGTCGGCCTTGATCATGGTGCGCTTGTTGGCGTCCTGGAGATCGTGTTTCTTGATGTAGTTCCACAGCTTCTTGGTGACCTCGGTACGGGGGATGGGCTTGGTGCCGACGACGGCAGCCAACGCGTTATCAGGCTGAACCGGCGCCATGAATGCAGCATTGGGTGTGCGTTTCTTCGATCGGCTTGTGCTTGATGCACGGGTGGTGCGGCTGGAAGCCGATCCTGTTGAAGCCCTACTCGAAGTGCGTGCCGAGGACTTGCTCGAGGAACGTGCCGCAGTCTTGCTGGACGCCCGTGCCGTGCTGCGGGTGGTCGACCCTGTTCCGGCTTTGCTTGACGTCGAACGCCGCGCGGAGGCGCTGGATGACTTTTTTCGCGCCGCCGTGGTGCGGCCGACTGCGCCGCGCGCCGTTCTGGCGGTCGGTCGCCGGGCCTTTTTCGAGCTGGCGGTGGTGCGTTTTCGGGATCCTGTGGTTGTTGGCATTGTTTCACTCCTGCAAATGCTGTTTTGGACTGCCGGCGACCTTGCCTCTCTGTCCCGCAACCATGCGGGCCCCGAACGGCCGGCTGAAAGTTCCTTGTTCCCATTATTCTCGGTCGAACAGCCGGAAAAGTTAAAGTTATTCCGTTTCCTGACGCTGTTCGTTAGCCTGGACGCTTGGTCGGTTCGGTTGCTTCCGACACGACATGGCGGAGTTTTCCAGATGGTTGGCAATCTATCCGCTCCACGATGTGCAGCCGGGTGCTGAGCGACTCCCCCAGGCACTTACGCACCCCACGCAGCACATGGTCACGCGATTTCTCTGAGAGACCTCGGGAGGCGACCACCTGGACGTCGATCGACCGATCCCGCTGCTGGTGGATCTGGAACTGGTCCACGCCCTCCGTTTCGCGCATCAGGTAAATCAGCGACAGGGCGTGACGCAGGCTGCCGTCGGACGCCACTAGATGGTCCGTGCGCCGCCCGGCGACCACATCCATCACCTCCAAGCCGCGGCCGCACGGGCAGGTGATATCGAGCCGCCGGCCCATGTCCCCGGTGCGGTAGCGTATGAACGGGGTGGCGAAGTTGTCCAGGTTGGTGACGACTATCTCGCCGGTCTCCCCAAAACCCACGGATTCGAATCCGTGGGCTTGCGTGTCGATGATTTCCATCACGATGTGCTCGCTGGTCACGTGCATATGGCCGTGCTCACATTCATGAGCACAGAATCCGGAGTCACGTCCGCCGTAGCTGTCGGCCACGGGCGCCTGGAAGAAATCCTCGAGTATGTTGCGTTGCTGGTCGTCGAGGACTTCGCCGGTGACGAACACCGCTTTGAGCGCGCCCAATCGCGGCATCTGTTCCAGGCCCCGGGCGAACTGGCAGAACTTGGCCAGGCTGCTGGGGTAGCCGAACACGCACGCCGGTTTGAATGCCGCCATTTTTCGCAGGTATCGGCGGGTGGAATCGGTCGAGAGGTTGAAGGCGCTGAGCAGCAAGTCATTGAGAAAGAAGTCGCGGAGAGCGTGTGCCCGGCCCTGTCTGTGGTTGGCGATCGGTGCGCCCCAGAGATAGGCTTCCTTGTCGCCCGGTTCGACTCCAAACCAGCGATGGGTCCGCATTCTGGCGGCCTTGTCGTATGCGCTGCGAACGGAGTCGACAAGAAACCTGAGCGGTTCGCCGGTCGATCCGCCGGTGGACATGAGTTTGACACGCCGGCCTATGTGGGACAGGCGTACTCCCGGCGCGCCGGGATCGTTTGACCGGCTGGAAAGCCGGTCCCACACCACCACCTGCTCGGCCAACGTGCGCTTGTCGACAAGCGGAAGCCGCTTCAGCACGGCAAACGGGTTCGCGCTAGCCGGCTCAATCTGCTGCGTCCGGAACCACTGCCTGTAAGAGTGAACCGACCGTGAGACGTGGCAAAAAAGTTGCCTCAGCTTGTCAGCTTGCAGCTCCCGCAGCCGCGCCGCGGACAGCCATTGCGACTCTTCAAGCTCCTTGAGCAGACTGAACGTCGGCCGGCCCATTAGCCGTTCGTGGACCGGATACAGGATGTTTCTTACCAGCCATGGGTGCATGAGAAGTGAAGAGTGGGAATTGACGATTGACGATTGACGATTGACGATTGACGATTGACGATTGGGGATTCCCCTTCGTCCCTTCGTCCCTTACCTTCCCTCCGTCCCTTCGTCCCTTCGTCCCTCCGTCCCTTCGTCCCTTCGTCCCTTCGTCCCTTCCCTCCGTCCCTTCGTCCCTTCGTCCCTTCCCTCCGTCCCTTCGTCCCTTCCCTCCGTCCCTTCGTCCCTTCGTCCCTTCGTCCCTTCGTCCCTTCCTCTCCCTTCGTCCCTTTCCTCCGTGCCATGCTTATATGTTCGGCTTGACGGGGGGCCGAGTTGAGTCGTCAGCGCGATTGACACTCAGCAGGATGGCCACCACTTCGGCGTATAGCTCATCCGCCGTCGATGATTTGAGGTAGGCCCGCACCATGAGTCGATCGAGTTGGCGCAGCACTTGCAATTCCAGCTCCGCGGTATATCCACCCGCGATAGGAGCCTCCGCGGCGGCCTGCGCTGCGTCCCGGGCCTGCTCCGAACCGAGGCTTTGGGCACGATCGATGATCGGCGTGAGCAGGCTGTGCACATCTTGTCCGTCGTTGGCATACTTTGCGTCGACGATCCCCCGAATCACCCGCAAACGATCCGCCACCTCACCAAGCCATTTGCGGTGTGCAGCCGGCCGGCGCGGGCGGTCCGGGATGAGTACAGCGGCGGCCCGTTGGTAGTCCCTGGCCGCTAGAATGTCCTTCAAAGCGGCCTTCTCAGTAATCGCCTCGCCCGACGCAGCGATATCGGCGGGCCGCTGAATCGGCACCCGAATCTCGATCATCGGCTTCTCACCGGGAGAAGAAACCGAGTAGATCTCCATAACGTCGCCTGCAACCTGGTAGCCGTTGGATGCGATCCAATCGAGAACGCGCTTGCGGTGTTGATGCGACAGGCCGTAGAGCCCGGCTACGCGAAGCGTCGCAGCCTCATAGGCACCGATAGTCTTGCGCTGGTAGCCGGAGGGAAGCTTCACGTTCCCCCGAACGAAGAACCCCGCTTCGATCCGCCGGTTCGCTACGTCCCCATCCGCCGGCTCACCGACGTATCTCGCGAACATCGGTCCGGCCAGCGGGTCATCCGCGATCACGGCTCCAATCTCCGTGTAAAGATGTCCGAGGCCCCAGTCGGGACCGCGATGTACTTTGAAGATCAAATTGGCGGGGGTAAACTGCTTCAGTTCGATCGCAGGCGGCGGATAATCTTGGCCGCATGATCGTTGGGGCCCGACGACAATCCCCGTGGCGATGGCTACTACAAACAAAAGGCACGGAGGCACGGAGGCACGAAGGCACGGAGGGAATCGTCGCTCCTCACTCTTCACTGGGGACTTTTCACTCTTCACTCTTCACGCTTCGCTGAATATTCCGCCCGTCATCACGAATCCACTAATGACCGTACGACGTATCCGGCCGATCGGATCGTCGATTGTGTCGGAAACGGTCGTGCTCGTTCAGAAAACCGCTGCATATTGTAATATGCGGCGGACCAATGGTGGTGTACGCTAATAAGTGGAAAGTATACAGCCCCGCACTCATGCGTGCGAGGAGGATGCCATGAACGAAAAAAGTCCTTCGGATCGACATTTGCGGCTCGCCCCACTGGTGCTTCGACTGGGGTTGGCTGCCGTGCTGTTGCACAGCGGCATCGGGCAGGTGGCGCCGATCTTCGGCGAAGAAACCGGCCAGTCGCTGTCAGCCGACGGGCAGGGTGTCGCACTTACCGCAAACTGGAACACGGTCATGGGTGCTGCCCAGTTGGGTATCGGCACGTTCCTGCTGGCCGGTTTCTGGACGCGTTGGATCGCCCTGGGTGTGCTCGGGGCCCTGGGATACGGCGGGTTCGTAGCCCTGTCGACAGCCGGAGCTGAAACGGTCAGCCAGGTCGCACAGTTATTCGAGACCAACCGCGGTGCGATTCTGCTGCTCGCTGCCGCCTGCGCCTCGTTGCTGGTGTCCGGTGCCGGATGTTTGGGTTTCGACTGCCGCAACCGGCGGCGACGCCTGCACAGCGAAACGATCGCCGCGTAAGCACCAAGACCTGTCGCCTCAGCGCTCCCGCGTGCCACATGTGGGACAGGCTTTCCAGCCTGTTATTTAACCGGCGGGTGGCCCATGTCCTTTGGACATGGGGGATGCGATGATATACGCTCAGTTGAACCGCCTGACGATCATCGGCTCCCCCACCTCCAAAGGAGGTGGGGCACCCGCACGCCACATGTGGGACAGGCTTTCCAGCGTGTTATTTGACCGGCTGGAAAGCCGGTCCCACAGCGGAAAGGGAGCGCGAAACACCGCTCCAGTCTCAGCCGGAGCGGCGTTTGGCGTCAGGGGCGTCCGCCGGTGGTGGACAAGTCCTGTTTCAGTTATGCTTCCAGTCCGACGGCGCGGCTCAGATGGTGAAAACGTGCTGACCACTCGATGAAGACCCGGGAGAAACGTATGGGCGACGAACCGCTTCAATTGGACCGAGTCGTGCAACCGATGCGAGAGCCGATCCGGCAGTACGCCGCCCTGCTGCGCGAGTTGGCCGGGGCCAACGCCAAAGCGCTGACGCTGTTCGGCGCCATCGCCGCCGGCACCTTCGACGCCACCCGCCATACGGTTCGCAACGTGCTGCTTCTGGATAAAGTGGATCTGGCCATGCTGCGGCGCCTGGCGGAGAACGGCGCCAAGCTGGGCAAGTCGCGCATCTCCGCCCCGCTGATCATGACCACGGAGTATATCAAGGCATCACTCGACACCTTTCCATTGGAACTGATCGAGATCCAACAGATGCACCTGACCGTTTTTGGTGATGATCCGTTCGACGGCCTGAAGTTCGACGTCGAGCACGTCCGGCTGCAATGCGAGCGCGAATTCAAGAGCCTGCTGATCGGGTTGCGGCAGGGCCTGCTGGCTGCCGCCGGACGCGACAAGGCGCTGGAAGCCGTCGAGCTGGATATCGGTGAAGGGCTGTTGCGTGCCATGCGGGGCACACTCTGGCTCAAAGGCCTCAAAGAGGCCAAGAGCTCCTCCGACGTCGTCGCTGAAATGGAGAAAACCACCGAGAAGAAGCTACCAGGGATCAGGACCGCCCTTGAAGTCACGGGCCACCACGGATGGGAACAGTTCGAGGCCTTGTACCGCGACGTGGAAGCACTGGCGGAGGCGGCCGATGCTTGATCGGGCGCACGCCGCCGCCGTAGGAATCGTTGTCGCAATCCTGGCGGGTAACCTGCCGGCGGAGGTGACGGTGCCGGACCCCGGGGCATACGTGGTGGACCGGGCCGGAATCATCGACGCGGCGGCCCAAAACCGGATTGAGGGTTGGCTGCGTGAGCTTCAACAAAAGACCACGGCTCAGGTGAAGGTCCTGACCGTGGCCTCGACCGATGGCGAGGATTTCTTCGGTTTCGTGCAGCGTCACGCCGAGCTGTGGAAGCTCGGACAAAAGGGCCGCGACAACGGCGCGTTGATCGTTGTAGCCGTCAAGGAGCGCAAGGTGCGTATTCAGACGGGCTACGGCCTGGAAGAGCATCTGCCGGATGGGTGGTGCGGCCAGGCGAGCCGGGATATCGCGGTGCCCTATTTCAAGCAGAACCGGTATTCCGAGGGCGTCTTTCGCCTGGCGGTGGCGACGGCCAACAAGGTCGCCGACGGGGCCAAGGTTCAGTTGGCCGGCATTCCACAATTCCGCTATCAGGCACGCCGCATGCGGCCGGGCGGCGGTTCGCTGTGCTTGGGGAGTGGTTTTCTACCAATTATCATCATGATGGTGGTATTCTCGTCGATGTCGCGCCGCGGTCGATACCATCGCAGGTGGGGCGGCGGCGGGTTGCTCTCGGGGCTCCTGATCGGCGGTATGATGGGCAGTATGATGGGCGGTGGTCGATCGCACTGGGGCGGGGGCGGCTTCGGCGGGGGATTCGGGGGCGGTTCGTTCGGTGGTGGGGGTGGATTCGGCGGAGGTGGCGGCGGTGCCAGTTGGTAGTACTTGTCCATCGTGCGGGGCGGCCCTCAAGGGAGGGGCCGGATTCTGCGCCGCGTGCGGCGCGAAGCTGTTGAAAAGTCGAGGTGGTTCGATGAGTTTAGGAAAGATTCTTCTGATTTTGCTGGCGGTTTTCGGCGGTGGAGCGTTGCTGGTGGGCGGGTGTGCCTACAGCGGCTACAACCGCGCCGTCCAATTCGACGAAAACGTTCAGAGCCAATGGGCCCAGGTCGAGAACCAGCTTCAACGGCGATTTGAGCTGATTCCCAACCTGGTGCAAACCGTTAAGGGTTTAGCCGGCCAGGAGGAAAAGATCTATCTGGGAGTGGCCAACGCCCGCAAGTCGTACTTCCAGGCCAAGACGGTGAGAGATAAAGCCCGGGCCGCCGGCAGCTTCGAATCCGCCCTGTCCCGGCTGCTGGTCCTGCGCGAGGCCTATCCCGAGTTGAAATCCAACCAGGCCTTCCTGAAGCTCCAGGATCAACTGGAGGGCACGGAGAACCGTCTCTCGATCGAGCGAAAGCGGTACAACGACGCGGTCAAGACGCTGAATGCCTACTCCCGGAAGCTGCTCGGCCGCGTTTACTGCAGCCTGGCGGGTGTCGAGCAGGCCGAGTACTTCAAGGTCGCCGAAGAGGCCAAAATCACGCCCAAAGTGGACTTCTCCGGTTCCTCAACCAGCGGGTGAGGAAATGCAGAATGGCGAATAGCGAATAGCGAAAAGGTTTCGTAGCCCCCATTCGCCATTCTGCATTCGCCATTCTGCATTTTTCTTCTCTGACGCTGGAATTGCAATTCGCCAAGCGTCCTGGTACTCTATCACGGCGTAAAGAGTTGGTGCGAGTCCCGGGGCGCCGGGACCGGCGCCCCGGGACTCGCACCTCGTAGTCACATCGGTGTCGGCGTAGTCGACAAACGCAGTGGAGGCAAAGACATGTCGCTCGATTCTCTTCAATTACGGCGCTTAACCATGGGCCTGGTGTTGTGTTGGCTGGGGTTGCCGCCGCCCGCGGCCATGGGGACCGACCCGCCGGGGCTTCCAACGGTCAGCCTCAACAGCCGCGTGAACGATCCCCTGGGACCGGACGGAGCTGATTCTGGGCACGTGAACGTCGAAGACTGCCTCAACGACCCGGCCTGCGACGACGACCCGAAGATGCACAACGAAACGTCGATCACCGTAGCCCCGTGGGATCCGAACCTGCTCCTGGCCGCCTGGAATGACGGCTCCAAGCTGTCCCTCGATCCTGCGGGGGAACTTCGGGGGACTGGGTTTGCCATCTCCGACGACGGGGGAGGCACCTGGTTGCGCTTCGACCGGGACGTTAATCCTGATCCCTGCGACCTGAGTTGCGATCCGGGCTTCGACTGCTTGGTCCGAGGC
>JAZGDL010000071.1:0-4159 GCA_036477795.1 Phycisphaerae bacterium
CCCTACCTGGTAATACGCTGCTGCGAACTGGTCGGCGGGAACACCGCAAGGATTTGGCCGGTCGCCGCAGCCGTCGAATGTATCCATGCCTTCAGCCTGATCCATGACGACCTGCCGGCGATGGACAACGACGATGTGCGTCGAGGCCGACCTGCATGCCACCGGCGGTTCGGGGAGGCGACGGCTATTCTCGCCGGGGATGCGCTGCTCGTATTGGCCTTCGAGCTGCTTGCGCGCCAGCTGGAAGATGGAGCGGTCGTCGGACGGTTGGTGTTCGAACTCGCGACGGGTACGGGGTGGGTCGGGATGATCGGCGGCCAGACAGCGGACGTTCTTGGTCAGTCCAAACCACCCAGCGCGGAGTTAGCCACGTACATTCACGAACGCAAAACCGCCCGTCTGTTCGAGACCTCCTGCCGCCTCGGAGCCATCGCCGGAGGGGCGGAAGCTGACACCATCGCTGCGTTAGCACGGTTCGGACAAATGGTGGGGCGTGCGTTTCAAATTGCCGATGATTTATTGGACGTTACCTCCACTGCAGAGGCGCTGGGAAAGGATGTCGGCAAGGATGCCAAAGCGGCCAAACAAACTTTCCCTGCGTGCGTAGGAATTGAGCAGAGTCGAGCGGCCGCGCAAGATGCGGTGAAAGCCGCGATTGTGGAGTTGGAGGCTTTCGGCCCGGAAGCGGACGATCTGCGAGCGTTGGCACTCTACGTTATTGATCGACATTATTGAAAACTTGGAAGGTGACAGGCCGCGACGTGGCGGGATACATTACTATAGGCGAACCAGCCCAGTCGAGGGCAGCCTGGAACGGACCTCGTTTTGATGTAGCGTCCGCCCCCCGTTGCGGACGTAGCCGGCCGGCAGTTTCACGGCGCTCTTCGTCCGCCACGGGGGGCGGATGCTACGGGCGGTAAGGAGACCGCCTGGGACGGGCTGTATCTTGACTCCCGGGTCAGTCACCAGGGTCCGCTGGGCGAAGACCGAGCACGCTCTGGTTGGTTACTGGAAGAAACTATCAATGGCCCTTTTGGATCAGATTCACTCACCGGCCGATGTTCGGACCCTGCCTGTAGAACAGCTCCCGGCCCTTGCCGAGGAAATCCGTCGGCGGATTCTTGACGTCGTCGGACGCCGCGGCGGGCATTTGACGAGCAATCTTGGTGTCACGGAGCTGACGCTGGCACTGCACCGCGTCTTCGATTTTTCCAAGGACCGCCTGCTGTGGGACGTAGGCCACCAATGCTATCCCCACAAACTGCTGACCGGGCGACATGAACGGTTTGACTCACTCCGGCAGGCCGGTGGTATCAGCGGCTTCCCCGACACGAGCGAAAGCGAATGTGATCTGTTCAACGTAGGCCACGCCGGTACGTCGATCGCGACGGCGGTGGGGATGGCCCGTGCGGACCAGCTTCTAGGCCGCGATCGGGGAATTGTAGCCCTGATAGGCGACGCGAGCATCGTCAACGGTGTTGCGTTTGAGGGGCTCAACCAGGCCGGTACGCTCAAGCGACAATTCCTCGTCGTTCTCAACGATAACGAATGGGGGATTTCACCGACGCAAGGTGCGATCGCGGCGTACCTGGCCAGGTTCCGCGCGAGTCCCATATACGACGAAGTCAAGGAGCGCACCAAGAAGCTGCTTCCCAAGCTGCCCCTCTTGGGCAGGCCGGTCTTTGACATGATCGCCCATCTCAAGGAGGGTATCAAAGCGACCATGTCGCCCGGGCAGTGGTTTGAGGCGCTGGGACTGCAATACGTCGGTCCGTTCGACGGGCATGATATCAAGCATCTGATCGAGATTCTCAACGTGCTCAAACGGGCCAACCATCCCGTGCTCCTGCACGTCCACACCGTCAAGGGGAATGGATGCAAGTGGGCGACGGCTGAACCAGGCAAGTATCACAGCCCCAAGCCGTTTGTCGTTCAAGACGGCAAAGTGATCCTCAAGGGCGACAGCGGCAAGAGTTGGACGAGCGCCTTCGTGGAGTCGCTTGCGCGCCTGGCGCAGGCGAACGACCGGATCTACGCGATGACGGCGGGGATGCCCGACGGCACGGGTTTGAACAGTTTTGGTGAACGGTTTCCCGATCGTTGTCGCGATATCGGCATCGCGGAAAGCTGCACGGTGGACCTTGCTGCGGGGATGGCCAAGGCCGGCATGAGGCCCGTCGTCGCCATCTACTCCACTTTTCTTCAGCGGGCGTTTGACCAGGTATTCCAGGAGGTTGTCCTGCAAGGGCTGCCGGTGATGTTCTGCCTGGACCGCGCGGGACTCGTCGGCGGGGATGGCGCCGTACATCACGGGTTCCTGGATATCACCTACCTGCGCGGCTTTCCCGGAATGGTGCTTATGGCCCCGATGGACGAGCCTGAGCTCCACGAGGCGATAAAGTTCGGGTTGACGCTGGATCAGCCGTGTGCGATTCGCTATCCGCGAGACAACGTGCCGACTCCGACCCCGGGCTGTCCGCGATTTGAGCTGGGAAAGTCGCGGCGGCTCCGTGACGGTGACCACGCCACCGTTATTTGTTACGGTGTCACGACGATTTATGCGCTGGCGGCTGCGGAGATTCTCGCCGAAAACGGCATCGAGATCGCCGTGGTCGACGGCAGGTTTGCCCGGCCCATCGACCAGGATATGGTCGAGCGGGCGTTGAGAGCCTCCGCGCCCGTAGTAACCGTCGAGGATCACTCCGTGGCGGGCGGGTTCGGCTCTGCAGTGCTGGAAACGGCGCAGGCGATGGGTCTTAGTGCTGCGCGCGTCGTCCGCCTGGGGATACCTGCTGACCGGTTTATCGCCCATGGATCCCGCGCGGGACAGTTGGCTGAGTGCGGCATCGACGCGACCGGCATCGCATCCACGATTCAGTCAATATATGAAACCGTCGAGAAGCCAAGACGTCAGAAATTACGAATTACTAATTACTAATTACTAATTACAAAGCATGATCCGCCTTGCCCGCTTTCGTAATTAGTAATTCGTATTTAGTAATTCTTTTTGATTCTTCGACGTTCAGCTTGTCGAGAGGACAGTGTCTTGGCCGATCCCACACCGGTGCGACGTGTCTTTTTTCTTTCCAACCCCGACAAACCGGACGGCGCGGCTGCGCTTGAGGATTTGGGATCGTTCGCGGCCTCGCGCTGCAACATCGTGGGTTCAAATCTTGCTTTGGACGGGCGCGAAGCCGCGCGGGCCGGCGCGGACCGGATTGTCGTGCTCGGAGGCGACGGCACCCTGATCGGGGTAGCGCGTTCGCTCGGGGCGAATCAAGTGCCGATAATCGGGGTCAACGTCGGCAAGCTCGGTTTCCTGGCGGAATTCTCGATCGAGGAACTCAAACGTTGCTTCGACCGCGCCATATCCGACGACACGATCATCAGCCGCCGCACGGTGCTCCAGGTGAGCATCCGGTGTGACGGCGATGTGCGCGACTCGAATCTTGCGATCAACGACTGTGTGATTCAGGCCGGCCCGCCGTTTAGGATCATCAAACTCGGCATCTCGATCAACGGTGAGCATCTGACGGACGTGGCCGGGGACGGCCTGATCATCTGCACGCCCAGCGGTTCCACCGCCCACAACCTCTCCGCCGGCGGGCCGATCATGCAGCCGGGAGTCGATGCCATAGTCCTGACACCCTTAAGCCCGCACTCCCTCACCCACAAGCCGCTGGTAGTCGAACGCGAATCCGTGATCGACATCGTAGCCCGCGACGTCAACGAGGGAACGACGGCGATCATCGACGGGCAGGTCTCCTGCCCACTGCAACCGGGCGACCGCGTTACCATTCGCCGCTTCGACACCGACTTTCTGCTCGTGCACAACCCGCTCTATCCCAAATGGCACAACCTGACCACAAAGCTGCACTGGGGCCGGGCACCCAGCTACGAATAGCACAGCACGACCTGCCTTTACCATCCATCTTTGACGTCGGGCGGATTACGGGAACCCAAGACATGGTGTAGGCAGGTGGATCACTTGCCCTACGGATAGATGCGCGTACTCCCCACGCTCGTGCAAGGGCAAAATCCGGATCAACGATCATTTCCCCGGACCGCCCCAGGGGAAACAGCTACGGGCACGTAGCTGATAAGGCACTCGTCCGCCAGATGCTCTCCGAGCGGCGAGCGGTAGGTAACCTCGAGCACG
>JAZGDL010000072.1:0-5044 GCA_036477795.1 Phycisphaerae bacterium
CGGAAATTGGGCCTGCATAGCAAAGCCCAAGCCGTCTCCTTTGCTTTTAGGAAGGGCCTCCTCTAGTCGCCCAGTCGCTCTGGAAGCCAGTCTGTCCTAGGAACCTGTCCAACTAGGCCATTTTGACCACGAAATTGGGCCATTTGTGTTATTGAGATTTTCCCCCGGCTGAACCAGCATGAATTGTCAATGTTTGCTTTCTTCTCGCTCATCTTAGGAGTAGCGGGGTAACTTATGTGGACGCAAAGTAGCGATAACGGCAGGAAGTGGCCGCTGGGCCAGGGCTTGCGGGAGATCCGAGAGAAACTCGGATTGACCCTGGCCGAGGTGGAGAAGCTGGGCCGCCGAATTGCCGAAACTCGGCAAAATCCAGAGTACCTATTTACTGCAGCACGTCTCTGCCAAGTAGAACAGAGCAATAGTTTACCGAGTATCTACAAATTCGCCAGCCTGAGTGTAATCTACCAAACTCCCTATGCTGAACTCCTTCGCATCTACGGAATCGAGATGGCCTCCGTGCGTCGGCGACGTAGTTCGAACAGAAACCGGGTTGATGGCCGTGGGGAGACCAACATGCCGGCAACGACACCAGTGGAGAGAGAACCAACCCCGAGTGTCGTGTAGTTTTGAGTTCGGATACACTCCGCTTGCGAGCGTACACCGCTAAGTGAGCAGGAGACTGGCGGCCAAAGATCTCCTTCAAGTTCCTTTCCTTGTGCCAGAGAAGGGCTCTCCTCCAGTTCGCACGCTCGCTTCCCTTTTGCATTCTGACAGATACCGACTTTCATAGAATTCGCTTCGCTCAATGCTGTGATTCGATATGCCGAATTGAACATACCAAATCTTGCAGGCGTCGATCATGCGATGCCGCATTCTGTTCCAGCGGCGGAACTTAATAGCGTCAGGGATTTTCAATTCAACATACCGAATCGTGGAGGGTCCGCCTTCACTGGGATTTTGATACTTTAACCCACCAAATTACGTAGATGCTCCTCGCCTGTCGTCCTCCGGTCCCTACTGAACGAGTTTCTCTATTCACCGCATATTCAATACATTGCAATGAAAAGTTGAAGTGGAAAGGCTTTTGGAGGCGTTCTTGCACGTCCTAGGTGGGTTTGCCGCTTGTTTTCGATGCGACGGACAAAGACAAGAACCATGGGAGAATGTAGATAGGAGGATTTCAAGGGAGGGCATTATGAGAATTAACAGATGGGGGCTTCTTCTGTCTGTAATGTTTCTTACATTCGCTGCGTTACCCAATAACTTATCCGCGCAGCAGCAGTACGGCCAACTTCAGATTCAGGTGGTTGACCAAACCCAGGCTGTCATGCCTGGGGCCTCGGTTGAGTTGACCAGCCCGGCCTTGATTCGCCCCATCACGGGGACCGCCGACGGGCGGGGCATGTTCATTGCAACCGCCCTGCCGCCGGGGTTGTACACGATTACAGTTCGCGCGGTCGGCTTCAGAGCTGCTGTCCTTGAGAATGTACCTGTGGCGGTGGGCCGCACCTATTCGGTTGAATTAGTCTGCGAAGTCGGCGCGGTGGAGGAAACCGTCACGGTGGAATCGGGCACCGATTTGATCGACGTCATCAAGAGCGAGTCCGCGCTGGTTTTCAAGGGCGACCTCATCACCAACAGTGCCGGCGGCCGCGACTTCAGCAGCTATGCCTCGTTAATGCCCAGTGTCAACATTGAGTCGGGCTACGCCATAACCGGAGGTGGCGCGCACCGAGGCCGAGCCAACGTGCAAATCCTGGTGGACGGCTCCAGCGGCGCCGAAAACGTCTTCTATGTGGACGGCATTGACACCACCAGCATGTACAATGGCCTCAACAACCAAAACCTCCGCACAGAGATGGTCGAGGAGTTCCAGCTCAAAACCGCCGGCTACGAGGCCGAGTTCGGCGGCGCCATGGGCGGCGTGATGAGCGTCCGCACCAGGAGTGGCAGCAACGACTTCCACGGCAGCTTGCTCTGGTACTACAGCGGCAGTACCTTGACAGCCGAGCCGCGCCAGCGCCTCCGCCTTGATCCCGCTTCTGCCGTCGATGTGGCGGAATACGTCCAAGACCAAGAAGACTCCTCCAATCGGAACGAAGTGGGCCTCACCCTGGGCGGACCCATCGTTCCCGACAAGGCGTGGTTCTTTGGCGCTTTTCTGCCCCAATGGAGGGCGACAACCCGTGAGGTGACGTTCACCAGCGGTGAGTCCGGCATCTTCCGGCAGAGTACGCAACTCAAGAACGCCACAGTGAAGTTCGACGTCCAGCCCTGGGAGCCGGTGAAGATGTTTGCTTCCTATATCGTCGACTGGTATCGCTGGAAGGGCGGCCTGCCCAGCCTCGACGGAACCAGCAATCCGGCCTTCGACTGGGCGCGGCAGGGCTTCGAATTCCCTGGTTCCACGGTATCCGGTGGCGCCACCATCACGGCCTCGCCCAACTTTATCATCGACGCGCGCTGGGGCCTGAACGCCATCTCGACTGACCAGTTCCTGGGCCCGGATCAGGTGCGGCACCGCTTCGACCGGTCGCCCGGTCTGATCGGCTTTGCGACCACCGATCCGCTTTATCGCCCGCGCGGCTTCTGGACCATCGGCCACGCTGACAGCTTCAACACCACCCAGGACTTCCAGAAGAAGAGCACGCTCAAGTTTGACGGCAGTTGGCTGGCTTCCGCCGGCGGGCAGCACAACCTGCGCTTCGGCTGGCAGTTCAACCGGCTTACCCACAATGTTAACGAAGCCTACAAGTTCGATTACATCCGTTACAATTATTCGCGACCGTACACCCTGATTGACGGCACCATCCTGACCAGCACTTGCACCGGCCCGGACGGCATCGTCTATGACCCCTGCGGCTACTATGACCAGCGTTCGCCCTACGGCGTGGTCGCCGACATCCACACCGACCGCCAAGCCCTCTACTTCCAGGACGGCTGGACCATCGGGGGGCGCCTGACCCTCAACCTCGGGGTGCGCTTTGAGAAGGAAGAGATTCCCTCTTTCAGTGACATCCCGGAGTTCGCCGGGGCGGCCTTTAGCTGGGGCTTCACCGACAAGGTAGCCCCGCGCCTGGGCTTTGCCTATGACCTGTTGGGCAATCAGAAGGTGAAAATCCATGCGAGCTGGGGCTGGTTCTTCGATGCCATGAAGCTGGAGATGGCCAACGGGTCGTTCGGCGGCTTCAAGTGGCTCAGCAACTACTACCTGATGGACGACACCACGCTCGACTGGACGCAGATCGGTGGGCTGTCGGGCCAGGGCAATTACCCCGGCACCTACATGGAGACGCGTAACTGGCGCATCCCCTCCTTTGACGACCTCGATCCCGACATCAAGCCCATGCGGATGAGCGAATTCGTGGGCGGCTTTGAGTGGGAGACGGCTCCGAACTACATCTTCTCCTTCCGCTTCACCCACAAGCAGTTGGACGAGGCGATTGAGGACGTGGGCCGCCAGACTCCTGCCGGTGAGGCTTACTACATCACCAACCCCGGCCGCGGCTTCAGCGTCAGCAAATTCCTCGAAGCCGGCCTGCCGCCCACTCCCGACCCCGAGCGCACCTACAACGCCTGGGAGTTCCGCCTGCGGAAGGCCTTCAGCGACCGCTGGCACGGTGACCTCAGCTACACCTACTCGCGACTGCGCGGCCTCTACTCCGGTCTGGGCAGTTCAGACGAGAACGGCCGGCTGAGCCCGAACGTGGACCGCGACTTCGACCTCTGGTTCCTCAACTACGACTCCAACGGCAACTTGCTCAGCGGTCCGCTCCAGACCGACCGCCCACACCAGATCAAGTTCAACGGCAGCTACACCACCCCGTGGAACACGGAGCTGGGCGGGTTCTTCCGCGCCATGAGCGGTACCCCCATCAGCCGCTGGACGTCGTTCGAGAACGTGGAGATCCACGTGGACAACCGCGGCAGCGACGGCCGCAATCCCTTCTGGATCCAGACCGACTTTATGGTGATCCAGCGCTTCCATCCCTTCGACGACGAGGCCAAGACACTCGAGTTCAACTTCAACGTCATCAACCTCTTCAACCAGAAGACCGCTCTGCGCACGTTCCGGACCATTTACCGGGATAACATGCCGCTGTGGCAGCCCGGTGACGATCCCAATATCGTGCTCAACGGATACGACGTGGACGCGATCGCAGCCTGCATCGGCTTGGACGCGAGCGGAAACTGCATAGCGAACGTTCCGGATCCCCGCTTCTTGCAGCGCGACCGCTTCCTGCCCCCGATCGCGGCTCGTTTCGGCGTGCGGTTCGTGTGGTAATCAATCGGTCCAACCTCTGAGGGCTGGCTCATCCGAGCCAGCCCTCTTTTCTTTTTCAGCGCAACCTTTTGGGGTAGTGTGGGTATATCGAGGAGGCGAACATGAACGCAATTCGTGGTTTCGTGCTTGCACTCCTGGTAGCGGTCACCGGAACCGTTTGGGGGCAGACGCCGGGGGCCAGTATTACGCGCAACAACTCCATCGAGGTTCGAGTGCGATCGCGCCGCGGAGAGGACATCAGAGCGTTGATTCGGGTTGAGCTTTTCCGGGGCAACATCCCGTCGATGGAATCGTATGCCAATTCGCTGGGCCAGAAGTCTTTCCATGGTCTGGAGGACGGTGGTTATGCCATCCGGGTCTCCGCGCCCGGCTACCATGCGGAGTATCAGGAAGTTGAGCTGAACAACAATATTGCGCGGAGGCTCACCTTTCTTCTTCGGCGCGAAGAGTCCAGCAAGCAGCCCATGACGCCCGCAGATCCAATGGTTTCGGTGCGATGGCTGGCGGCGCCGGAAAAGGCCCGGCAGGAAGTGGTCAAGTCGCGCGAGTTGCGCGACAGAGGAGATTTCAAAGGCGCTATGGAGCACCTGGAGAAGGCGCTCAAAATCGATCCCACCTTTTCCCTTGCGCTCAACGAGATGGGCCTTTGCTATCGGCGCGTGGATGAACTCAAGCAGGCGCGCAAATCTTTTGAGGCCGCCATCCGGAACGACCCCGAATACCTGATTCCTTATCTCAATCTGGCGGAAGTGTGGATGC
>JAZGDL010000073.1:0-3196 GCA_036477795.1 Phycisphaerae bacterium
CTGCGATCACTTCAGGATGACGTGCTTGAGTTCCAGTTCCTCGTCAGTGAGCGCGAGATGGATTTCACGAACCGTCTGATCGAAGTCTTCGGCCGCCCCTATCCGGAAACGATCGGTCCCGGACGTACCTACTCGACGGACGAGTGCCCCGAGGGTCAATGCCCGGACATCATTTACTTTAACTACATCGACGCGTCGAGAATCGCCGAGTTCGGGTTCCCGCAGGACATTCAACCAGATTTAGTCTCCCATTCACTGCAGTTCACCTATCGCGACCGAAAAATCAACCCCGACACCGGTGCAATCGAGGACGACTCCGTGACCAACGATCTATGTGATCCGACCGTCGGGGGGAGTGCCTGTGGTCGTATCGTGGAGTTCAACGTCTCCGAGATTTTCGGTGTGACGAAACCGACCGGCTGGGGCCAGCGTCCCGAACCGGGTGCGATTCAGCAGTCAAAGACCAAGCTGGTCCAGGCGGTCGGCAAATACGTACAGGCGTTCGAAGCATGGGGAGATTATCTCGATCGTATCCAGTGTGCGGTGGACACGCTGACGAATGTCTATGCCTTCCAGGCTCAAGAGGTGGGGATCAGCAGTACGCTGCGCGCGCAGATCATTGGCATTCGGAGCACGCTTCTCGGCATGCGCGTGACCCTGCGCGTCCTCGGTTACGTCAAGAACAAATTGATAGGCGGCCTCGATGCCGTAAAGTCCGGCCTTCCCACTGTGGTCGGGGCGGGTCTGTCGGTTGTCGTAGACCCTTCGTTTGCTGCGCGAGCGGCGCTGGAGGGTGGCAAGAAAGTCGGCGTCACTGTAATTGAAGGATTAGAGGAAGCCGCCTGGTTCGCGGAGCAGGCGCTTGAGGAAGGGCTCTTCTGGGCGGGGCAGGACGCACAGCGCAAGCTTGCAGGATGGGAGCGCGTTCGTGAGACGGAGGCCCTGGTCCGTAACATCGAAACGCTCCTCGGCGAGGAGCCGACCCAACGCATCAAGGTGTTCATCGCCGCTGAGGGCGTTAAGCAGGCGATGGGTGAGTACCAGGCGGCCCTTGGTCGCGGTATTCGCCTGTTGCAGGAGCGCGATGCGTTCCGCCAGAAAACGGCGGTTCAGGTTGCCCAGCAGCGCTATCAGGACGCTGCGTTCCGCGTCTTCCGCAACGAGTCACTCCAGAAGTATCGCGCACAGTTCGATTTGTCCGCGAGGTATGCCTATCTCGCCGCGGCGGCGTACGACTATGAGACTGGACTTCTGGGCTCGCAAACTCGGAGCGGTCAGCGTTTTCTGACCGATATCGTCAAGGAACGCATCCTCGGGCCGTTTGCCTGTACCCTCGGCGGAGTATGCGCGCCCGTTCCCGGCAACGGACTCAGCGGGAAGCTGGCACAAATGAAGCAAAGTTTCGATAGCGTGCGCGTTGATCTTGGGTTCAACGCCGGTGCGGAGTTTGACCGAACCTTCAGTCTCCGGTGGGAGATGTTCCGCATTCCCAATACAGCCGAATTCGATGAGACCTGGCGGCAGAAGCTTACCGAATTCCAGCATCCGAACATCAATACGCTTGCGGAATACCTGGAGTTTGCTCAGCCGCTGCAGGGGGCGCCTGATCCGAACCCTGCTCTTGTCATTCCGTTCCAATCGAAATTGATTTCCGGCCGGAACTTCTTCGGTCGACCGTCGACGGGCGATGTGACGATGCCGTCCGATTGGTTCGCCTTGCGGATTAACGAGTATGGCGTACGGTTCGAGGACTATCCGGGGCCGCCGCTGAATATCATAACCAACGTCTATGTCATTCCCGTGGGGCTCGATGTGACGCGCGTTCCGCTCTGCAGCGAAGCACCGATTCGTGAATGGGATTTGCTTGATCAGTTGATCCCGAATCCGTTCCCCCTTTCGAATGATTTCGAGTCGCCGACGTGGCAGCCGTGGGACTCTCTGGCCGGCGGCGCGAGCGGATTCGTGCAGCGCAGGCTGATTCCCACGGTCCCCGCTTGCGACTTCCTGGCGGGCACCTGTGAACGCAGTCCCAAGCTCGCCGGTCGCTCGGTGTGGAACACACGGTGGCTCTTGATTATCCCGGAATCGGAGCTCGCCGGTGCGGAAGAGGTGGACGGCGTTGATGTGTTCATCAACGGCTCCGGTGGTACGCCGGGCACCAGCGATATCAAACTATTGATTAAGTCGAATGGATACTCGGGGTGTACCCTTCCGACGGTGACGACGGGCGATAACGATGGTCTCGGAGAACCAATCAGTGTCCTGGGTACCACGGGTGATTGAGGGTTAAGGCATGACCGCCAGACCATACTCAGATGGGAAGACGAAGATGCAGATATCGAACGTAACCACGGGCGGAGGCAGATATATGAGTGCGCGGAAACGGACGCTACTTTCCATCCTGGCGCTGGCCGTGGGGTCGATTGTATGGGCCGGAATCCCTCAGCCCGATGCGGCGCTGTTCGGCAATGTCTTGATCAACGGCATGCGGGTCAACTCGTCCTCCGGCATCACCGTGGTGGCCCGCGTGAAGGGCGTTCCGCGTCCCGTGGGCGTATACAAGATGGGCGCGAGCACGTTCGCCGGCGAAGGATATACGCTCAAGCTTCGGTTGGAAGCACCCGCACCGGGGAGCCCTGTTCGCGACGATGCCGCGCGCGTCAGCCAGGTGGCGCGACTATACGTGCAACGTGGTGCTGACCCGGAGGTGCTTGTTGCCGATTATCCCATCAACACGATCGGGACGCTTGAACATCTCGATCTGAATCTGATATTGGCGGAACCCGTCAATTGCGTCGTCGACGGTACCACGAACGCCGCCGACCATAGGGCGTTCAGGGCATGCATGGGGGGCCCGGCCGCCGACGTTGTCCAAGCGTGCGAATGCGCCGACGTCGACAGGAGCAACACTGTGGATCTGCGCGATTGGGCCTGGCTTCAGTCCGGCTTTTCACCCAGTTGAGCAAACCCGCGTCCACCGAGCTGTGCATACCAGGAATGTCATCCCGCATGGTGGCATTATTCGGCCCCAACAGGTTCGTCCTTCGTACCAGTCAAAGAAATCAAGATCGCCGAAACGCCGCAGCGGTCTCGGATGGAATTACTACCAGGGACAACCCGGATAGTGTTTTCAGGAACGACAGGTCAACGACCCGCCGCAGCCTTGCCTGCTATCGCAATCCAAACGGCCTGCTGC
>JAZGDL010000074.1:0-4819 GCA_036477795.1 Phycisphaerae bacterium
CAACAATTCGGAACTCCTTTGAAGCACGTGTTCGTCGCCAGATCGCAGAGTTCACACTTGCCGCACTGGGCGTCGGCCGTACAGCAGTTCGGGAGTTTAGCGCTAAGCTGGCAACTGTTCGTCGCCAAATCACAGAAGCTGTCGAAGCACTTCGGATCCGGAGAACAGTCGGCGTCCGACTCGCAACAGCCGGCAACAGTCACACATGTGTTGGTGAACACATCGCAAACATCGCACTTCATTGGGCAATCGGCATCAAGTTCGCAGCAGCCCGCAGGTGTACTGACGTCACAGGCATTGGTAATCAGATCACAGAAATGGTCGTCGCATTTGGTGTCCGCTGGGCAATCACCGTCATTCTCACAGCAGCTCGGAGTCACCGTCGAATCGCACGTATTCGTAATCAGATCACAAAAATGGTCGACACACTTCGTGTCACTCGGACAATCGGCGTCAGAAACGCAGCAGGCACCGGGGGCCAGCGGCTCGCACGTATTGGTCGCGAGGCCGCAGAACTCACACTTGGCACAGTCAGTGTCATCGACGCATTCAACACTGCAGTTCGGGCCCTTAATACAACCGAACGCACTGGAGGGTGGCCCGTTGAGCTTATTCACGGACTTGAGACAAGAGGTATCAGGAACGCTCCCGGAGAAAGTCACGGTAAAAGTGCTGCCAGGGTTCCCGCAAGTGAGGCCGTCGCAGGCCGCCACGCCAATGCCCGTTTCCCACTTCAGTCCGAACAGGCCGGTGGATGGATCTGTCCCGCACGCGGTGGGATTCCCAGGACTACCGCCCGTGGCGGAGAGGAAATTCAAGCAGCATTCCGGCGACATGCCAAGTACCCAGTGACTGATCGCCGGGCCTATCACCTGGCAGATCCGGTAAGTAAACGTCGTGTCGGTCCCGTCAAAGCTGCTTGAGACCAACTCGATCTCGACGCTCCCGCCGGCAGGCCGGACTTTCTCCGTGCAGGTGGGACAGGGAACTACCGTGTCGCACCCCACGCACGGGGGGTCGATGGTTGCGCAGGTCGAGCCGGGCCCGCCCCAGCGGTACTCGTCAAACGAAGCACTGCCCAGAGCCAGGCACGCAGTCTCAGTCAAGTCCTCAGTACATACGTTGTTAAGTCGGTCACAGCACGCCCCGGTGTACACGAACTGGAGATTGTCCATAGCGCCCGATCCACCGAACGCTACCGTCAACTTGACTGCATCCGTCGCGTCGAATCCGGCGTCTTCGGAGGCCGTCGCGGTGGCTCCCCCTTCCCCGAGCTGAGGTGCCAGCGTGGTCAAATCCAGCGTGTCGAAACCGTCGGGACCGCTCGCGCTGATGTCTTTGGTCCAGTTGTCAGGTACTGAATAGGTTCGCGTCTTGCCGCCGCCGTCGGTCAGGACGATCACGGAGGATCCGCCACCGTTGATGTCGACCAGATCGACGGATATCATCTTGACGTTGGGAACGAGGAAGTCGAAGACCAGCGTTCCCCCGCCGGGGTCGTCATTGGGCGTGTCGAAAATGCCCGGCACGGTTTGGGTGGTCAACGCGGAGTTCTGCAGAATCAGGATGTTGCCCAAACCCACCAGCAGGTCCGGATCCCCTGCTCCGCAATTCGGGCCGCCGGCGCAGGGGGTCGAATCGAAGATGGCCGCGCCCGCGTGGCCGGCACCGGCATCACTGATGGCCACAAGGGCCCCGAACTCCGGAGGCGTTGAAATATCCTGCCCGTTGACCAGGAGCGTTACAAAATCGTCTTGGGTTTCAAAGTCGAGCGTTACCGTCGCAGCCGGAACCGCTGCGCTAAGGAACGCCAACGCGCAACAAGAACTGATCAGCCTGACACCTACCATGCCGCCTCCTCCCCTGCTCACCTACCAGCCCGCCTCGCCTGCCTACCAGCGCGTCTCCATAGAGGAAAGGAAATGCGCTCCAGCCCAGAGCGTAGACCCTCAGCACAAAGGCTCAAACCCGCACATCAACGAACTCACGGAAGGGAGTCGGAACACTACCTTGACTGGGACGAACTGACTTGCATCACCGTTCGCCGGATGGGCTACCCCTCCATTTTTAATCGCCGCATGGCTAGCCTAGCGAAAAAAAAGGACCATTGCAAGCAAGATTATGAGAATTTTCCCAGCAAATCGCGCTCGACCTGGTGCCGTGTGGCAATCCCGGCACAAGTGCGACTGCGCTAACATAAACCTAGAATCACAGCCACGTGGGCCGATAACGAGCAGGTACTCATGTTCGTAAGCCTTCAGCCATCAGCCATCAGCAGTCAGCAGTCAGCTTTCAGCGGTCTGGCTGATTGCTGAAAGCTGACCGCTGAACGCTTTCTGATGATCAGCCACGGGGGCGATTCTTCGTGCCCTTCCGGGGAGCGTGTATGAACCGGGGCGTTCAGGCCCCATTTGGGGCGGGGGTTCCCCCACCCCAGGGGCGAAAACACGGGAGAACCCACGTAAGGCCTACTCCTGGCCCCGCGGGCGTGGGGGCAGGGGTGGGTTTTTGAGTGGTCGGCGTGTTCCGACAACTTGAACGGGTTTCCGACAACTTGAACAACCCTACAGGCGATCGGAACTCAGATCGGCGGGAAAGGAGTGTCACGTAGTGTCACCTCGGAGGCCGCTTGAGGCTTGCCCGAGGCTTGCCGGTCTGCCTCGATTTGCCGCGTTTTGCCGCATTTTGCCTACCTTGGAATCCGCGATAAACCCATAACCTGTTGTGGGTTAAGGGATTACGGCGAATACAGGGCGCCGTCTACGGAACCGAAGGTTACAGGTTCGAGTCCTGTGCGGCGTAGTCGCTGACGGCCAGTGTCATGGGCGGCCAGTGTCATGGGGTGACACATCAGTCTCTTGGCGGTCATGAGCTTCTAGGGGATACCGGCTGGGCGCTACTACCGGGTCACTGTCCCTCTTCCTGCACGATGACCTTTGCGTCACGCATCATCGCCGGATGGACCTCGCAGAAATAAACGAACTCGCCCGCTTCGTTGAAGGTGTGCGTGAACCTCTGGCCCTGAAGAAGGAATGCGGAGCGGAAGATCGACCCCAAACCAACCTCCCCCGGATTACCCGAGGTGGCGGTGTGCGGCACCAGGTCGCGATTTGTCCAGGTGACCGTTTCTCCAACGCGGATGGTGATCTCCGGCGGATCGAACGCGATGCTCCGCATCAAGACTTCGTTCTCCACCGGCTCGCCGCTTGGAGCACAGCCGACGGCCGACAACGTCAAGACGCCGGCGGTGGCGGCCAGGACACGCCCAACGGGCAATCTGCGTAGTATGTGCATAGTTAGTCTCCTTTACTATAAATGCACTAACTGGTCGGGCAGCACGTCCGTACACGTGGTTTCGAGAAGCAGGAGATACTCTGCACGCTCCTCTACTCCGACCGACGTTATGCCGCCCATTTCTCCGATCCCGTTTGTCGGCTCCACCGAACGTTGATCATTATAGCAGGCGGGGCGATGTTGACCATAGCTCTTCCAGGGCCCCCAGGCGGTTTCATGACGGGCTGTGCAGGCCTCGATTCCGTCCCCCAGCCCTGGAAGGCTTGTCGATTTAGTCTTTTGGAGCGATCCATGATGTAGCGCCACCCCTTGTGGGTGGCGCAGAGCGAGGGTGCGCCACCCACAAGGGGTAGCGCTACAGCATAAATCGACAGACCCTGGAAGGCGCGGGGCATCCGCTGCGATGACAGTCCCGCACCTCATGAAGCGGCGCACTAAAAGAGCGTCTCGCGGAATCCCGCAGAATCGGCAATTCGCACGTCCGCCAGTGCCGGAAAATGCTCGACCATCTGCGGGGGCACGTCGACCTTGTTGCCCTCGAGCATGGCTTTGATCTGCAGGGCGTTGGCTGGACCCTGGCCTCTGTAGTGATTGTTGGCGAATACGTAGACCTCGTCGCACTGGGTGCCGAGCTGCCGGATACGCGGCAGCCAACCGTCCAACTCCTCAGCGGAGTAGAGGTAATTGTAGCGCTCGAAGGATTCGATTCTTTGAGCGAACCAGGTGTCGGCTCGCCGCCCGTGCAATCGCACGTATCCCACGCGCCCGGTGGCGTGGGCCGACGGCGCCACGCAATGCGGCAACTGCGGCTGGTCGATGTTGCACAGGCTGATACCACGCCCGTGCAGCTCCGCCAACGTCTCGGGAACTTCCCAGGAATCGTGACGCAGCTCCACCACCAATGGATGCCCGCCAAAATCGTCCGCCAGCCGTTTGAGCCAGTCAACCGATTCCGGCGAACGGCGAAACGACCAGGGAAACTGCAGCAGCAGACAGCCCACCCGTGACGCCTCGCTGAGCGGCTTGATGCCCGCCAGCCATTGGTCAACGGCGCCACGCGAGTAGTCCTGGCGCTCGTGGGTAAACGATTGGTGCAGCTTGACGGTGAACTTGAAGCGAGAGTACTCGGCGGTTCGCCGCACCCATTGGGCGCTCATCTCTGGCGGGATCGGCCGGTAAAAGCTGACGTTGACCTCAACGGCGTCGAAGTAATCGGCGATGAACGCCAGTTCGTCGAAACCTCGCGCCCGGCGACGCGGATAAACGATGCCGTTCCAATCCGGGTAACTCCAGCCGGAGGGCCCGACGCGGCAGATAGCGGTGGTCCGGGAGTCCTGTTCGGTCATGGATTGTCGCCGCAAGCAACGCGGAACATCGTGGAAAACAAGAAACCAGAGACTAGCGCGGATTATTCACCGCGGAGCACGCAGAGCCCGCAGAGACGGAATAGATGGGAAGTCAGGGGAGTCAGCGCGGAATCCAGGCGCGACGGAAACAAACACACTGTCGGAATGAGACCAACGGG
>JAZGDL010000075.1:0-4495 GCA_036477795.1 Phycisphaerae bacterium
CGGTTCTTCAACGGCAACGTGCGGGAGATGAACCAACTCACGCAGACGTTCCCGACGAACTTCCTGGCGTCGATGTTCGGATTCAAGAGCGGGGATTACTTCGAGCTGGACAGTGCGGCCGAGCGGGTGGTGCCGCATGTGGGGATGTGAACGAACCCCACGGGGCCAATCAGTAAAGAGGGCGGCGCCCCCGCATACAAAATAGAAAAATGACTGCCGCCAGCGTTGTATGCCACGACAGTCCTTCGTTGTTCAGTTGATCGCGTTTGACGCTTAGACGGTGCGTCGTCTGCGCCGGGCCGCGCCCAGTGCGATGACAAGCAGGCCGAATGCACCGGGGGCGGGGACCTCGGTTCCGGCGATCCGCAGCGCGGTCGGGCCGGACCCGAAGATCGCCCCGTCATCTCTCCGGGAGAACGAGTTGAGTCCCTGGGGAGCACTGAAGATCGCAGACCAGAAGCCAGGGTCACCGTTGTCTTCCCACATCATCCAGTACATTCCCGGCGTAAGTGTCACGTCAAAGGCTTCGTCCCGCCAATTGGGATTGAATGGATCCGTTCCCAGGAAGAACGTATTGCTCGCGATCGGATTCGCTTCATCAGGATCACCACCTGAATCGGGTAGGAGCGTTCCGAGCATGCCCAACCCCAGCGGATCAAGAACGAGCCATCCATCCACGCCAATCGTCGTGACATTCCAGCCCGGTCCGGTCACCTCAAACGGCTGAAAGACGGTGAAGCCGCCGGAGATGTTTCCGCCGCTGACCGTACGGCCTGAACCATTGGCAAGCGATCCGTTGTCCAAAAGGAAACCGCCGCCGAAAAGCATCCCCCCGTCGAAGATCTCACCAATGAAGATCGAATCACTGCCACCAAAGTTATTGAACAACTCATCGCCGAGCGATGCGCTGGTCAAGCTCATCGCAACCACGCCGACCGCAATCAGTGTGCATTTCTTCATCTCTTACTCCTCGCTCTTCGTGAGCTAGCTTCCCTCGTTTTGAGGAAACCGTGCCTTTGTGTACAGGCCAACTCCGGCGCGCATCGGGCCGAACCGTCGCTGGCAACGCTTCTCTCTCTCTTAGACCGACCCGTCTCTCCCAGGCGAGCGGTCCGCCGATATTCTGACCAGACGGTCCCTTGAATGCAACAAAAAAGATCGAATTATCGCGAAGCAAGAACAAAGGCCGCCTACGACACTCCCAGGGCCGATTCAACCCGGCAGCAATGCGAACAGAATAGAAAAAGGACTGCCGCCGGCGTTGTATGCCACGACAGTCCTTCGTTGTTCAGTTGATCGCGTTTGGCGCCTAGGCAGTGCGTCGTCTACGGCGGGCCATTCCGAACCCGATTGCAAACAGGCCCAACACACCCGGGGCGGGAATTGCGGTGTATTGCATGTCATCGTGCATGATGAAGCCGCCGTTGAACGCGTTGCCGTCAATGATCACCCGTTTGATTCCCACGCCCTGTGTCTCCCACCCGTTCCAGACCCAGTTGTTGCTCGCAGGCGCGGTGACGACCAGAGACGCCAGGAGGTTGTCAAACTCATCGTAGAAGGATGCGACCGCGTCGGAGGTACCGCTGTTGGTGGTAAAGAAGCCTCCGAACTGCAGCGCGGGCACGTCGAATATCCACTCCAGGGCGGGACCGGCACTACCCATAAAAAACGAACCGCCGTGGGGGAAGACGGTGCCGTTAAACGCCCACCCCGACGTAATGTGCACACCGGCGCCGCCGGTGACCGTCTGCACGATGCCCTGCCCGCCAAACACATCAATGAAAACATCGAACTGCCCCGGCGGTTGGGTTTCAAAGCCCTCGCTCAGATCGCCCGTGAATTCACCAATCGCAACGATCTGCGCATTGGCATGTCCGACGACGCAGCACGCGATGAGCGCGCTGACCGCAATGAGTGTGCATTTCTTCATCTCTTACTCCTCGCTCTTAGTGAGCTACCTTCCCTCGATTTGAGGAAACCATGCCTTTGTGTACAAGCCAACTCCGGTGCGCATCGGGCCGAGCCGTCGCTGGCAACGCTTCTCTCTTAGACCGACCCGTCTCTCCCAGGCGAGTGGTCCGCCCATATTCTGACCAGACGGCTCCTTGAATGCAACAAAAAAGATCGCTATATCGCCAAAGCGAGACGTAGTCCGCCTACGACACTCCCAGGGCCGGTTCAACCCGAACGAAATGTAAACAGACGATGAAGCTGCGTTGGAGGACCGTCGTCAGTCGATAAGCCCCAAAGGCTCCGTTTCCCTATCGCCGCAACCGGGTGTCTATGGCCAAGCAACGAATCATCTCCGGTGAATCGCAATCGGCGCAGGACGATGCCCCGCGTTCGACGCTGCGACCGCGCTGCCTGGGCGACTTCGTCGGGCAGACCGACCTGATCGAGCGCATCTCGATCACCCTCGAGGCGGTCCAGCAGCGCGGCGAGCCGATGGAGCACATCCTCCTGCACGGCCCACCCGGTCTGGGCAAGACCACGCTCGCCCACATTATCGCCGCTGAAATGAACACGCGCGCGTTCACCACCTCCGGCCCGGCCCTCACCAGAGCCGGCGATCTGGTCGGCACATTGAGTCGACTGCAACCGAGGGACGTGCTGTTCATCGACGAGATACATCGCCTCCCTCCGGCGGTCGAGGAGTACATCTACCCGGCGATGGAGGAGTTCAAGGTCGACGTCATGGTCGATTCCGGCCGACACGCCAAGACGATCAGCATTGCGCTGGCCCCGTTCACGTTGATTGGGGCGACAACGCGCGCGGGTTTGTTGTCGGGGCCGCTTCGGAATCGCTTCGGCATCTCGCATCACCTGCGCTTCTACACGAACAAGGAACTCTTACAGATCCTGCGGCGGGCCGTCGATCAGTTGGGGCTTGGCGGCGTCGGCGAAGCGGCCCTGTCGGCGATCGCCGGTCGGAGCCGGGGCACGCCCCGCGTGACGCTGCGGCTGCTTCGACGGGTGCGCGACTTCGCCCAGGTCCGGGCCGCGGGGCGAATCGACGAACACGTGGTGGCCGACGCCTTGGCCTTGGAGGGCGTCGACGAGCGGGGACTGGATCACCTTGACCGGGCCTATCTGCGAACGCTGGCCCGAACCTACGCCGGCGGACCCGCCGGGCTGGAGGCGATGGCGGCCACCATGGGCGATGATGCCGGGACCCTGGAGGATGTCGTGGAGCCGTACCTGCTCCAGATCGGGTTCCTGGCCCGCACCCGCCAAGGCCGTCGGCTCACCCCGGCCGCCGCCGAGCATCTCCGACCCGGCCCACACGCTGGCTCCACGCTTCCCCAGACGCCGCTGTTCAGCTCGATTGTCCCGGCCGAATCCGACCCGCAAGCCGCCTGTGGCGGATCTCTCGCCATAGACTGACGGCTAGATCTCTCTTATTTACAAGAGCATACGACGCAAGCCCCGCCGCGGCCGCAACGCCAGGAGCCCCTCTCACAAGAGCGTCACGCCCGTCCCACCGGATTCACGGCTCCTCATTGCAAAAGGCGCTCGATAACTTCTCGCAAGTCGAAGATTTCTGCTGGCCCGGCGGTTATATGGACGTACACTTAGGTGTGCGACCCACTGGCCACTGGCCGTGGCGCACCCACCGGGCACGTCTTGTCCGATCTCTCTTGCCGGCCCATTTCGCCCACTTCTTCGGGGCCTGCTGAATTCGTACGAAGGACCCCCCGTCCGCCAAATTTGCGCGGAAATCCTCTTGCACTCATGCATCAAGTTGCTACGCTTACCCTTGGCATATCACATCCAGCCCGATATGGGTTCGGGCGCTGACGTCCAGCATTTCACGTTTGCGGTGGCTATATCCCCGCAGGAAGGATTAGGCTTCGCCATGAAGAGACATCTTTATAAGGGCTTTACGATCGTCGAGTTGCTCGTGGTTATCTCGATCATTGCGCTGCTGATCGGCATCTTGCTGCCGGCCATCGGCAAGGCCCGGGACAAGGCTCGAACCACCACCTCAGTGAGCAACCTTCGCCAGCTGGCCGTCGCCCACAACGCCTACGCCGGCGACTGGGAGGACGCGCAGCTGTCGCTGGCCCGGTACAACATCAGCGCGTACGGGGACATGACCAATTACGGCAACGCGATCGGCTACGATGGGACTGCATCGACCGGCCATCCGCCGCTGCTCGCCGGCTGGGGCACCGGCCCGGGGGGCAACGGCTTGTGGGCGTTTTGGCCGCACCACCCACAGGGACCCGCCCCGTGGGCCGTCGAGCCGATCGGATTCCCCGGCGTCGTCAACGGCATTGATGGCTTCGGATGGTTCCGATTTCCCAACGTCAGCCAGTTAAACCAGTACGTCAACGGGCGCTGGTATGACAAGATTTACTACGCGCCCAAGGACCCCTTCTTCGACTTGGTCGAACCCTGCCTGGATCACCCCGGCGACTTCGCGCCGCTCCCGGGCGTGTGCAACCCGCCCATCTGGTGGCCGACCTACTGCCTCTCGCCGGCGGCCCTGTTC
>JAZGDL010000076.1:0-12579 GCA_036477795.1 Phycisphaerae bacterium
CCTCGGACCCCCATCCGTGTTGTGACCAACTCCGGAGGCCTGGATCACTGCTCAGCGGACTTCCGTCGACCGGTGAGGCTATGAGTCCGTCGCCCGCAAGGAATCCTCTCAACCGGTCACGCCGAGCTGGAGGCCATACGCAGGTCAGTCGACCGCTCAGCGCCGTTCGACTCCAAGGGCTGGCAAGCACGAACCGCCGCTCGACACGCCCTCCAATTCGCACGCGGGGCAGGGGGAGGAGTTCCCCGGTGGATGGGTGCGAGAAAGGACTCTCGCACCAGCATTGCTGGATGACCCTTTTTCTGGATCCACCGTCTTGGGTTGGCCTTGCGGTCCTGGGCCGAGCCCGGAATCCCGACTCACCGAAGGACGGTGTCATCCATAGTGACATCCCGGCCCTTGTCGCCGGTAGTCGCTGTGATTACGCTGTTGCTCATGGGGACAGGACTAACAAGACAATCCGAACCGGGCGGCTGCACCTCGTCACCAGACGTGTCGCTTGGGCGAATTATGGAGCCGGTCCGCTCGTACTGGGGCTTCGACGCTCTTCGGCCGTTGCAGGAAGAGGCCATCCGGGCGACGCTCGAAGGGCGGGACTCGGTTGTGGTGCTGCCCACCGGAGGCGGGAAATCCCTCTGCTACCAAGTTCCGCCCGTAGTGGCTGATCGTACCGACATCGTCGTGTCACCGATGATCTCCCTGATGAAGGACCAGGTGGACGGGCTCCGGGCGTGCGGCTACCCGGCTGCTGCGATTCACAGCGGTCTGTCGGGCGCCGAGAACGGCCAGACAATCCGTGACCTGCTGGCCGGTCGATTCCGGTCGATGTTTGTATCGCCGGAACGCCTCCTTGCGGGGGCATTCCTGAACATCGCTGAACGGCTTGACGTTCGGGCCTTTGCCATTGACGAAGCCCACTGCATCAGCCATTGGGGCCATGACTTTCGTCCCAGCTACCGCAAACTCGCCGTGCTCAAGCAACGATTTCCCAAAGCCAGCATCCACGCCTACACGGCCACGGCGACGCAGCGCGTGCGTGAGGACATCGCGGCGCAACTGCATCTTAGCGACCCCACGATGCTTGTAGGGACGTTCGATCGATCAAACTTGACCTACCGGGTAGTGCCGCGGGTCGACGTTTATTCCCAGGTTATCGACGTGATTCACCGGCACCAGGGGGAAGGAGTCATTGTCTACTGCCTGAGTCGTAACGATACCGAGGCGATGGCCGATACTCTTCAAGCCGCCGGGATCAAGGCCCGTGCTTATCACGCGGGTCTGAACGCTGATGAGCGGCGACGCACCCAGGACGCCTTCGCCGGTGAGTCGCTGAACGTCGTCACCGCTACGGTGGCCTTCGGAATGGGCATTGATCGAAGCAATGTGAGGTGCGTGGTCCACGCCACCACGCCGAAGTCCGTCGAGCATTATCAGCAGGAGACGGGGCGGGCGGGACGTGACGGGCTCGAGGCGGAGTGTGTACTCTTCTATTCAGCAGCCGACGCCATGCGGTGGCAATCTTTGATCGCCCGCAGCGCGGAGGAGTCGGCCGACTCGGAAAGGCTCATCGCCGCCCAGATGTCTCTGGTCAATGAGATGCGGCGCTACTGCACAGCCCCACAATGCCGGCACCGCGCCCTTTCGGAGCACTTCGGGCAAGCCTACTCCAAAGAAGATTGCCAGGCATGTGACATCTGCCTGAACGAGACCGAGGGCCTGGAGGACGCCACCGAGATCGCGCAGAAGATTCTCTCCTGCGTAGTCAGGATCGTGCAGAGAAGCAACATGAACTTCGGCATCAAGCACACGGTGGATGTGCTCTCGGGCGCCGATACTGAACTCATTCGCAGACACCGGCACAGCCAGATCAGCACGTATGGGATTCTCCGGGGCACGCCGACAAAAACGCTGACGGATTGGATCTACCAACTTCTGGATCAAAGCCTCCTGGAACGAACGATCGGCAATCTCCCGGTCTTGGAGCTCAATGACGCATCCTGGGAGGTCATGCGCGGCCAGCGCACCGTCCGCTTGATCCGCGCCGCGGCTGAACCGGTCAAGGAAACGCGTGGAACCATCGTATCGTGGGACGGAGTGGATCGAGAGTTGTTCGAACATTTGCGCGGCGTACGGCGTGGGCTGGCCGAGCAAGACGGCGTGCCGGCGTTTGTGATCTTCAGCGACCGGACGCTGCGCGATCTGGCCCGCTGTCGACCGACAGGACCGACGGTGTTTCGGCAGGTGCAAGGGATCGGCGACGCCAAGTTGACCAAGTTCGGCGATCGGTTCCTTACAGAGATCAAATCGTACTGCTGCGCCCACAGCCTTTCGACCGATGTCGCCGACGACCGCACGCGATCCGGTTCCGACGCCTACATCTCATCCTCGACACGAGTGACGCGCTCCCGAGGAGGGATGTCTCGCACCAAGCGGGCTGCGTTCACTATGTTCGCGCAGGGGGCTTCTGTGGATGACGTGATGGGTTCTCTGGCCCGTGCGCGGAGCACCGTAGCCAACCACCTGAGTGAGTTCATCGCAACCACCAAGCCCGCTTCCATCGAGAGATGGGTGGCTGAGGCTACTTACACCGCGGTTGCCCACGCAGCCGACGAGGTCGGAACCGACAGGCTCAAGCCGATCTTCGAGCGCCTGGACGCGAAGGTGTCATACGACGACATTCGTCTTGTGGTGACCCACCTGGAGGTCCGTAGCGACTAAAGAATAGCGAATGGCGAATGGTGAATAGCGAAAAACGGAGAGCAAGCCTCAATTCGCTATTCTGAATTCGCCATTCGCTATTTCGTGACTTTGCCGGGTGGCCCCTGTCCAAAGGAGGTGGGCCACCCGGTCGATGCCCTGACCTCCATTGCCCTTTCGCCGTTGCGAGGGCGCGTGCTATACTGTCCACAAATGCCTCGCGCGAGTAAGGAACGCTAACCAGCCTCCGTCGGAACGACCCTCAAGGGCGGCTCGATGAGGGTACGCCACATGCTCTTCGAGCGTGGATCGTGGCGCGGATGAGCTCGTGGGACAATGGCTAACCGTGGTCCTGTGAATCGGGGAGGAACCATCTATGAAAACAACCCGTCGCGAGTTGTGGTTTGAGACGCCTGCACGCCGGGCCTTCATCAACATCACGCCCCAGGTGGCCGAAGCGCTACGCGCGAGTGGAATCCGAGAGGGCTTGTGTCTGGTCAACGCCATGCACATAACCGCGAGCGTGTTCATCAACGACGACGAGCCTGGTTTGCACGAAGATTACGAGGATTGGCTGGAGAAGCTCGCGCCCCATGAACCGATCGAACACTACCGACACAATCGCACGGGCGAGGACAACGGCGATGCACACCTCAAACGCCAGATCATGGGTCGGGAGGTAGTCGTTGCGGTTACGGATGGGCGCCTGGACTTCGGGCCTTGGGAACAGATCTTCTACGGCGAGTTCGATGGAGGCAGACGAAAGCGCGTGCTCGTCAAGATCATCGGAGACTAGGGCTTCAACTGGACGGCCACCCGGCCAGGATAGCGAATGGCGAATGGCGAATAGCGAAAGATGGAGAGCAAACCTCAATTCGCTATTCTGAATTCGCCATTCGCTATTTCGTGTCTTTGGTCGGCCGGCTCAGGACCCAACCCTTGATCAGGATGCCGATCACGCAAACGTGGGATAGAGCGCCCGCGATCAAGAGGGCTTCGAACGGTCGGCCGACCACCGCTCCGACACAGATGAGCAGCAGGCGCAGGTCGCGGCGCTTCAGGCGGTTGAGGACGTCGTTGGGGTAGGGCCGCTCGTGGCGGATGGCATACTCCTTGGTTACGTAGCTGGCCAGGATGAACCCGAAGGCCGCCACGGTTCCCACGATCGCCGGAAGTGGGCCGGGATGAGCAACAGAGTAAGCAAAGGTGATGGCGAGGGCGGCGGCCAGATCCGCGTACCGATCCAGGACGGTATCAAGCCACGCCCCGCGAGCGGAACTGAGGTGTTTTAGCCGGGCGATCTCTCCGTCGCAGCCATCGATGATGGAGGCCAACTGGATCAGCGATCCGCCGACGAGACCGAAAGCGTATTGGCCTACACCCAGCAAGACCGCTCCCACGAGCGAGATCAAGAAACTGATCACGCTGATCTGATTGGGCGTGATCCGCGTCGTGACCAGCCGGGCCGAAAGACGCGTGGAAATGGCGCGGTTCAAGTGAATGGATACGTACCCGTCCTCTCCCGGCTTGGTCAGGTTGGCGAGAAGGCGGCGCCGGGCCTCGCGGAACGTCTCCGGCGTGTCCACGTCGATCCAATCCTCCCCGGTGACGTCAACGGCGGTCACCTTCCCGGCCGCGGCCAGCTCGCCCACGCCGTCAGAAAGGGAGTGCCGTCCTTGAGCCTTCGCCCGCTCGAGCGCATCGAACAGGGACGGTGTGCACAGGAATACGCCGGTATCCGCGGCGTCCCATTGGTCGAGCGTCTTGCCGATCCGAACCACCCGACCGTTCGACAGCACGACCTTGGTGACATCCTCGATATCAAAGACACCAGCCTTGTCCCGATCTACGGCGAGACAGATCTCGCCCTCTCGCGGCCCGGCCCGAAGGATCTTGGCGATCAGTGACGGCGCGATGAGGTGGTCGGACATGGTGAGCAGGAAGGGGTCGTTTCTCACTTTGTCGGCGGCGGCCAGCGTGCTGGCGCCGTTGCCAAGTTTCCAGCTCTGGGCGGTGACGAAGTCAACATCGCACTCCCGCCGGGCGGCGATTTCCTGGTAGTGCGCCCGGACCTGATCGGCCGCGTGGCCGAGTACGACGAGGAAGCGTCGAATCCCGGCGGCCATGAAAGAGGTGATCGTCCGCTCCGCCAGGGACAGGCCCAGCAGTCTTAGCGCCGGCTTGGGCGTGCGGTCGCCTTGGCACGCTATCCGTGACCCCTCGCCGGCTGCAAGAATAACGGCTCGGATCACCCGGAAATCCATCGCTCCAGGCGGTCTCGGGCCTCGGAGTCGCGGAACTGCTCCGGTGGACGCTTCATGCAGACCGCGGAGATTTCGTGCAGCGGGCCGCCGATCTTCCGGTCCAGCGCCAGCTTGGCACATCGGATGGCATCCACCGCGATGCCCGCGCTATTCGGGGAGTCCTGCACGCTGAGACGCAGTTCCAGGTCCATGGGCACGTCGCCGAAGCCGCGCCACTCCATCCGCAAGAAGCACACCTTGTTGTCCTTCTGCCAAGCCACGTAATCGGAGGGGCCGATGTGGATGTTGTCCTTCTCCAGGGGGATGTCTAATTGCGACTGCACGGACTCGGTCTTGGATATCCGTTTGGATGTCAGGCGGCTTGGTTCGAGCATGTTGAGGAAGTCGGTGTTGCCGCCGGTGTTGAGCTGGTAGGTCCGTTCGAGCTTGACGCCGCGGTCGCCCATGAGCCGGGTCAACGCCCGGTGAATGATGGTCGCGCCGAACTGGCTCTTGATGTCGTCGCCGACGATGGGCAGGTTCTTTCTGCGAAACTGTCCGCTCCATTCCGGATGTGAGGCGATGAACACCGGCACACAGTTGACCATGGCAACGCCCGCGTCCAGGCAGGCCTGAGCGTAGTGGTGGACGGCCTCATCGGAGCCGACCGGCAGATAACAAACCAGCACCTCCGCGCCGGAGTCCGTCAGAGCCTTGGCGGTATCACACGGTTTTTCATCCGCCACCCTGAAAGCCTGGTCATCAGGGTAGTCGCTCATGTGGTCGGCTACGCCGTCCAACACGGGACCCATCTGCACGGCCACGCCGTAGGGGGGAAGCTCGCGGTGAAAGACGGTGGTGCAGTTCGGCGGGGCGAAGACCGCCTCTTCGAGCGGCTTGCCGACCTTACGTCGATCGATGTCAAACGCCGCTACAACCCGGATGTTCTCGACCCGGTACCCTCCGATGACCAAATGGATCAGGCCTGCAGTGTCCGCGGCGGAACTATTTCTGTAGTACGCCAGACCTTGCAGCAGCGAGCTGGCACAGTTGCCAATGCCCACTATAGCAAGTCTAATTCTGCCCATACTGATGCCTCCTTGGTTGCGCCGGGCCGCACTGCGTACCCGGACCTCGACTCGTCGCGCTCGACGTTCAGCACAACACACCTCAGCGATGTCGCCAGAGGGACTCGAATTGCCTGTGCATATGGTTCCGACGGCAGAACCAATTCTCGCGGGTCGAGCAATCGTTGCGATCGACCATGCCCCGCGCCAAGCAGTGCGACTTGCTGAACCGCCCATGGGACGCAGGGGACTTCTCGAGCAGGGGCAAGACGTTAATCCACCGCCCCCATCTCGTCGAACACCCAGAGCGCCCAACATGGGCCGCCAGGATCATACACCACCCCGTCCGAACCACAAGATCCGCTGCAAGCCGAGGCGGTACTCGGCAGTTGCTTCCCTCCACGCCGAATGGCAACCGGTAAAGTACGGCGTTATTGGCAGCGCGTCCCCCACCTCTAAAGCGAGGTGCACCCGGACTTCGTGTCCTTCGTACCGCGGTAGTCGATGCGGGCGCATTGGAAGTGGACTTTAGACCGGTAAGACATGTGCAACTGCTGTACACCGGTGGAAAGCCTGTCCCTCGCGCGTTGTGTTGGTATTAGCGGACCTTCGGCGCTCGTCAGGCGTTTGATTCATTGACTCCGTATCGATTTGTTGCTATGCTGGCGTCGTCGGGCCAAGTAGTTGACAAGTACTTACAAGTAGTCAATCGGAGCGGTAGGTCGACACTAGCAGACGCGGTGTCGGGCTTTCTTTCGGGGGAGGGAGATGCGTCGACCTGCAGACACTTTGTGCGCTCGTGAACTGGAGGCATTGCTGACATGAGAAAACTAACCGCCGTCAGCGTAGCGCTTTTTGCGATCACGCCGTTTGCATGCACGGATGCTGGTTTTCTGGAGTTCCTACAGTCGCTGCCGACGGAGTTCTTCCAGGGCGCTCCGGACGCGCCGCCCATCGAAGTGCAGGAATCCCCCACGCCCGATGAGGGGCGCGAGGTGCCTCCGCTTCAGGCGGGGCCGGTGGCACTGACCATCACCAACAACAGCTCCCTGACCGCCGACGTTCGCGTGCGCATGTTCCTAAGCCCCCCGCCCCCGGGCGCGGACATCATGGTCCACGACACCCGGCTGCGCGTCCGGCCGGGCATGCCGCCGCTGCGCATCGGGCCCGAGCTGGCAACGTCGATCGAGGTGGAAGGTAATTTTGAAAACGAAAATGGCACGCCCCTGCCACCGGCGGAGTTTCTGTTCGGTGTCGATTTCGAAAGCCCACCCGGCGGCGATGGTCCCGATGTCGTCACGGAGCTGAACTACGAGATCGAGCAACCGCCGGAGCCTGCGGTCGCGGACAGCGACGGGGACGGCATCGAGGACCAGGACGACAACTGTCCGGCGGTGCCCAACGCGGGTCAGGCTGACGCTGACGGCGACGGACTGGGCGACGCCTGCGACCCTGATAATGATGCGGATGGAGACGGCATTGTCGATGCCGACGACAACTGCCCCCAGGACTCCAACCCCGATCAGGCGGACACCGACGCCGACGGACTGGGCGATGCCTGCGACCCTGATAATGATGCGGACGGGGACGGTATTGTTGATGCCGACGACAACTGCCCCCAGGATCCCAACCCCGATCAGACGGACACCGACGGCGACGGCCTGGGCGACGCCTGCGACCCGGAATGCACCTCCGACGCGGATTGTGACGATGGAGACCTCTGCACCGACGACACCTGCTCGGATCAGGGGTGCGTGAACGCCTCGAAGAGCTGCGATGACGGGGACGCCTGCACGAATGACTCGTGCGATCCGGGCACGGGTAATTGTCAGAGCGTGGCCAAGTGTCTGGCTGGGGAGTCCTGTAACGCGAGCACCGGGCAGTGCACCGGCGGTGGCGACGACGTCGTCGTCACCGCGCCGGACTGCGACGGCGACGGCACCCCCGATGCTACGGAGATCGCCAATTGTCCCGGCGACCCCCAATGCGCCGACTGCAACGCTAACGGCGTGCCGGACGTGTGCGACATCACCCGCGGCACCAGCGAGGACTGTCAACCTGACGGTATTCCCGACGAGTGTCAGATCTTCCTACCTGGTCCTAATGTTCTGGCAACATTCGAGTTCAACGGAGATGTGTTGGATTCAAGCGGTAACGAGCGCCACGCCTTACTCATCGGAGGTGAATTCGTCGATACAGATTGGGGACAAGGACTGCATGTTTCTTCTGGCGGCCCTACCGGCACCGATTGGAGCCAATTCGCTCATCTTCTCGTCCACCCATACACGGTCGAAGTGGTAGTCACCCCAGAAGACACTTTCGACTGGCGCAAAATCTTCGGTTTCAGTGATTCTAATGATGATGGCTGGTATTACTTCGAGGAGGGCATCCAGGCGTTTCCAAACCCTGTCGTGGGTAGCGGGCAAGTCTTGCCGGAGGAACGTCACTACATCGCTTTCGTATCTACCGCATCTGACCAGATCGATATTTACTTTCAGGGCGCGTTTCTTGGTCAGACAAATGCGAGCTTCTCGGCACCCCCGTCTGAGGCAATCTTTTTTCGTGACGATACGGATACGAACCGCGAGGAACAGCTTGATGCAATCGTGGATGCCCTACGTATGTCTAACATCGCACGAACACCGCCGGAAATCGCTGCCGTCCAACAGCGACTTGAGATTGGCGTTAGCGATTGCAACGGGAACGGGATCGGAGACAGTTGCGACATCGCCGACGGCACCAGCCAGGACTTCAACGACAACGGCATCCCCGACGAGTGCGAGGCCCCGATCTGCGGTAACGGGCTCCTCAACCCCGGTGAGGAGTGCGACGACGGCAACACCGCCAACGGCGACGGCTGCGACGAGAACTGCGTCAACGAGCCGGGCGGCAACGACTGCAACAACAACGGCGTCGAGGACGCCCAGGAAATCGCCACCTGTCCAGGCGAGCCGGCCTGCAGTGATTGCAACACTAACAGCATCCCCGACGAATGTGACATCACCGACGGAACCAGCCTGGACCTCGATGAGAACGGCATCCCCGACGAATGTGAATTGATCGTCATTACGCCCGACGAAGGCTTCGCCACGTTCGGGCAGACGATACAGTTTGCCGCGAATCAGGCGGTAACATGGGAGGCGTTGGTGCCACCGGACGGCGACCCCGAGACCAATCCGGGCACCATCGCCCCGGACGGAACCTACTCGCCGCCTCCTATCTCAGACCTGATGGCCGCCCCGGTCGTCCGGATCAAAGCCACCAGCGTCGAAACAGCCGGCCTATTCGCCGTCGCCCAGGTCCGGCTGCTCGGCAGCACTGCCTCGGCACCTCCGGTAGCGTCGCTGCTGGTTGGTCCCGGCACGGCCGACGGGATCCCGATGAGCGTCACCACGTCCCGCCCATCAGCGAGGGTCCTACTTCCTGGGCAGGGCGATCCTGGTGGATTGGGCTTGAACGTCACGTCGGCAGATCCTCCGGGCAGAATCTTGCTCCCCGGCCCCGGCGATTCCGGCGGATTGGTTTTTAACGTCACGACATCGGATCCACCGGCCAGACTCCTGCTCCCCGGCCAGGGCGATGCCGGTGGATTGGGCTTGAACGTCACGACGGCGCATCCGCCGACGCAGGTCCTGATTCCCGGCGAAGACGATTCCGGCGGGCTGGCGTTAAACGTATTCACTTCGAACCCGCCGGCGATGGTTCTGTTGCCGGGTGAGGGCGATGCGGTGGGATTGCCGCTGAATGTGACCGTGGCGGGCCCGCTGGTCGTGATTCTGCTGCCCGGTGGGGGGTTTACGATCCTGCCCTTGAACGTCTTCGTCGCGGACCCGCCGGTTAGCATCGAGTTTGATCCAGGATAGCCGCATCGGTTGCGGCGACAGACTGTTGGATGACTGATTGAGGAGAAACCAAATGCAGAGACGAAAGATGAACAGCACAATACGTTGCGTAGTGGCCTGTTTGGCGGCTCTGGCGACAGAAGCGTCGATGGGGCAGGTCTTTGATTCGGGCAGTGATGAGACTTTCGGAGCGATTTTGGTTGCTTCCGGTGAGACGCTCACGCTGGACATGGAAGCGCTGGGCATCCTGGACGGGATATTCAACGCCACCACGATTACGGTGGAGTCAACTGGGGTGTTGCAGTTTGCGCGAAACCCGTTGAACACGCCGGTCTACCTACTGGCCACCGGTGACATCACCGTTGACGGCACCATTCACGTCAACGGGAAGAATGGGTCGAGCAATCCGCCGATCGGCGGTGCGGGCGGTCCGGGCGGTTTCGACGGCGGCACGCCCGGGTTTGGGGCCAGCGTTCCCCCAGGCGCCGGACTGGGTCCCGGAGCCGGGCTGGGCGGCGGTGGTAACGCTGGGTACGGAAGCAGTCTAGGGGGTGCAAACGATGGCCCGGCCTACGGCAGCCCATTGCTCGTACCGTTGGCGGGTGGATCCGGCGGCGGAGGAACCGCCGGTCAGCCGGGCACAGGTGGCGACGGAGGAGGAGGTGGGCTGCTTCTGGCATCGAACACGCTGGTTCACGTTTCCGGAACGGTCCAGTCCCTCGGCGGTATTCATAGCTGTGGCGCCGTTAGTGCCGGGAGCGGTGGTGGAATCCGAATCGTCGCACCCATCGTAAGCGGCAGCGGCACGGTTGACGTGCGTGCGGCTCTCTGCACGAGCCGAGCCGCCGGCCGGATTCGCATCGATGTGATCGATCGTTCGGAGTTGACTTTGAGTTTTGACCCTCTGAGTCAAACGAGCGTCGGGACGTTCATGGCGGTCTTCAACGACGTGACACCGCGCCTGGATATCACCGAGGCGGCCGGCACGATGATTCCGGTAGGAACGCCCGATCCCGTGTTCATTACGCTTCCCTTCGGATCTAGCCCGGACCGTCAGGTGACAATCCAGGGCACCGACTTTACCGGCGTAGTGCCGATCTCGGTGGTTCTCACACCAGAGAGCGGAGATCCGATTGTGATGGACACGGATCTGGATATGAGCGGGGGCAATCCGTCTTCGGTGACCGTCGATGTCACGCTGCCGGTCAACACGCTCATCCACGTGAACGCCTGGACCCGCTGAACCGGACCGCACGCAGTCGTGGACAGCAGGCGTAGGTCAGGTTGAAAACCTGACGCTTGTGCAGCTAGCCGAGCAGGGTCGCGGGAGTTACACGTGATCCACGCGTAGGCCCGGGGGCGCATGTCCTTTGCAGTTGGGGGAAACGATGATATACGCTTAGGACTGTCCCCACGCATCTTCGCAGATATGACGAACCAGGTGACTCACACTTCTGGACGATCTCCTGCCGACGGCGTCTGAGGTTCTTTCACGACGACTACCCGCACGCTCGTGGAAATGATCACCCGCCTACGATCATCTCCTCCCCCACCTCCAAAGGAGACGGGCCACCCGCCCGGTTCGGGCAGCGGGCATCAAACCGGGTTGACACCCAGTGGCCAGGTGCTAGCATCTCGCCGGAACATCTCGCCGGAACATCTCGCCCACGGTGACAGCGTGTGTCTCCGGTCAGTTGTGATGAAACACCAGCCGCGGGGATGTTACCCGTGGACAGGAATCGGGCTCTTTGCTTAGCGAAAGGAATGACGATGAAGACGTGGATGCGTAACGGAGTGGTTCTTTCGGCGGTCGCGATGCTGCTGTGTGCGGCTGCCACGTCCTATGGCAATGAAGACGAGAAAAAGACCGAGGGAGAAAAAGCGTCGGCTGAACCGCCGGTCATCAAGTGCCCGGTAAGCAATCGGCCGGTCCGGATGGATTTGTCCGCGGAATACAAGGACGGCAAGGTTTATTTCTGCTGCCCGGGCTGCGTGGGCAAGTTCAAGAGCGATCCAACGCCATTCGCGGAGGCCGCCGATGCCCAACTCAAAGCACTCGGCGGCGCCAAGGTCATGCAGTTCGCCTGCCCCATCTGCTCCAAGCCGCACAGGGCAGCGGTCCAGCGGCCAGTGAAGGAAGGTTTGCTGGGCGTCAAGCTTGCCGAGGTCTACTTCTGCAGCGATGACTGCGCCGCGGCCTTCGATAAAGAAAACGACAAGACGGCCGCGAAGAAGCTGGAGTCTGTATTGACCTCACAGACCGTCTGCCCGCTCTCCGGAAAGCCGATCGACGTTGAGGTTTCTCAGGAGTACAACGGCAAGAAGATCTTCTTCTGCTGCACGGACTGCGTGAAGGAGTTTGAAAAGGACAAAGACGGCGTGCTGGCCAAGCTGAAGGCCGGAGCGGGATTCACAGGTGGGGGCAAGGACCAGTAGGGAAGGGCAAACAGGGTAAATATGGGACAATCACTTAGTAGTACAGCGCTAAGTCGCTGGGAATTGGCCTCGGGGCGCCGGGGTCGTCGTGACCGTTGGGTCCCCCATCGTCCCGTAGGGACCGGATGACAATAGCCCAGCGATTCATCGCTGGGATTGGTGGGCTACGACGAATCAGAGTCCCGGAGGGACGGATGAACTCTGCCCCCTGGTCAGTCGTCCCTACGGGACTTGTCTCCTGGGGCACCATCTTGAACCCAGCGATAAATCGCTGGGCTATTGTCATTTCGTCCC
>JAZGDL010000077.1:0-2634 GCA_036477795.1 Phycisphaerae bacterium
GCGCGATCAGTGTCGCGAATGGCTCGAATTTGCGCGTAACGCCTTGGGAAAGCCGGTGACCGATGCCTGAGATCGCCTACGTAAACGGCCGCTTCTGCCCCATCGATGAGGCTGTCATTTCGATCAATGATCGGGGGTTTCAGTTCGCCGACAGTGTATATGAGGTGGTAGCGGCGTATGAGGGCGCGCCCTTTCGGCTGCAAGCACATCTGGATCGTCTTCGGCGCAGCCTGTCGCTGATCGATATGGAGATTGATGAGCGGCGGATCGATTTTGCGGGCATCATTCGTGAGGGGATCGCCCGCGCCGGCTTTGCCCGGACGCTGGCTTATCTGCAAGTGACGCGCGGCGTGCAGGCCCGGTCGCATCTCCATTCCGCGGATCTGGCGCCCACGGTGGTGGCGACGTTTCGGCCCAAGCCCGAGGTGGATCCGGCGGCGCGGGCCGCTGGAATCAGCGTAGTGACAGTATGTGACACTCGCCGCGTGGAATGCGAGATCAAAGCGACGGCGCTGTTGGCCAACGTGTTGGCTCTCAACCGGGCCAGGCGTAAGGGGTACGACGACGCGATTTTCGTCTCGCCCGCCGGGGAGATTCGCGAGGGGACCGCGTCCAACGTGTTCGTGGTGCGCCACGGGATGCTGATGACCCCGGTATGCGACGCGTCGATCCTGCACGGGGTGACGCGGCAGTTTGTGCTGGAATGCGCCCGGCGGATCGAGCACCCCGTCAGAGAGACGCGGCTGACCGTAGCTGACCTGCAGTCGGCGGACGAAGCGTTCTTTTCGAGCACCACGCAGGATATTCTGGCGGTGACGCGGGTGAATCGCAAACCCATTGGCAGCGGCGGCGTAGGGCCGGTGACCGAGCGGCTGTGTGAAACATTTCTTGAGGGGCTGGGCCAACCGCTCGAACAATGAAAAACGCCGATTAGGGCGTGGAGAGCCGCGATTTGGCAGCCGTAGGGAGGGTTTGTTGTTATCCCGCTTGACACGGTTATCGGCCGTTGTTATTGTAGCACCTACGCTGTTGGGGCGGTTTCAAAACGTCCCGAGGGGGAGTCCGTGCGGCCGCAAGGCCGCGGCTCGGGTAGTTTTGAACCTGCCCGTCGCGGTGTGCGTTGCGCACGATGAGGCGCGGCGTTGGGCTGGTTGGTGGAAGGAGGGATTGCCACTCACTTGCGTGCGGCTTCCGTGAATCTGGTAAACACATCGGACCCGTGACCCCGGTCGCGAATCGCCAGGAGGGCCTGCTGTAGCTCGGCGGAGTCACCCGACACCGTTGACCGGTAGTCAGCCCGCAAGGGGGGACGCACGGGTATTGGCCGTTGCGAATTCGCGTGACCGGTCCCCCGTGTCAAAGCGCCTCCGGCCTGGAGCGGACGCCGGAAGCGCCTATCGAAAGGAGGTGAGCTTGAAGTAAACCGTTGACTAGTCGTAGGCCTTTGATCGGGTGGAGCCCGCGCCTGCGGGCAAGTAATGTCGGCGGGTGGCACGGTCAAGCGTAGCTCGGAACCAGCGGAGCTTGGCCGTGAGATGCAATGCCGGAGGCCCACCACTGCCAAGAAACGATGCCCGTGCATCGTTCCTTGACGGTGTCACCCACTCGTCGGGGCGGGACCGGCAGGTTCAAGGAATCGAGGAATTGAAGTGTTTGAGTTCACCTAGCTGAACTCGTCTGTGTTTTGGAAACTTTTTTGGTAAGGAGCAAAGATGATGACATCACGTATCAGCAAGACGACGAAGTTTTTCCTGGCTGGCGCGGCCTGCGCGCTTTTCTGCACCACAACCGCATCCGCTACTGAGTTCCTCACCGTTTGGAAAACCACAAACTGCCCTGGTGCGGACCTAGTGTGGCCTGGGGTCATGGAGGCCCCGGTGTTCGGGATGGCGGTTGCAGAATACACCACCCAGCCCAGCCCCGAGGGCATAGTTGAGTGCTCGGACCCGCTCGCAAACTGTCCGATTATTCCTATGGGAGCCAAGGCCAACGCTATGGGGTTGGGGGTCGGCGTCGGGGGGCCATTTTGCGTTCTTAACCTATCCCCCCGCAGTGCATCCGCGCCGATCGAAAAGGTACACAGGGTAGTAAACGCGCTTATTACCGCGACAGCGGACGACCTGGGAGAAGGGACTGAAGGCGATGTTTGGAACTGCGCGGTGTGCGTCTATAAGCAACCGCCCCCTGGGAATGGAATACCCGCTTTGTCATTGCTGGGCACAGCCGTGCTGATGGGCGGGTTGTTGACGGCCGGTGCGTACGCGTTCGGGAAGCGCCGAGCGGAGCCGGCCAAGTAGTGTGATCCAGGGTGCCTCGGAGGGTTGCTGCCTTGCGCCGGCCCAGGCAGGCTCCAAGCCTGGTACCCGTCTAGTAGTAGTAGTACAGCGCAAAGTCCCTGGGAATTGACCTTGGGGCGCCCGGGGTCGTGTTGACCGTTGGGCCCCCCATCGTCCCGTAGGGACCGGATGACAATAGCCCAGCGATTCATCGCTGGGATTGGTGGGGTGCGACGAATCAGAGTCCCGGAGGGACGGATGAACTCTGCCCCCTGGTCAGTCGTCCCTACGGGACTTGTCTCCTGGGGCACCATCTTGAACCCAGCGATAAATCGCTGGGCTATTGTCATTTCGTCCC
>JAZGDL010000078.1:0-4209 GCA_036477795.1 Phycisphaerae bacterium
ATGACCGTGCTGAATCATGTTCCGTACGAGTTCTATCAGCCGTACATCAAGCTTATCAGCGACGACTTGCTCGCCCCGGCCGCGCCGGCGCCGGCGGTGGCGGGGCTGCACATGGCCGTGGCCATGCTCATCGGCGCCTATGCGGCTGCCCGCAGCATTCGCGTTCGGGATCGTGTGGGAGTCGGACCGACCCTGCTGCTCAGCGGAGCGCTTCAAACGGCACTGATCGCCGTGATGGCCGTCGCGCTGCAGGCCTGGATCATTCCCCTCGTCTTGTTGCGAGTCGCGCCGCGAGGCCTGATGACCGCCCCCCTGAACGCCGCCGTCACGCCCCGCGTCCCTCAAGCCCAACGCGCTACCTATCTCTCGATCCAAAGCCTGGCCGGCCGACTGTCCTTTGCCGCGCTGCTCCTGGGACTGTCAGTCCTGGCGGGACAGGGGACCGACCCCGACTGGCCTTCGCTGTCGAGGATGCTTCGGGCGTGCTCGTTGTTCGCGGTCGTCGGCCTCTTCGTCTTGTTGATCACGCAGCGCTGGTGCTTCTCCCGCCGCCCGGGTCCGGATCCGCCCCCGGTGGACTCGTGATGTGCCGCAGCTCGGCCCGGCGTAGCGACGTCGCCACGCGGCTCGCTTCGCCCGGCGACCGGTCCCCGCCAAACTCATTATTCCCGCTGATTCGTACAGAATAGCAGCCGCCCCGGCCGCGTTGTCGTATATATTGCTCGATGGAGGATCTGCACGTCTTCCCGTGACGGCCGAGATGTCTGATTCCTTGGAGCGATGAGCGGCGACGGTTCGGTTCGGGCAAACAAACAGACGGAGGACAAAGCGTGAACGAATTCCTACCACTGGTACGCGTAGCCGTGATCGGGTTGCTGGCGATCTGCGGGCGAGTCTGCGGCGGCGACAACCCGCCGTTCAACGCTGAGTTGATCGGACAATGGAACGGGCTCGGCAGTTCCTACGGCGATGTCTGGGGCGACGGCGACATCGCCTACCTTGGGGGATTTGGGTCCTCCAAAGTCGGCATCGTTGATATCAGCGATCCTGCGAATCCGGTCGGGATCGTGTATCAGCTGCCGCCGCCGTTCCAGGGCGCTTCAGCCCAAGACGTCAAGGTTGGCGACGGATTGCTGTTTATCTGTCTTGAGAGCACCAACGAAGGCAGCACGCACATCGTCGACGTGCGGGACCCAATGAACCCTGTCGCACTTGTGGATGTCATTATTCCAAGCTTCACCTCACCCCACAATCTGTTCTACGACAACGGATTCCTATATCTGACCGGCGGCGGCTCAGTAGATGTCGCGATCGTCGACCTCACCGGGCTTGATCCGGACAATCCGCCGGACACGCCGATCACCGAGGCGAAGTGGATTGTCGAGTCGATTGGCAATTCAACGGTTCATGATATTACAGTAGCGAATGGAAGATTGTACGTGGCAGCCTGGGACAGTGGGCTGTGGATCTACGACGTCACGAAGGTGGCGAAGCAGATGCCGACGTTCCTCGGCCAAACGCCGGACGGAGGCAACAATACCCACTCCTGTTGGCCGACCTCCAACGGCGACTTCGTTGTGACCGGGGAGGAGCGCGGCGGCGGTGGAATCAAGGTCTACCGCATCACCGACAAGGGGGACTCGCTGACGCTGGAGCTGACTGATTCACTCGCGTTGCCGAAAGGCGACGCCTTCAGCGTGCATAACCAAGTGATCGTCGGCTATCGTCTGTACGATGCGTGGTACGGCGCCGGGCTCTTGGTCCACGACATCGATCCCAAGACGGGCACGATCGAGCTGTTCGCAAGCTACGACACGCCGGGCAGCGACTGGGGCGTCTACCCGTTCCTGGGTCAGGACCGCATACTCCTTTCCGTTATGTCCTCGGGCTTGTACGTGGTGCGCGTCGGTATGGATGTCCTTGGTGACTTGGACGGCAATGGGATAGTCGGTGTGCCTGATCTGCTCATCCTTCTGGCCGAATGGGGTCTATGTGCCGATTGCGATGATTGCCCGGCCGATCTCGACGACAACTGCACCGTCGGCATCGGCGATCTGCTCATCCTCCTGGATAATTGGGGGTGATGAAGAAGGCACTTGGCATTAGGCATCAGCGAAGGAACCTAGTAGCCGCGGATGAAAATCCGCGGGCACTTTCGCGGCAACGCTGGCGCGCACGAGATTTTGGGCGACATAGGGATTAGTTTGCGCGCGCCACAGACGCCGCGCCCCCGCCCCCGGAAATTGACTTGTTGACATTGATGATGTGAACACGGAAGAACAGCTCCTTCTGTAGAGGGAGCCACGGCTGCCTCTGCGCGCGCTGGGAAGGTACATTTGACGAATCGGTCCGCAGAATGCGGCTTGGCACTTCACCAGGCAGGTTTTTTTTCTAAGAATTTTGAGCGGGGGTAAACGATTCAGCGCCTCTCACGTGCGCGCAGGGAAGGGACTCGCCACAGGGCCGCCCAGAACGCCCAGAGGAAGCAGCCACAGATGGACACGGATAAGCACAGATGGGGGATGGAACGTATAAAGCCGCGACCGCTGGTCGCGTTCCAGCGGAGGTAGACCGTTTTGATCGGGCAATGAAAACCCTCACCGTCGGATTCAACGACGCGCGTAACCGCTCGTGTTCACCCCGAACCTTCCCTCAATCCCCGCCCGGCCCCGCGAGGGTGAACAAGGCACAAAGGCACGGGGGGCAAAGCAGCGAGCCGGGGCGTGTCGCCCCGGTTCACGTTAGGAATGGCTTGGCGGCCCGATGCGCGGCCGACGGGGTTTGGTGTTCGGGCGCGAACCGGGTTGACACAACCCGGCTCGCTGGGGTTTTCCCTTGCCGATCACCCGTCCTTCTTTGTCCCCTGCACAGGCGTCACCTCATCAGGGGACACAAAGGTTGCGACCGGACCGCATGCCGAGAGAAACGTGCGGAGTTCCTTTGCCCAGCTACCATGTGCCCAGAGGATTCCCAATGACCGAAGCTCCCAAATCTTCGAAAGCTTCAGGCAAAAAGAGCGATCAAAAAGAAGCGCCGGCTAAGAGGTTCAGTCCAATAACGGCCGAAATGCTCGCAATGCTCCCACCCGAGGCGATCGCTGCTTGGGCGGGAAGATGTGCTCTACGTGTTCAGCCTCTTATCAAAGCAGATTCCTTCGCCAAGATACCGTCACAGCAGGTCGCGAGCCATATAGAGACTCTTGACATTGCGGTGACTCTGGCGATGGTTCGGTTCCCAGCCGCCGACTATGCCACCCGTGTCGCCGCCCGTGCCGCCTTCCATGCCGCCGATGCCACCACTTATACAGCAGATGCCGACAACTTTGTCCCCCGTTCCGCCGCTCGTGCCGCCACCCGTGCCGCCGATGCCGCCGATGCCGCTGATGCCGTCGACGCCGCCAACTATGCTGAGACTGCGTCCGCCTATGCCGCCGAGGCCGCCGCCCGTGCCACCAGTGCCACCTACGCCGCCGCCCTTGACGACTACGAGCATCTAGTTCAATCTAATTATGATCTAGAGACGTTCGTTGCCCGACCGCTCTGGCTATCGGGCGAAACTCAGGGTTGGCGAGATATAGTAAATGCGTGGGGGAAAGAGCTAGATTCTCTTGCTTCTCAATTCCCGGAATTGCATGGCATTTACGAACGCCATGTGCGTTTGCTCGAAGGCGAGGGTATCGATTTCGAGGAATCGCGGGAGCGGATCGACGGTTGGTTGAGACGCTACGACTCCGATGAGGACAGTCAAGACGGTAGCAACGAGGGTGATAACGACTCCTTCAGGACTGAGGAGCAGAGTGAGCAATCAGAGGGTTCTGCTCCACAAACTTCAGAGACACCTGCACCTGACAGACGAGGCGCACCCACCTCCACGCTCGATGCACCTACAACCGATGACAGCCTGGACCGCAAGCCCCTCGTCCAATCACTTGCGGCGATGTTTGCCGCACCGCAGCAGGCGACTCCGTTCACTTTGGCGCTGCTCGGCGATTGGGGGGCGGGCAAAAGCAGCGTGATGGACCAGCTCAGAAAAGAGCTGGCTTCGGGGAAGTACGGCGGGGGGGCCTTTGAGTTTCTCTTCGCCACGTTCAACGCCTGGCAGTATGAGCATACGGACGACATTCGCGCGGGGCTTGCCCAGGAAGTCGTGAGCGGTCTGACGCAGGGGCTGCGGTTCTGGGAGCGCTGGCGGCTCACATTCCGTTTCGCA
>JAZGDL010000079.1:0-15535 GCA_036477795.1 Phycisphaerae bacterium
CCTTCTTGCCGCCTCCCTTGATGACCGTGGTGGTGTCCTTGGTGATGACGATCTTCCGGGCCCGGCCGAGATCGGACAAAGTAACGTTTTCCAGCTTGATTCCGAGATCCTCACTGATCAGCTTTCCACCGGTGAGAATAGCCAGGTCCTGAAGCATGGCCTTGCGGCGGTCGCCGAACCCCGGTGCCTTGATCGCGGCACAGTTCAGCACCCCGCGCAGCTTGTTGACCACCAGAGCGGCCAGTGGTTCCCCGTCCACGTCCTCGGCGATCACCAGCAACGGGGAACCGGCCGACGAGATGCTCTCCAGCAGCGGCACAAAGTCCCCAAGGTTGGAGATTTTCTTCTCGTAGATGAGGATATAAGGGTCTTCCAGCACGCATTCCAGCGTACCGGGATTGGTCATGAAGTAAGGCGAGATGTAGCCTTTGTCGAACTGCATCCCGTCCACGACTTCCTTTTCGGTTTCCAGGCTCTTACCTTCTTCGATCTCGACCACCCCTTCGTGTCCGACCGCGTCCAGGGCGCTGGTCAACAGCTTGCCGACCTCCTGGTCGCCGTTGGCACTGATGGTGGCTATCTTGGTGAGGTCGTCGCTGCTGCGTACTTTGACGGCCTGCTGCTTGATCGAATCGACGGCGGCGTACACCGCCTTGTCGATGCCGCGCTTGACGGCCATGGGGTTGGCGCCGACGGCGACCAGCTTCAGCCCCTCGCGGTAGATGGCCTCCGCCAGCACGGTGGCGGTGGTAGTGCCGTCGCCCACGGCGTCACTGGTCTTGGAGGCGACCTCGTTGATCATCTTGGCGCCCATGTTCTCGAACGGGTCGGGCAACTCGATCTCCTTGCTGACCGTGACACCGTCCTTGGTCACCCGCGGGGCGCCGAAGGACTTCTGCAACAGCACGTTCTGGCCGACGGGTCCGAACGTGACCCGGACGGCATCGGCCAACTTGGTCAGCCCATCGAGCGTGCTGTGCCGGGCGTCGCTTCCAAACATCATTTGCTTAGGCATTGTGCTGCTCCTGGTTGAGGGTCACTGGATGATGGCCAGGATATCGCTCTCGCGAACGATGACGAACTCCTCACCGTCGAGATCGACTTCCGTGCCGGAGTACTTACCGTAGAAGACCTCGTCGCCGGTCTTCACGCTCAACTCGCCGCGGGCGCCGCTGTCCAGCAGCTTGCCCGGTCCGACGGCGATAATGGTGCCCGCCTGGGGCTTTTCCTTGGCGGAGTCGGGAAGGATGATCCCGCCGGTCGTTGTTTCCTTGGGATCGGACTGGCGGATCAACACCCGGTCGTCCAACGGACGGAATGCGACCTTGGTGCTCTTTTTTTGCTTTCTTTTGGTTGCGGTGGCTGTGGCCATGATTAGCAGGTCTCCATCACTTCTTGCGTGTGAGCGATTGTTATTCAGTCAGGCCGCGATTCACGCGGTTGACGCTTTCAGGCATTGTCTTGGTGCGTCCAACAAGAAACGCTCCCTTACGGTTGCGGCTCGGGTGGGTGGCCCACCTCGTTTCGAGGTGGGGGACACGATGATCCACCCGCCAGCGTCGGACCTTGTCGTATCATCCAGCCCCCACCTTCAGAGAAGGTGGGGCACCGGCCCCCGTCTTTAGTAATCCATGTCCTCGTCCATCCCTTGCATCCCGCCGGACTTGTCCTCGTCCTCCTCCGGCTTTTCCGTGATGATGCAATCGGTGCTGAGCAGGATGCGGGCGACACTGCTGCCGTTCTCCAGGGCGATGCGGACCACCTTGGTGGGATCGATGACGCCGTCGGCAACCAGGTCGCCGTATTTCAGCGTGTCGGCGTTGAAACCGAAGGAACCGCTCTTGTTGGAAACGCGGTGTACGACGATGCCGGGCTCGACCCCGGCGTTCTCGGCGATGGCCCGGATGGGTGCCTGCAGCGCCTCGCGAACGACGGCGATGCCGGTCTTTTCGTCCTCACTCGAGGCCCGTAGGTTGTCGAGCGCCTGCTGGCAGCGCAGCAAAGCGACGCCCCCGCCCACCACAACGCCCTCCTCGATGGCGGCGCGAGTGGCGTGCAGGGCATCCTCGATGCGGGCCTTCTTTTCCTTGAGCTCGGTCTCGGTGGACGCCCCCACGTTTATCTGGGCGACGCCGCCGGCCAGTTTGGCCAGCCGTTCCTTCAGCTTCTCCTGATCGTAGTCGCTGGTGGTGGTTTCGATCTCACTGCGGAGCTGGCTGATGCGCCCCTGGATGCTGCTGGTGGCCCCGGCGCCTTCGATCATAGTGGTGTTGTCGGCGTCGACGTGTATCTTCTTGCACTGGCCCAGATCGGAGATGCCGATGCTATCCAGGTCGACGCCGATGTCCTTCATGATGGCCTTTCCGCCGACCAGGACGGCGATGTCCTCCAGCATGGCCTTGCGGCGATCGCCGTATCCCGGGGCCTTGACCGCACACACCTGCAAGGTGCCGCGCAGCTTGTTCACTACCAGCGTGGCCAGCGCTTCGCCCTCGATGTCTTCGGCGATGATCAGTAACGGGCGCTTGGCTTTGGAAACCTTCTCGAGCAGCGGTACCAGCTTCGGCACGCTGGTGATCTTGTCTTCATGGATCAGCACAAAGGCGCGCTGCAGCACACAATCCATGGCCTCCGGGTCAGTGGCGAAGTGGGGCGAGAGGAAGCCGCGATCGAACTGCATGCCTTCGACGATTTCGATGGTGGTCTCGGCGGTCTTGCCCTCTTCGACGGTGATGACACCGTCCTTGCCCACCTTGGCAAAACAATCCGCCAACACCACGCCGATGGCGCGGTCATTGTTGGCGGAGATGGCGGCGATATTGATGATGTCGTCGCGCTTGTCGATCTTCACGTTGCGGGAAATCTTACCGAGCTGCTCGATGACCTTACCGACGGCCTTTTGAATGCCGCGGTTCAATTCGTTGGCATTGGCACCGGCGGCTACGTTCCGCAGGCCCAGTTGAAAGATTGACCTGGCCAGGACCGTGGCGGTGGTGGTCCCGTCGCCGGCCACCGAACTGGTCTTGCTGGCTGCCTCCTTGACCAATTGGGCGCCCATGTTTTCGTACTTGTCTTCGAGCTCCACCTCCTCAGCGACCGTGACCCCGTCCTTGGTGACGGTGGGGGCGCCCCAGCCCTTGTCGATGACTGCGTGTCGACCTCGGGGCCCCAGCGTGGCTTGAACGGCGTTAGCTAATTTCATGACGCCTCTCGACAAGGACTCTCTGGCGTCCTCCTCGTATGCGAGTTGTTTAACCGCCATCGCAGATGCTCTCCATCAGTTGGCCAAAGAAACCTCGACCTCATCGGTCATGGATTACGTGCCTCGCGGTGCAGGCGGACACGCGCGATCGGTGTGCACTGCGTGCGCCGATCCCGCTGACCTTTCAAGCAAGGCCGGCGCCAAAACGAGGAGCCGCCCTCTTATCTTGTAACGGCATGTCACATATAAGGTTATACAGCATGCGGGAACCGGTTTGCCAGCCCCAGAACCTGCCAGCATGGCAGCGTTGGATGCCATCAGGCTCTGCGCATGCCAAATTGACAGGATCCCGCCTTTAGGCCGGACGGAGAAGGGAATCGGGAATGAACGGGATGAGCCCTCAGTTCACCCGCCGTAAACGGCGGGCCTGGGAGTTGTCTCCATGGTCACGAAACCGTGTAACCGAAAACGGCACTGGAGAGTAGCGTTCCCTCTAGTTTCTAGTTTCTAGAACCCCGCCGCACTCGATCACTTCCACCACCGCCTCATTCGACTCCACCGTATTGCACAAGCCCGTAGCCACAACGGAATACACGCCGGAATCTTCAAGAGACAAGTCCTGAATCGAAAGAAAAAGCAGCGTGGCTCCCTCGAGGGGCTCACCGTCCTTGAACCACTGATAAGTCGGCAGCCCCGTGGCGCTGGCCAACACGAACAGGGTTGAGCCTACACAGAGCGTCCCGCCGGTCGGGTGGGTGGTGAACGCCACCACCGGCACGTCCAGAGCAGCCGGATCGGAAATGGCCACCGAGTCACACCCGTTGCGCAATACGCAGCGATACAATCCCACGTCCTCCTCAACCACCGGTCCGACGTCCACTGTAGAATCCGTCGCTCCGGGGATATTGGTTCCGTTAAACTGCCATTGATACGAAAGCGGCTCCACAAACCCGATGGCATCAATGCTGAACGAGACCTGGTCACCAAAACAGGCCTTCACGTCAACGGGCTGCTCCAGGATCAGCGGCGCCGGCGACACCTCAACCATGGCTGCTTCTGAAAGCTGCAAGCCGCAATCGCTCTGCACCTCCACTCCGTAAATGCCGGATGTCTCCTCCGTGACCGGATCGACAATGAGTGTCATATCAGTGGCACCGGGGATATTGAGCCAGTTGTGGTGCCACTGATAACTCAACCCCTCCCCGACCGCCTCCACCTCCAGCACGAAGGCGCCTCCATCGCACGACCCACCGCTGATCGGCTGTGTGACGATGGCCGTCGCACACCCGCCGGTGTAGTCCCGCTGAATCCCGCCGAAATCACCAAAATCAACGTCCCCGTCTCCGTCCACGTCAAACACCCTGCACTCCAGCCCGACCATCACACCGGGCCCCTGAGCACAGCCGTTAAACCTAGCGAAATCCTCCAGATCCGAATCGCCGTCCCCATCTCCGTCACCACGGGCGTGGTCCAGCCGTAGGTGATAGACGTCCTGCTCGCCGTTGAACGTAGCGGCAAAGGCCAGGTCCGCGCCCGTCGCACCGGAGACCGAATGATAGTAGTCGCCCAACTTGGGGTTCTGGGGATAGCCCAGAAAGTGATTGAACGGGCGGCTCACCGGCCTGTTCGTCGACCAGGTCGAACCGCCGTCGAACGAAGAGGTATAATACAGCTCCGAAAACACCACTGCGGTATCGTTCCGCGTATCGTTCCAGAACACATCGATTCTACCGTTGGGCGCCACCGACATGGTCCCGAACCACTGCCACGCCGTCGCGGAGGGCGAGTCATCATTCACCCGGATCGGTTCGCTCCACGTCTGGCCGCCGTCCGTGCTGCGCACCAACATCACGTCAAGCGGGTCGGCTCCGGGCGGATCAACCGAGCAGAGGATGTACACGTTTCCCGCCGTCAGCCCGTCCGTATGATCGCAAGCCACCCACACTTGACCGAGCAGCCCGATGGGATTAGGCCCGCCCCCAAGGCCCAAGGCCCCGCCCATTTCCACGAGCGTAGCTACTTCAAACTCGGGCGTCTGATTGGGATCCTGGGCGTTCGAAGAGCGGGCAAGACGAAACGAGTCGAAACTCAGGGGACTGCCACTGATGCCCGCGATGTAAAGTTCACCCCCCAGACCTACTGCCATCGTCCCAAACATCGCGCTTCCCGGTATGTTGATCGGCTCCATAAAGCTGAGCCCGCCGTCCGTAGACCGTGTGAAAATCCGAGACCCGCAGCAACTCGCCCCCGTTTGCCAGGAAAGATATATGTTGCCCTCGCCGATGCCGCCGGTTCGATCGATCACCGTCCACTGCTTGTCGCCGCCGAAGGCCTCCACAGGGACTTGCCACGAAACGCCGCCATCCAGCGACTTGAAGAAGTGAACGGTAAAATCTCCCCGCAAACTGCAATAGTAAAACGTCCCCGCGGAGTCCACGGTCAGCACTGGATCGCTGCGAAATACGAACTCGCTGAGCGAACCCGGAAACGTCCACGAATTGCCCGCGTCGTGGCTGTAGGCCCAGCCGGCCTTGCGAAAACTGCTCAACACCGTATCGAACTGCCGCCACCCGATAACCATCTTGTCAGGATCATTGGGATCGATGGCGATCGAAGGCTCATTGCCGGCATCATTGGGAATGTTGTTCCCCAGTGAATTGACGTTCACCTGCGTGATTCGGACGCCCCCGCGCAAAGGAAGGCGCTCGCCGAGCATGGCTGCGCTCTTGGGCCCGGGGAACGGCGGAAGATACTGGTCACCTTCGACGTCAGGCTGCTCCAGGTGAATCGCCTCGATCGGCGGAGTCGCACGCTCTCCCCCAACGGCCGGCGCGGCACCCGGCATCACCTCCACAACCCACGCACAAGCCGCCGCCAAAACCAAGCCTCGCATCCGCCTCATGACTCAACCGCTCCACCAATGAACGCCCCAAAGCGGACGATTTCACTCCCTCAACCCGCCGAGCACCAAGCTCCCGAGCACAGCAACCCGCCCGACGGCGCCAAGCCCACGGATTGCAATCCGTGGGTCGGCGGTACGCAGCACCGTCCGAAGACCAACAGGGCCCATCCCGACACCACGCCCGCTCCGGCCGCCAACGGAACATCGAACACCATCCTACCAACACGCCGACACTCGTATCTACCCATATTCAGACGCGCGCCCCCCTCGGGTTGCTTCAAATCCTTTGCCCGGTTCGCAACCACATCCATCAATTGCACGGAAACTCCAGCCCAACACACTCGCACGCGAAATCGGCACCCTCTGCTTCAATTGCCCGCGACGATCACGTACCAAATCAAACAAGAATCCAAACGTCGCCGAATCAAGCACGAGGGCACGAAGGCACAAAGGCACGCAGGAAATCGTCAATGGTGTCCGTGGCTTCGTCACTCACGATGGAACACCTTCGCTCTTGCCGATATGATCAATGGCGGCTTTGTGGGACAGGCTTTCCAGCTTGTCATTTGACCGGCTGGAAAGCCGGTCTCAAAGCGCCGCGGCTGCGGGTTGTCGGTGATGGAGACAGTCTTTGCCTCGTAAACGTATCATCTCGGTGGTGGGCCTTTCCCTATCCGCCCTGTTTTTCTTCACCGCTTGCATGGATACCATCCCCGGGCGCGACGACAACGGCATCATCAATACTGATTTGCACGATAGCTCATCAGATCCGCAAACCTCCAACAGTGACGCTGACGCCGATGATGTTTCGGCGGTCACCGATCCGGGCGAGCAGGTAGACGAAACATCCGACGACGCTGCCAACGACGTGGAAAACTCGCCGGGCGACGACTCCCAAGACCCCGCGGATCCGACACAAAGCGATACTGACGACGATGACACGTCTACCAGCCCCGGACCGGCGCTGATTGACTCCGACGGCGACGGCTTCTCCGACGAGGAGGAACGCAGCGCGATTCCCAGTTCCGATCCGTCGAATCCTCTCGATACACCGCTCAATCCGCTCGACTCCGACGGTGACGGCTGCTCCGACTTCGACGAGCTGAACTTTCCCGGATCCTGTGACAACAACCCGAACTCGACTGGTTCGGTGGAGGTGGAAGATCCCGACGATGCCTTCACCTTCTCGCTTTCGATCGCCCGCCACGTCGACAAACCCTTCACCGAAACACAGGTGGACGACATTCTCAACACCGCGAGCGTGATTCTGCAGACGGTACAGACGGAATGTGAGGATATCGCCACCAACACCACGCTCGCCCGTAGCGGTTCGCTGGCGACGTTTGACATCGCCGCTGCCGTCCTGACCTCGGAATCCCAACTCGACGCGGTGTTCGCACTACCGCAGGACATCAAGATCGTCGAGGCCATGATCGGCGTTTGCGGCCTGCCCCCTGACGACGACGTGAGCATGCTGCTGGGATGCGCCATCACCACCGGTTCGCTGGTCATCATCGGTGACGCCGAGCCCGACGTATGGGCCCACGAATGGGGCCACGTCCTGGGATTACCGCATCGCGACAACTGCCCGCGAAACCTCATGCACTCGTTCGAGATCGACACCAACGCGGTCAACGCAGTCGAACGCAGGGCGTTTCTCACGCCAACCCCGTCGGCCCACATCGTCCGGCCCACCCGCTTTGCGATGTCGCGCGCGACACCCCCGGTTGTCCCCCAGCCGGACAGGCTTGCCCGCCGCGCAGCCGAACCCCTGGCCGATTGGCTGGCCCGGCTCGCCGGGAAACGATATCTATCCGGCGTGCCCGGCTCCGTGATGGCCGATATGAACCCGGACGCCACCGGCCACCTGACCGCGATGCTGTCGGCACCGGAGTATAAAGGCTACCGCCACAATATCGTCCGCATGCTGGGTTTCACCCGCGATCCCGCCCCCTGTGCCACGTTGATGGCCCGCGTCTCGGCGGAGACGGGCGAACTAAGCTTCAACCAGTTCGCAGCAATAGCCGAAAGTTTCCTCGCTCTGGGACGCCTCGCGACCCACGACAGCACCAACACCGCCCTGCGATGGCTTCTTGAGGGCACCGACCCCGCCACCTGGGCCGGCCGCGCCGTCACCTGGCGATACCGCAGTTATTCGGGAGACAGGCTCCGCCATTTGCTGGCCCGCTTGTCGATCATGGCGCTGGGTGTATCGAAGGATCTGCGAGCTCTGAAGCACCTCCGCGCACTTGTCGCTGCAGACCTCCCCCCCGATGACGCCCTGACGGAGCAGATGCGGCAAGCTATCATGCGGCTTGAAGGAAAAGTTCCGTTGGCCCGAAGCGCGATGGATGTGCGACGTTTTCGCTGATACCGTTGCAGCCGTAGGGCAGGTGATTCACCTGCCTTCACCATCCCCTTGACGCCGGGATGACATTCACTTCAACCCGGATGGTAATGGCAGGTCAATGACCTGTCCTACAGCCCTATGATGTTGTAACCGGAATCCACGAAGATGTTTTCGCCGGTGACCCCGCTGGACATATCGCTGACCAGATACACCGCGCTCTTGCCCACTTCGTCCGCGTCGATGTTGCGTTTGAGCGGTGACTTCTTGGCCACCCACTCGAACATATCCTCAACTCCGCCCACGGCCATGGCCGACAGCGTCCGCAGAGGTCCGGCGCTGATGGTGTTCACACGGATGCCCTTTTCACCTAACTCCGCGGCAAGGTAGCGCGTGCATGCTTCCAAAGCCGCCTTGGCCACGCCCATCACGTTGTAGCCGGGTATGACCTTTTCGCCGCCGAAGTAGCTCATGGCCACGATCGATCCGCCGTTGGGCATGATGTCAGCGGCGCGGCGGGCTATCGCCACCAGGGTGTAGGCGCTGATGTCCAGGGCCTGGAGGAACACCTCACGCGGGGTTTCCTTGAAGTTGCCGATCTTTAAGTATTCACGATCGGCGTATGCGATCGAATGAATGACGAAGTCGATGGCGTCGAACCGCTCCCGAGCGGCCGCAAAGACCTGATCGAGGTCTTCATCACGGCACACGTCGCAGGCCATCATCCACGGATCGGCCACTCCACCGGCTTGGAGGGTGTTGCGCACGCGTCGCTGCATCTTGTCACCGGGCAGATGGGCGAAGCCACAGACGGCCCCCTGATCGATCAGGTTTCTGGCAATATACCAGGCGATGCTTCTATCATTGGCAATGCCAAACACCAAGCCCTTGCGCCCCTCGAGCAGCCCCATGATCGATCCTTTCCGAAATCGCCTGAACTACGCCTTGCGCGTGGTCTATTGATACGTGGATCGGCGGCCTTTGACAACCTTTGCAATAAGCCTGCCGAAAAACCGGTGGTGTTCTGGGCGTGCGGGGTCTGTGACACCTCCGGCGGCTTCAGCCCCGTGCCCTGATGCAGCCTGAAAGGCTGAACGAAAGCCAATCCGGTGGCGGCGCTACGCTTGCCACCGGCTACTCCAGGGCAGGCCTTCAGCCTGCAACCACAGCCGCCGATTCTGTCAGGGACCCGGGCGTGCGGCCGGCGCTGTTGCACGATGGTTCGTAGGTTTTTATGGTGCCTACTGCACGGGCGGTATGCGCATGAAGACCAGCGGTGAGAGCTCTCGTCCAGGCGTCGGCGGACTTCTGCTGGACGTACTGTTTCCACGCAACTGCGTGTGTTGTCGGGGGGCCTGCGACGCCCACCATCTTCATCTTTGCGACATCTGCCGGCAGAAACAGGACTATCTGATGGCCGAGCCGGCCTGTCCCCGCTGCGCCCGTCGCGTGGGGCCTTTCGGCGTCCGAGACGGCCGATGCCTGGCCTGCCGTCGCCGGAGGTCGACCGTTGAGGGGACGGTCCGGGTCGGGCCATATCGTGAGGAGCTCAGTGCCCTGGTTCGCGCGTTCAAGTACGGCGGGCGGGACGAGTTGGATCGTTATCTCGCCGGCTTGCTGGCTGACGCGATCACGTTGGCGCCATGGTGTGAGAAAGTCGACGCCCTGGTGTACGTGCCGACGCACTGGACTCACTCCCTGGGACGAAGGTATTACGCGCCAGGCATCCTGACACGCATCACCTCGCGCCTCGCCGGCATCCCGACGGCCATCGTGCTTCGGCGGGTGGAAGGCGGACCGCACCAGATGGAGGTGCCGCCCTCCGAGCGACGTAAGAACATACGCGGCAAATTCGCCATGATCCGCGGCGCCTCCGTGGCGGGCGCTCGGATATGCCTTATCGACGACGTATCCACCACCGGCGCCACGCTGAACGAATGCGGCCGTATGCTCAAAGAGGCCCAAGCGGACGCGGTCTACGCCGCCGTCATCTGCAAGGTGGACACCACGTAAGTCGACTTGGCATTTACGCATGGGACGCGGGCGGCTCATTCGGCGCGATGAGGCGGCAGTTCGCCGAACACTTGCGTAAGCGGTGTTTTCGTACCAGTCGCGGCCCCAATTAGCCGCCCCGTGCAGCATCATGGCACCGGCCGCCACCGGCACAACCGGTTGCGAGGGCTGCGGGTGCCCCTCGTTCATGGAATCATCCTCTCCGAGGGTGGGTGATAGATTTACGATGTAGGCACCATCCGGGCAGAGGACTCCGTCCCCCGCCCGTGGAAGGGACGCGGCACACAGGCGAATTGTTCACTTCCGTCCCTTCGTGCCTCTCGTATTCACGGTACGGGTTTGGGTTTGGGCTTGTTTCTTAACAGTTGTTGGACGCGGAAGTCGTCGATGTGGGCGCCGTCATGGGCGGCGGTCCAGATGGTGACCAGCATGGATCCGGCTTCCAAAAGGCGGTCCTCGATGAACTTCTTTCCGGGCTCCTTGTCGAGGTCCCCCGATTTTTCCAGGGCGTACAGCGGTTCCACTTGAGCAAACGTTGCTTGCAGGTAGTTGATGATTTCCCGCCAGTAATTCTGGACGTTGAAGTCCTTGGGGGGGAGGGCTCGGGCGGCGAGGGAGTCGGGCGTGATGCCGTGGTGCCGGAGCACGCCGCCGTCGATGCGTGAATGGAAGCCTTTGTCGGTGGTGTACCCTTTAGGGTTGTCGCCGGCCCAGCCGTTGTAGTGCTCGGTGGTGTGCAGGGGCTGGGCGCCGTCGGCGACGAAGTGGCTGATGATTCCCATATGGTAGACGATGTTCTGGCGAGCGTTTTGGAACATCTCATCGCTGACGTAGTCGCGGTGTTTCTTGTAGGTCTTGAGCGTGGTCCAGCTTGCCGCCAGTTTCCACTGTAGTTCGGCGACGTGGTAGGGGAGCAGGCCGGGAACGAGCCGGGTGTACTTGCGATCTTTCTTGCGGTCGTAGGGATCGAACTTCTCAGGGGTCTGAGCGCGCTGGGTGGCCAGGATATCGAGAAACTCACGGCGGAGTTGGGGGAGTTTCTCAAAGCTCAGTCCGTAGGGGAAGAGAAGCTCCTCGTCCATGTAGTGGTTGGGGCTGTTGATGTGGTCGAGGTGGACGTTGTGTTGGCCTCTCCAGCGGTCGGGTTCGGCGGAGAGGTATTCAAGTCGGGCGCGGACCGCGGGCGTCTTGAGCCAGTCGGGCATCTTATCGGGCAGTTTTTTGAAGGCCAGTCGGGTAACGATAACGTGCCCGTTTTCGTCCCAGGCCCGGGCGGGCGTGACCAGAACGCCCACGAAGATGAACAGCAGCATCCATGGCCGCGAAAGTGAACGGCTTTGTCGAGTGATCGTCGGCACCGATGTTCTCCATCATAATGTTCCGGTTCGTTCGCCAGTGTACGGGCAGGCAAGTAAGCCCGTTGCACCCTTGCTGGGATGGACTCCCAAACACCTGAGCAAAGCATACGGCACAGCGTCGCTCAATTCAAGCTCTCTTTACGGAACCTCCAGGGCTGCCGTGCACGCGAGGATAAACGGAGCGACGACGTTCTCGGGCCTAGGCCTGCGGGATTTCCGGCTTAGAAAAATCGTGTTTCAAGCCACCCACAAACAAAAACGTATCGTACTCTGAATCACGGGCGATCCGAGATGGACCGCCCCACGGGGCACGCCATATCTTCCGGGCAGGGCACGAGCGTTTCGTGCCGGGCCGATACGCTTCCCTATTTGAATAGGAGGTCGTCTTGTGTTGCAGAACACGAAACCGTACGAGAGGCACGAAGGGACGAAGGGACGAGGGGACAGAAGCAAACAATCCGCAATCCGCAATCCCCGGAGGAAGGCACGAAGGGGAACCCCCAATCGTCAATTGTCAATTGTCAATCGATGACACCCCCAAGGTGGTCTTTCAGTTGGAGAACAACTAGTGGCTGAGCGCCGATGGAATCGTGTTGTGCCGCAATGTGAGGAGAACCAAATGTACACGCTTGCCGTTCACAAACATACAACCAGGCGCCGTGCCGCCGTGGGTGTCTTCGTTGCCGTGACCATGACTGTGCTGTTGGGAATGGCTGCACTGGCCATCGATCTGTCCATGTTGTATAATATTCGCGCCGATCTGCAGCGCAGTGCGGACGCCGCCGCGCTGGCTGCCACGTGGGAACTGCTCGACGACGACGTGCTGACCGGATCGCCCTTCAAGGCCGAGGAAATCGCGGCGGCACGTCAAGCCGCGGTGGACTACGTTGATTACAATCCGTCGCTGGGAGAGTCGCTGTCCATCGACCCGAACTACGCGAACATCACTGACGGCGACGTGGTGATCGGCTTCCTGCCAAGCCCGGCCGCACCGGTTCAGAGCATGTCGTATGATGATCCGGACCAGTTCAATACCGTGTTGGTACGAGTCCGCCGCGACTCTGAACACAACGGCTCGATTAAACTCTTCTTCGCAGGGATTCTCGGAAAAAGTGAGTCCAATCTTGCCGCGGCCGCAGTCGCGTCCCTGCAAGACGGGGTGGTTGGATTCAGAGCTCCGCCGGGCGGCCCCAATTCTAAGCTGATACCGCTGGCCTTGCACGTTGATGCGTGGGAGGCACTGCTGGACGGAACACAGACCGTCGGCGACAACTATGGCTATGATAATGATACCAAAACGGTCGTGCCGTTCGGCGATGGACTCGCCGAGTTGAACATCTATCCCGGCGGTGGAGCAGGGCAATTGTCGCCGGGAAACTTCGGCACCGTGGATATTGGCTCAGACAGCAACAGTACCGCGGACGTGGCGCGACAAATCCGCGAAGGTGTTAACGCGAGCGACTTCGCCTATCTAGGTGGAGAGCTGAAGCTTGGCGTGGACGGAACGGTGGATCTCAACGGCGACACCGGCATTAGTGCCGGCTTCAAGGATGACTTGGAGTCGATCATAGGGCAGGCGCGGGTCGTCCTGCTTTTCGACAATGTCGAGGGCCCCGGCAACAATGCCGTGTTTACCATCGTCGGATTCGCCGGAATCCGTATCGTCAACGTCAATCTTACCGGTCCTCCCGCCTCGAGGGAGGTGCGCATTCAGCCGGCCCATGTTATCGATCCAACGGCGCTGACCGGATCCGAGGACGAGAACAGCTACTTCGTCTACCAACCGGTTCAGCTCATTTACTAGTTTACCGCCAACTTCCGAATTGCGGATTGCGGATTGCGGATTGGAGACTGACGATTGACGATTGGGGATTGACGATTGGGGATTCCCCTTCGTGCCTCCGTGCCTTCGTGCCTCCCTCCCTTACACCCACCGGGAACGTTCGCTTCGTATTTCAGCGTAGCTTTGCTAGTATCCTGAATTGGCCCACGTAGGGCCAAGGAACGGCGAGCCGCATGTCCACACCAGACGACAGCGACAGGCCCGGCGCCGGCCCAGCCGCCGGTCTGTCTCCATATGACGCCAACCAACTATGGGAGACGTTTTGCGCCGGCGGCAACCCCGCCGCGCGGGAGGCCTTGGATCGGCTCTACCGGGCGTTGCGGCAGCCGTTGGTCGAGTTCTGCCGCTTAAAGGGCTGCGACGCCGAGTTAGCCGACGAGGTCGCTGAGTCGTCGTTCATCAGACTGATAGTACGGAAGCCGGCGGCCCGAAGCGGTTTCATCCCGCTCCTCCAAAAGACAGCCCAGAACCAATGCCACGACGCAAAAAAACAACGCCACCGATCCCTCTCCCGGGATACCGCTCCGGATTCCGCCCATGATCCCGCGCGTAGCGACACAATCCCCGAGCGTAGCGACACAATCCGAGCCCCAAGCGCCAGCGCGGGGTCCGCCCACAACGAAACCACCCGCGCCGTCCACGACTGCCTGAACACCCTGGACCCGCAGGACCGGGCCCTGGTGATCTACCACCACGTCGCCGGCCTCACCCAGCGGGCCGCATCCGAGCTGCTCGGTTTGAACATTTCTGCGCCTGCGGTAACCGCCCGCCTGAAACGCGCCCGCGAGCAACTGGCCCGTTGCCTGAAGAAAAAATCGATTTTCTAGTTAATTCCCACCCCGCTCAGCAGTCGTAAGGGGGAAAAAGGTCGAAGGTTGAACGTCGAACGTCGAACGTCGAACGTCGAAGGTTTCGGCGGTCGGTAAGCTCATTCCGAGACGCGACCGTAAGGGAGCGGGCGATGTCTGACGATTTTCCCGCTTCCTGACGGGCGCGGCTCGGTTTTGTTGGAGTCCCTAATAATTCTTTTCGGATCGAACCCATGCCCGAACCGAACCTAGACGAACTCTTACGCAAGTGGGCCGAGGCGGAAGCAGCGATCGACATTGGACGTGACTGTCCGCCCTTGTCGATCCTGTGGTACCACCAAACCGAGGGGCAGGAACTCGCCCAACACGCTGAGCACGTCGCCACCTGCCCACGATGTCAGAAGCGACTCGACTTCATCCGTACAGAGCTAGCAAAAGCCCACGGCCTGCGGGCCGTGGGTCCGGACAGACGCGAGTATCCCATCCCCGCCGGGCGTAGTGGCGCGGATACCCCTCCAGGTGTGGCGGACGAACGCACGGACATCCCATCCCCTCAAGGTGTGGCGGACGGACTCGCAGACGCGGGCGCTCCGCATGTAGCGCCACCCCTTGTGGGTGGCGCCGGGTACTCCATCCCCTCCAGGGGTGGGGGACGGACGAGACGCCTGCCTCTGTTCAAGCTCGGCGCCCTGGCAGCCGCCGCCTCGATCGCCCTGGTGTTCTTCATCTGGCCGGGCGCCGAAAGCCGATCCTTTGACGCCGAGATCGCCCTGTTCGCCGAGCACGCCTACTTGCCGTTCGGCGTGTCGTCGCTGCGTAGCGATCCGGGAACATCGCACCAAACCGAGCGCAACCAAACCGAGCCGCGACCGTCAGGGAGCGGGCGCAACCAAACCAAACCGCGACCGTCAGGGAGCGGGCGCAACCAAACCAAACCGCGACCGTCAGGGAGCGAGCGCAACCAAACCGAGCCGCGACCGTCAGGGAGCGGGCGCAACCAAACCGAACCGCGACCGTCAGGGAGCGGGCGCAACCAAACCAAACCGCGACCGTCAGGGAGC
>JAZGDL010000008.1:0-2410 GCA_036477795.1 Phycisphaerae bacterium
AGCGTTGACAAGACGACGATACGCCGGGCGCTGGCTCAGCAGTTGGAGTCCGATCGATTGCTGGGCGTGCGCGAGGTACCGGTGGTGCTGCCTGAGTCGAGCGGTTCGTCGGGGCCTGGGGTTCAGAATGTGCGCGACAAGGAACAGGCACTGGCCGTGCTCGATTCCGAGCACGTCAGCGGGTGTCGCAAGTGCACGCTGTGCCAGACGCGAACCAACACCGTATTCGGCACGGGTAGCGCCGTTGCCCGGCTGATGTTCATCGGTGAGGCGCCGGGGTTCCACGAGGATCAGCAGGGCATTCCCTTCGTCGGCCGGGCGGGTGATCTGCTGACCAGGATGATCGCCGCCATGGGATTGAAGCGGGAAGAAGTCTACATCGGCAACGTGCTCAAATGCCGCCCGCCGGACAATCGCGACCCGGCTGCCGATGAGGTGGCTGCCTGCAGCGGATACCTGTTCGAGCAGATCTCCATCGTCGAGCCCGAGGTGATTGTGGCTCTGGGAGCGCCGGCTGTGCGGACGCTGTTGAACACCACCGACTCCATCGGGCGGCTTCGCGGCCGGTTCCACGATTTCCATATTTCGGGCGTGCCCGGTGGGGACCAACCCATCCCGTTGATGCCCACCTATCACCCTGCCTACCTTCTGCGAAGCCCGCGGGAGAAGGCCAAGGCCTGGGCGGACCTGCAGGCGGTGATGCAACGACTGGGCCTGCCGCCGCCGAAGTGACGGGCGAGTGCCGAGAAAGGATTCTCGGCACAGCACCAATCGTCGGCACAGCACCAATCGCTGGTGCGAGAATCCCTTCTCGCACCCGTCACCGCCGCTGGTGCGAGAATCCTTTCTCGCACCGGTCACCGCAACCCATCACCGCTTCGAGTCGGCGGTCGCGTCGGTAAAGGACAACACCTGATCCGCGTAGTGGCACGCGACGGAATGCCCCGTTTCCAAACCCGGCTTTTTTTCCAGAACGGGTTCCGCACGGCGGCACTCGTCGGTCGCGAACGGGCAACGGGGATGGAAAGCACAGCCGGACGGTGGATCGATGGGGCTGGGAACCTCACCGCTCAAGCTGATCCGGTGCTTCCTTCGCCCGGGATCCGGGTCCGGGGCTGACGCCAGCAATGCCTGTGTGTAGGGATGCCGCGGCTGCTTGTAGATTTCCTCAGCCGGGCCGATCTCCACGATCCGCCCGAGGTACATCACGGCCACGTCATCGCTCAGATGACGCACCACCGCCAGATTGTGGGCGACAAACAGATAGCAAATCTGGTACCGGGCCTGTAGATCGGCCAACAGGTTCAGAATCTGAGATTGAATCGAAACGTCCAGGGCGCTCACCGGTTCGTCGCAGACGATGAATCTCGGTTCCAGGGCGATGGCCCGGGCGATCCCCACGCGCTGCCGCTGACCGCCGGAGAATTCATGGGGATAGCGCGACATGTCCGAAGCGCTTAGCCCCACCTGTTCCAGCAAACCAGCCACCCGGTCTCGCAGCGCCCGCCCCCGCACAATCCGATGCACCTGCAACGGTTCACCCACGATGGCCCCGATGGTCATCCGCGGATTCAGACTGCCCACGGGATCCTGAAAGACGATTTGCAAGTGCCTCCGCATGGCACGCATCCGCTTGCGATCCAGGGCCAGCAGATCCACACCGTCGAACAGCACGCCGCCGGAGGTGGCCCGGATCAACCGCAGTATAGTCCGCCCCAGCGTGGTCTTGCCGCAGCCGCTCTCCCCCACCAGCCCCAGGGTCCGCCCCCGGTCCAGATCGAAGCTCACGCCGTCGACGGCCTTGACATGCCGCACGGTCCGCGAGAACACCCCACCGTGAACCGGAAAATAAGTCTTCAGCTCACGCACTCTGACCAGCGGCGACCCATCCAGTGAGGCGGATTTCGACTTGTCGGCGGGCGAATTAGTCAAGACTCTTCGCTCCTTCCCGGTGAGGCGTCGTATCCCTCGACTTCCCAGCAGGCCACCCAATGCCCTGGGCGCACTTCGCGAAGACCGGGCGCTCCACCAGGTTGGTCGCCTGGCTCGACGCAACGGGCCAGCACCTCCACCGCGTCACCCGGTCCATGTAGCGCGTGTCTTTGTCGCTCCCCGTCCTCAGCCCGGCGCCGCGTCAGATCGCATCGCGGATGAAATCGGCAGCCATCGGGAAAACGCAGCGGATTCGGCACATTCCCCGGAATCACCTGCAGCCGGTCCCGCTTGGTCCCCATCCGCGGCAGACTCCGCAGCAAACCCCGCGTGTAGGGATGCAAGGGTCTGTCAAACAGCTCGCCCACCGCCGCCTCTTCCACCATCCTGCCCGCGTACATCACACAGACCCGGTCCGCAATCTGGGCCACCACTCCAAGATCGTGGGTGATGAACAGTATGCTCATGGCGTTGGTCC
>JAZGDL010000080.1:0-7401 GCA_036477795.1 Phycisphaerae bacterium
CGCGATCCATCAGAGGCCGCAACGCGTCATAATCCGCTGATGTTCCGCCGCGAAACAGAATGTTCGATGTAAATCGGTCGGCCTCGACGTAGAGCAGCGACCGGGCCAGATCGAGTTCCCATTTCCGCGATCTCTTGTCGTGCGGCCGCTTCTTGATCATCGATTCCAGGATGCGGTTGGCTTCGGCGATGGCCTGGGCCCGCCGCGTCCGGCTCAGCGACGGGTCGGCGTGCTCAGCCAACTTGACGTCGCGGGTGAGCATCAAGGCGGCGAACTCGTCCTTCGGCGGATGCTCACGCAGGTGCAACGCAAGCAGATCGGTCAGGCCGCGCTTCTTGAGGCCGGCGTAGAACTCGGTGGTGTCAAACCGCGTTCCCTCCGGGTATGACTCAGCCGCGGCTTGGACACCGAACCATATACAGGCTGCAAAGGTGATGTGTTTCATCCCGTTCATGGGCCGGCGAAACGTTATTCCAGTCCGAAGGACACGTGCCTGGACCCCGCGCGCACCGCTGCGTTCCAGCACCCCACTATATGATCCCATTTCACGTCGATGCCGGCCTTGATGACCACCGGCGTCTGCTCATCGAACCCCGGACTCTCCTGCACCTTTTTCAGGAACGTAGCCAACTCATTGAAGGTCGTCGGCTGATCGATGAAATTCTCGACGGTGATGGAATAATCCGTGGGGCCCGGTCCCGTTTCCACCAGGCGTACAAAAATGGGCGAAATCGGCAGGGCCACTTCGTCAGCCGGCGAACCCTGCCGCGGTAGCTGCGCCGACAACAGCCCTTCCGCCCGCCTGAAGGTCGTTGTTGTGATGAAAAAGATCAACAGCAGAAAAACCACGTCGACCATCGGTGCCAGGTTCAAGGTCAGCGCGGTCAGCTCGCGCGGAGCGCGTTTTCGTCGAGGCCGAAAGTGAACAACCGCCGGACGACCTCTGGGCTGGGCCACCTGCGACGTCACGGCTCGATCCCTGTTTCGCCCATGTATGCCACGATGTTCATCATTTCGATGCCGGTCTCAGCCACGATTTCCATGACTTCCCGCACGTCACCATAGTGCACGCGACGATCGGCCCGGATGATCACTTTGACGTCAGGAACGGCCCGCTTGTGCCACGCCAGCCGTTCGGCGATGGAGTCAAGTGGTTCCGGGCGGTTCGGGCCTATGCTGTAGACAACCGCATCGGCCTGGGGATCGCCCGGATCGGCACGTTGTATATTGATGATCACGCGGTCGGTGAGCTTCTTGTTCAACGCCTGGCTGTTGTCCGGGGCGGGCAGCTCCATGGGGATGAGCTCAGCCGATACGAAGGTGCTCACCAGCACGAAGAAGATGATGAGCAGGAAGACGACGTCGATCATCGGCGCCATGTTGAAGGCCAAAGACGGCTTGGCACGGTGTTTCATCCAAGTGCGCATGGACGGCTCCCGGGTTTCAGCTCTTGTCCTGCGGCGGGTTAGTGCTCGCTCCCGGCTTGAACGGCGAGAGCAATCGATCGGTCGCCAAGGCACACTCCGCGGTCAGCAGATCGATGCGGTTGCGAAACAGGGCGAAAACGCTCAGGGCCGGGATGGCCACCAGCAATCCCCAAAAAGTGGTCACCAGGGCGATGGAAATATCATCGGCGATGCGGGCCGGCTCGGGCATGCCTCCGGCGGCGCGGATCGATGCAAACAGCCGGATCATCCCGTAGACCGTTCCGAACAGTCCTATCATCGGGCTGATGTTCCCGATCACATTGAGGTATTCGATCTTGTGCATCATGCGCGCCGATCGATCCTCCAGACTCTCCTCGACCGCCCGTTCCATCGCCTCATAACCGTTCTGCGATTCCATCAAACCGGTATTGACGACGCCGCAAAGCATGCTGGGCTCCTGCGCGGTGAACTCGATGGCTCCGGCGTACTCGCGCTTTTGCAGTTGCTCGGATATCTGCTGATACGCGGCGTGCGGCACAAACGTCTCCCGGCGGATCGACATGCAATACTCAATGGTCAAAGCCACGGTAGCCACCGAAAGCGGGACCAGCACAAACCAGGTAATCGCGCCGCCCTTGACCAGAAAATGATCGAAGACGCGCATGACCGATCCGCCGTCCGCATCAACATCCTGGGCCAGCACCGGGCCCGCTGCCAACCACGCCCACAGCACAACGCCAACCAACACAGCTTTGGGAACCACCGGCCCTCTCCTCTTAATGTCCGGAAACCACGTCCGGGCTTACCGGCAAAACGCCTCTGATTCTCATCCCGCAGATCTCAACCGTTCCGCGCGGTCCGTCGCCGTCTTGGCCGCCGCGGGTGTGGCACGTTCGTGATTAACGCATTCATCCAATAGTCGCAACGCCGTGGGCACGCGGCCGGCCCGCTCCTGTACGCCCGCCGCAAGCAGCAGAGCATCGGGCACAAGTACGTCATCGGGATAGTGGATCACGACGCGCATGGCCGCCCAACCGGCCCGCGTCGCAGTCGCGTCATCCGCCGCCGACTGCAGCAACGCTTCCGCCTTAACCAGTAGCAGCTCCGGCAGCACCGTCGCGGGGACGTCAGCCAAGTCCTCGTTGATCCGCCGCAACACTTGGCCGGCCTCGCCGGCCTCCAGCAGCATGCGCAGCGCCTGGCACTTGACTCGAAACACACCTCGCGTAGCCACCGTCGCCGGAATCGGCTGAGGCACCAATTGGCGGGCCAGTTCCAGCGGGTTATTCGCCTGGCCGCGACGGGCAATGTGAAATCGAAGCATTTCCAGGACGATGCGGGCACTTTGTGACGGCACCTCGTTGATGACGTCGTTGATGGCCCGCAGCGCCTGCTCCACTCGCCGGGCCTGCGGTGACGGCGCCGCAACCGGCAGCAACTGGGCCGCCAGCATGGGGCCCGCCGTTTCGTCGCGAACCAGCAACACGAATTGCCGCACCAGCATGTCGATGCGGTCCGCGCCGTCACACGCTTGAATGAGGCGGGCCCGCACCAGTCGCTCCCAGAAATCCGAGGCCACTCGAAGCGCACGCTCGTAGTGCCCCACCGCGTGCAGGTAATCACCGCTCGCCAGCCGCGACTCGGCCTGGTTCAGATCGCGCAGCGCTGAAACCGAATCGACGTACAGATGGTCAACCTCGGTGATGGAAACGTAACGAAGCTCCCCTGCCGGGGCACGATACACGATTCTGCCGCCTTCGAGATCGACGATGCGGATGCGCTGGAGCGAGACTGCGCCGTGCACGATCTCGTCGGCGGGCAGCGGACACGCCACGGAAAGAGCAAGGCATACCCATGCCACCGAGGCGGCCGGCAGGTCAGAAAATCTCGTCTTCGGAGACAAAACGATACTCGCCGTTGTGTTCACGGGCGATGCGTTCCAGCACCGCAGCGCCATGCTGGTTGACGTACGCGATGGTGAAGATGCGCACCTTCTTATGGCGATTCATCCTGTCGAGCATGGTGAGCGTACTGCGGGCATGCTCTTGGAACTCGCCGTCCGTCAGAAAGTAGATCAAATCGGGCTCGACGGCAAACGCCCGGCGAAGGGCCGGTCTGGGGTCGGTGTTGCCCGCGGGCGTAATGGTGCTGAAGAACTGATAGGCGGCCCGCTTGTGGGACCGGACGGCGCTGACCAGCCGGCGCGGCGGCTTCTCCAGCGGCTGGCCTGAATTGAAGAAGATCACATGAAAACGTTGCGAACGGCGCAGGCCGCCGATTGATTCCTTGAGCTCCCGCACCACTCCGGCGAACGTGGTCAGCATCGATCCCGACCGATCCACGACGTAAACGATTCTTCTGGCGCCGCGGGCCTGGCTGCCCAATCCGAAGAAATCCGGCCCCCCTCCGCGGAACGGTATGCTGAAATCACCCGTTTCAGCATCACCTCCAGCCGTGCCGATACCGAGTATCTCCAATTGATCGACGCGTTTCGGTGACAGGGTCTCCATCGGCTGAAACCGGTCCGGCTCGAATTGGAGCCGTTCCAGTTCGGTGACCTGCTTTGCCGGTTCCGCGTCGGGCCAGGGGCTGATGCTGGCGCTGGTTTGTTGGACGGGGCTGACCAGTTCAGCCACCGGAGCAGGCCCTTCGGCGGGGCTCCACGCCAACTCCGCGAGCCAGGGAATCGCGTACATGCCCAGGAACACCACGGCGTGGTAAAGAACGGACAGGATCCACGCCGTCAGCACCGCCCCACCCGCCAATCGTCCGACACCGACCAGGGCAGGTTTGCCCGGGGCTGGTGGCGTTGGGCTGTTGGGCGGCGGGGAGGTCGTTGTGTGCGGCGACTCTGTCATAGGGCAGGGCAGGGGAACAGCATTTCAATGTCCGACCACGTCCCGGCAGGCCGGTGTGGTGCATGCAAGTTAGTGTATGAGTCCAAATCGAGGCGGTCAATCTGCGCGTGCCCTCGCGGGGGCCCCTCTTCGCCCCGGGCGGACAATTGCACTCAACCCCCCGAAGTGGCTTGCCGTTTGGCAGACGCCACCGTAGCATCAAACCGCCGGATCACGCAGTTCGGGAGATACCCATGGAGCCACGCCGGCTCACGGTTTCGACAAGTCGTTCCATAATCGTCCGAGCCGCGGGATTCATCCCGCGCGCCCGCCGAAAAGTCATCTCGCGCGGTCGCCGAAACAGTGGTTTTCAAACCGTTTGCGGTTTTCTTCTGTCTGTCATTGTGGCTGCTTCATGGACACCGGCGGCCCCGGGCGCCGATGAAAGCCCGCACCCGCCCACCATCCACCTCAGTACCGGCATCTTCCCCGCCGAGGTCGCCGACGAACAGGCTTACACCATGTGGCTGGCGGATCGCGCCCAACAATTGATGGAAGCAGCCGGCACTGCTGAAGAATCGAAACAGAGAATTAAACTGCGGCTGGCGGCAATCAACTGGGTGCTGGCATCGCAGTGCGAGCCACCGATGTCGCGCCGGCTACAGCACATCGGCACACCGCACGATCGTGAACTGGTGAAGGAGCTGACGCGTCAGGGACTCAAAGAACTGGAAGTGGTGCGCGCCGAATTGGAGCGATTCACGGCGCCACTGGAACATGATCAGGATGCCGCCGACGGGTTCGAGTCATCCATTGAATTGCTGGCCAGTTTCGCCGAAGCGTTGCACGCCTGCGTAACGCAGGCGAGCGAACCGGACGCGGGCACAATCTACCGTAAAGCGGCCCTCAAGCTCTCCGTGTATCTGGAAGACGATCGGCGGCAGGTAGCTGCGGCGGCCAGACTCTGGCAGGGCGTTCTGTACGGAAAGGCGGAGCGGATTGACCGGTCCCTGCGGCTGTTGCCGTTGCCCTCGGAGCCTACGGGCCATCACGCGTTGCGCTATGACTTCTTCGCTCGACTGCTGCGCTGCCGGCACCTGGCCCGCCGGCAGGCCTTCGCAGCGGCCTGGAGCCTGCTGCTGACACTCGAAGAGCGTTCACAAGAGTGGTTCGTCACGCTGCGCTCACGTTCCGAGGCCGGAAGGGCCACCGCGCTCGCCAGGCTCGAGTTATGCACCGGGTGGTCCAATCATCGCGAGGGCCCATCGCGGCAAGCCACCAAAGCCTGGTGTGACGAACTGACCGCACAGATGCGCGACACTTACCTGCCGCCCGACGGCGAACATTCGGTCACCCGATTAGCCGCTGCCGCACCGACGATTATGGAGATTCCTGATCTCGACGCAGCGGCCGACACCTCGACAGGCCAAGTACCGGATACCTCCACCGAGCCCCAGCCCACCCCCGAAGTCGGCGCGAAGCCCGAAGACCAATCAGCGCCGCAAGAGGGTTCGCAGAACGGGGATGCCGCGGAGCAAGCGCCGCAGCCGACCGACGAGCCGCCGCAGTGAGTGACTGAACCACAAGATTGCCCGCTTGCCAAGTGTCGATGCTCATCAGGGTCTGTCGATTTAGCCCGAGGGGCTCCCCAATGTAGCGCCACCCCTTGTGGGTGGCGCAGAGCGAGGGTGCGTCGGGTGCCACGGGCGGCTTGTCCGCCCGTGTCGGCGCTGTTTTTGCGTTTGGCGAGCACTGGCAGACAAGCTGCCCGTGGCACACCCGCGCCACCCACAAGGGGTGGCGCTACAGCCTAAAACGACAGCCCCATCACGGTTTGGGCGCGGTCTTCAAATCGATGCCGTAGTCCGGATATTCCAGATCGAGTGATTGAAGCCACTCGAAAACAGTCTGATAGTTGCGGTCTTGGGTGCCCTTCTGGTAGACCACGTCGATCGGGGTCGGGTGATTCAGGCTGTCGTTGCCGCCTGTCGGTGGCAGGCCGTAGGTGAGCAGCAGGCTGCGCTCGGGAGATTTGCGATTGATCAACCGCTCGTGATCTCTTTCGTATTCATGCAGCACGAGGAAATTGGTGTACACGACGTTATCGCGCAGGGATCGCCCGCCATACAGGTGAAACGTGCCGGGGCCGCTGCCGCCATGGCACTCCGCCGTCGCGCATCCGGCTGCCACCAGTGACATCACTTCATCCTTGAACACCCGCATGCGGTTGGGGTTGGTGTTCACCGTGACCCCCTCGACGTGCCGGTCACCGCCGTATTCCAGTATTACCATGGCCTTTTCAATCGGCCTCATGCGATTGAACGTTCGGCGGTCATACGGAAAATCAACATTCGATTGCATCGCCTCCAGAAAAGCCTTCGCAACTCGCCGATCGATTTTGACACGGGCGCGCTCCGGACCGTCCTGGTCAAGCTCAGCCCGTCGAATCTTCTGAACCTCCGCATCGGTCAACACGCGAGGTCTCTTGCCGGCGGCGCTGCCGGGCTTGGGGTTGTCGCCGCCCTGGGAGCGATGCTCCACCTTGAGGTGGGCGCGGGCCATTTCAAGCAATGTCTTGGCCCTTTGGTGACGCTGATCCAACCGGATGACCGTGCGACATTGCCGGGCAACGAGGTCCCAGCGCTTGTGTCCCCGGCACCATTCAGCCAGCTTGTAATGACCGGCAACGTCGTCGGCCCCCAGGGCCTGTTCCCGACGCAGGTATTCATCATCGATCTGGTCGGCGAACACGCTGGACGAAACCACAACTGACACCGCTGCGAAAAGCACAACGATGCCTGATCGAAATCGTCGCTTCATATCGATCACCTTCGTCGCGGCAGGGCCTTCTGGTATTGACCAGGCCCTGCATCCCCAGTTCACTATAGACCTCGCGTAAAGAGGCATCAACCGGTCCGCCCCCGGCGACCGTCGGCCATCATAGGAGAGCATCGGCCAACCCGTGAGCAACCCTTTCGATAAGTTTCTGGATGACCAAGTGGTGCTGGACACCGGCGGGCCCATCGTCTATCTGGGACGGCTTGTCCAAGTTCACCAAGCGGGCTTCGTGCTCACCGACGCCGACGTGCATGACTGCCGCGACGGCCACGCCACCAAGGAGGTCTACGTCAACGAAG
>JAZGDL010000081.1:0-2577 GCA_036477795.1 Phycisphaerae bacterium
GATTCGATCGACGAACCAGCCGGTGTCCTCGGGCGGTTGGGGTTGGTCGGCGTCGGCTTCCGCGGGCGCGTCGGCGCCGCGAAGCTCGATGAGTGACCGAAGGATCGTGGCGAAAACCATCGCCGCCGCCTCCGGTGATTCCGCCAATTTGGGATCGCGCTCCACCCGCGACGCCCAATCCAACAACGACGCCCGGACCGTTCCGGGCAGCCCCACCCACAGCGCCACCGCGGCGGTGCCGGCCAGCTTCACCCCGCGCTGACGCTCCTCGGTATGCGCAAGCTCGCGGAACTGTTTCACCAGCGCCGCCGGCACCTGAAGCGCCAGCCGATCCCAGTCATCTTCGCGGACAGAAGGAATTGCCATGACTTCCCGGTCACATCCACACAACCGCCCTGCGCCGCCTCTGGGCGCCCTGCCAACGGTAGCGAGGAACGCGACGCGCGCGACGTGATCAGGGCCGGGTCACATTATTGCTTGCCATTTGCGGGAAGCGACGTACACTACCTATGATCTAAATGTGTTCATAAAAAGATCATTTCGTGATCGTTTAGGCAACGTGACTCGGGCGGATGACAACTTTGTGTCCTTTGGGCAGCCGGAACGGCGGCGCTGGCTCCGGGGGGCGCCGTCGTTGGCGAGCGCAATGGTCTGGCTGGGGGCGTCCCGACGACGAAATGTCTCGGTGGCGGACCGAAGACTGAGGGTTTTACCTTGTTAGCTAGGGTTTTCCCTAGTGTGGTTGGATACGGAGGCGATTGTGCGTTTCTGCCGTGAACTGGTCGTCGTCCTCGAAGAAATCCCAGCCGACGCCGTGAAACCGATCCGGGACCAGCGAGGCCGGGTAGGGCGGGTACAAGTCAGGTCAGGCACGGCGAGCGAGCTGAGACGTGATGGGCTCGTCCTCGTGGGGTGTGTTGGGCGGTCGGGCCATGGCGGCGGCGACCTGCTCGCTCGTCGGCGCCAACGGCGCTGCGAGCTCGCCGAGGCTCGGCTGGCCATCCTCCTGTGCAACGTCGCGGCCCGGAGGCCGCACGTCGGCGACCCACGGCGCTGGACGCGCGACGCGATCTTGGGCGCGCTGCGCTCCCCGCCGCCCAAATGCAATACATGGTAGCGGTCAGCAGACCAGGCGCCGCCGCGGTCGCACGTTCAGATCTTGGGCCTTGATCAGACAGTCGTGCCCCGGTCCCCTTCGGTCACCGCTCCTCGATCCTCGTCGTGGTGACAGAGCAATCCGTTGGTTAGTCAACCTATCCGCCAATCTTTGTCAAGCCATGCAGCCAAGCGTGGTCATCAGTCCGGGGCGAAGGTCTCTCGACCGTTACTAGGACATCGTAGTTCGTCAGAGTTGGGGAGGGCAGGTCGCGAAAAGGGAAAGAGACCTCCGAACGGCCGTCGACATAGGAGCCTCCGCCTTTCCAAGTTGCGAACTCGATGCGCTGGTGCATGAGGACATCACCGTCAATGCTGCGAATCTCCACAAGGATTACGGCATCTTGCCAAGGTGCTTGTGACGGCACATCGGCGTAATCTGCTTCAACAACAACCTCGCTGGGGAAAACGGGCAGCGGCAGGTTTCGTACTTTCCATGTATGAGTGGCTTGGTTGCTGAGAGAAAACTGAGGTAGATAAAGGCTGTCGGCAACAAGGAATGGGAAGTCGGGCAGGTCGTGAATCGTGGCATCACCGTGGTGAGTCACCGAGGTGCAACCACCGAGAAGCAGTATCAGCAGAAGATTCACAAGGATGCGATGGAGCATGAGTGGCTACCAGGTGATTGAACGGTTCAGTATAATAGCAGGGTCAATGCCGTGCTGAGCGGATAAGGCGAACGCTGTGCGCGTGGTTTCGGCAGACGGGCACTGTATGAGTTTGCCGGTGGATGAGAAACCGGCGATGCCATCGCCGGCTTTACAGGGCGAGGAATGAATACGGTTGGGCGGATTCGCGGTGACGCAGATTGTGCCTCTGGATGTATTGAACCAGATTCGTCCAGTAGGCTGTATCGAACATGTAACTGCACCAATATCCCTCGCACCAAACCGGGCCGACGTGATTGGTATGACGATGCACAGCCTTGGTTGTCTGTTGCGCGAGCCATTTGACGGTGCGTTTGATATCAAGGCCGCTGTAGGTGATAAGCAAGTGCATGTGCGTCGACTCGATGCTTGCCGCGGCGATCCGCCATGGGGATGAAAACGCGCATCGGTCGATCGCGCCAACAACTGCATCGATCATCGCGGCATCGAGTCGGACCGGTTCGTGTTTCATTCGCTCTTGGGCCATGCGCTGACGTACCGGATCGCCCGAATTCAACGTGTGCGGCTCGGTAAAACCGATCTGTTCGTCCCACGCCTGGGACCACGATCCACGATCATCGCCCGGCAACCACAAACCGTAGCCGGATTTGACGTAGTGATACCCAAGCGTTCGCGGCATGAGCGTACCGTACCCGATCTGTGTAAAGCCGGCGATGGCATCGCCGGGGAACGGCAGTGGTTGATCGTGTGCGCAGCGTTTGGAACGAATCCACAGCAGATATCAGTCGCGAGGATGGACGTTTGTCCCATTTCC
>JAZGDL010000082.1:0-4586 GCA_036477795.1 Phycisphaerae bacterium
TACCCCCCAGTCCCGGTGGGCACGCTCGCCCATGTCGGACCCCTAACGCGCACGGTGAGCGATTCGGCCCTCATGTTGACCGTGATCGCCCTGCCCGACCCCGAACAGCGAGACTGGTTCGCGATGCCCCACCAGCCCCGGGATTACCGGGTCGGGCTGGAGAGCGGCGTCCATGGCCTGCGCGTCGCCTATAGCCGCACACTGGGCTATGCGGAAGTGGATGCCGAGGTCGCTGAGCTGGTCGATAAGGCGGTCAGGGTCTTCGAGTCCCTTGGTGCCGTCATCGAGGACGTCGATCCGGACTTCGATACTCCTGAGGAGATGTTCAGAGTGCATTTCTTCGGTCGCTTGGGCGCGGTCGGCGAGGGCTTGACGGCCGAACAGCGGGCGCTGCTCGATGCCGGTCTTCGGGAAGTGATGGAGATCGGCAAGACGTACACGCCGCGCGACTGGTTCGTTGCCGAGGCGGAACGCGAGGCGCTGGGACGCTACATGAACCTGTTCATGACCAAGTACGACTTGCTCATGACGCCGCAGTTGCCCCTGGTCGCGTTTGGGGTCGACGCCGAAGTCCCGGCGGGTCGCGGCATGTCGCGATGGTTGGACTGGACCCCGTTCACCTATCCCTTCAACTTGACCCAGCAGCCGGCTGCGAGCGTGCCTTGCGGCGTAACTTCGGAGGGCCTGCCGGTCGCGCTTCAGATCGTCGCAGCGAAGTATCGGGACGACTTGGTTCTTAGTGCCAGTCGGGCCTATGAATCGGTGCATCCCTTCTTGATGCCGACTCTGCCTTGGTAGCAAAGCCGATGATCCTTCGGGCGGCAGCGAAGTCAGATTGGGCCGGCCGGGGCGGTCGGGCGATTCCCACTCGCTAACGAATTCGCGCAAAGCGTTAATTCTGTCGCCCTACTACATGTCGTCGAATCCGCTGCCGACGCCGCGACCTCCGACGCGTCCAGATATCCAATTGTTGTGACACGACAGTTCATGTAAGCTTGTCCTGAAAACCGATTGATCGCGTGGCGTGCCCAGATTTCCGCGCCAGCGGCAAGATCGATTTGTCTCAGGCCACTTCTGTTTCGGCTTGCCGCTTGGCTCGTACGTTTAACGCGACCAATCACTTTTGAAAATCGCGAAACGGGAGGATAGGAATCATGTCAATCAATCTGACCAAGCGAGTCGTCGCCGCCCTGGGGATTGTGACGCTGGCAACCGGCACTTTGCTCGGTGTCCCCGGTCCGGCCAAGGCAGCCGAGACCTGGGATCTACCGATTGCCTGGCCGGAAAAGAACTTCCACGTGGTCAACGTCAAGATCTTTGCCCAGGAGGTGGAGAAGGCGACCAACGGGGAGGTCAAGATCAACGTTCACTCGGGCGGATCGATGGGCTTCAAGGGTCCGGAAATGATCAAGGTGGTGCGCGATGGTCTGGTGCCGATCGGAGAAATGCTGATCAATCAACAGGTGGGAGAAGCGCCGATCGTCGGGATCGAGGGATTGCCCTATCTCGTCAAAGACATTGATGAGTTGAAGATCCTCCACAAGCATTATCGTCCGGTACTCGACGAGGTGGCCGCGAAGTTTAACCAAAAGGTTCTCTACGTCGTGCCGTGGCCGATCCAATACATTTACACCAAGGTTCCAGTGAGCAAGCTCGAGGATCTCAAGGGCATCAAGGTCCGGACGACCGATCGGACCAGCACGGAGATATTCAAACTTGTCGGGATGACCGCGGTCCAGCTGCCCTGGGGTGAGACGGTGCCGGCGCTTGCCTCTGGGGCGATCGACGCTGTTACCACGGCCGCCAGCCTAGGCGCCAACGCCAGCTTCTGGGAGTTCCTGAAGTACATGTATCCGACGAACCACGTTTGGGGTTCGAACATGGTTACCGTCAACCTCGACGCTTGGAACAAGCTGAAAGAAGGGCACCGTAAGGCGATCATCGACGTGGCCGGGCGCCTCGAAGCCGAGTTCTGGGAAGTTAGCCGGCGCGAGGACACGGACAAGTCCAAGATCCTGACCGACAACGGCGTGGTTAAGGGCGCGGTGGGGCCGCAAATGATCAAGCGAATGCAGGATCTCACCAAGGCTATGATGAAGCGTCAGATCGGGGCCATGGGACCGAAAGCAGAGGCGGTCGTCAAAGCATTCCTGGCCGAGGTCGGCCGCTAGCAAGGATCGCCCAGACCCACGATAGGGAGCCTCCCCGGAGGTGGCGATGTCCGGCTCGATTTGTGCGCTACCCCGTCGATGGAACCGTTATTCTGCGTAGCGCAAACCGTGGCCCCAGGATTCGCCAAATCTCTCTATCTCCGTGAGTTCCCTGGAGACGACGAGGTTTCTGGGCCAGGCGATCGTATTGTGCACGGACTGGCGTAACACCATGATCTCCCGGTTCTTGTCTGTTGTGGACGGCGTCTCGAAGATCGCGGGCGGTGTTGCCGTGGTCATGCTGATCGGAATCGCGGCGTTGATCCTCGCCGAGATCATCATGCGAGTCGCGCTCAATCTCAGTCTGGATTTCGCCTGGGAGTACAGCACCTACTTCACGGCGATCGTCATTTTCTGCGGCGCCGCGTACACGCTGCGCACCGGGGGGCACGTCCGGGTCTCGCTCTTATCGACGAGCGTCCCGCCACGCGCCGCCTACGCCATCGACATCCTTTGCACACTGATCGCGGTGGCGCTTGCCGCGCTGTTGGCCTACGCCATGACCGAACTGGCCTTGAGGTCGCTGATCGCCGGCAGCAAGTCACCGACCATCGTGGCAACGCCACTGGTCGTTCCCCAGGGCGGCGTCGCCGTGGGCGCCATCGTGCTTCTGCTTCAACTGATCGCCCGGCTGGTGCGGTTGTTCACGGGCCAGCCACCGGAAGACACGAGCGGCCAGGCAAGCTACCGGGTCGATTGATGAGCGCCGTCGTCTTAATCACCATCCTGGGGTTGCTGATTCTCACCTTGGGCCTGGGCGTGTGGGTCGCTCTCGCGCTCTACGCGGTCGGTATCACCGCCCTGGCGCTGTTCAGCAGCGTGCCGGTGGAGAGGCTGCTGGCACAGATCACCTGGAACGTGTCGACGACGCCCGTGCTGATCGCATTACCGATGTTCATTCTGATGGCGGAGATCCTGTTTCACTCGCGACTGTCCGACAATCTGTTCGCCGGGTTGGCGCCGTGGACCAATCGACTGCCGGGGCGGCTGCTGCACGTCAATGTGCTGGGCTGCACCATTTTTGCGGCGATCTCCGGGTCGTCGGCCGTGACCACGGCTACCGTCGGGCGCATCACTCTTAGTGAGTTGTTTCGCCGGGGTTACGATAAGGATCTCGCCATGGGCTCGCTGGCCGGGGCCGGAACGCTGGGTTTTCTCATCCCGCCGAGCATCATCCTCATTATCTACGGTGTGCTCGCCGAGACTTCGATCCTCAAGCTGTTCATCGCCGGCATCGTGCCGGGACTCATGCTGGCGGTCAGCTACATGATTTTCCTCAGTGTGCGCACGGCGATCTCTCCATCGCTGGTGCCGCGGGAACGTTCGGAGGTAACGTGGCACCAGCGTATAGCCGGGTTGGCCAATCTAGGACCGCCGTTTTTTCTCATAGTACTCGTGCTGGGCGCGATGTATGGCGGTTATGCCAGTCCGTCAGAAGCGGCAAGCGTAGGAGTGCTCGGCGCGGTTATTGTCAGCGGCTTTCAGAAAACCCTGACCTTCGCGACCGTCAAGAAGGCATGCCTGGGCGCGGTGCGCACGACCAGCATGATCGGGCTGATCGTTATTGGTGCCGTGTTCCTGTCGGTGTCCATGGATTTCCTGGGCGTGCCGCGGTTCATCGCCAGCGAAATCGCCACCCTCGACCTGTCGCCCATCGGCTTGATCCTCGTGCTCCTGGTCTTCTATGGGTTGCTCGGCTGCGTGCTCGAAGGTCTGTCCAGCATCGTGATGACCCTGCCGATTACGCTGCCGCTGGTGGTCGACGCGGGGTTCGATGTGATCTGGTTTGGCGTGTTCCTGGTGATCGTGGTTGAAATGTCGGTGATAACGCCGCCGGTCGGGTTCAACCTGTTCGTCATTCAGGGCATGACGGGCGAGAAGATTGGTCGCATCGCCATCGCGACTTTGCCCTTCTTCATTATCATGGCGGGCTTCGCGGTGCTCATCGCGCTGGTTCCAGACATCGTCATGTATTTGCCCAATACCATTCAGTTTCGCGGCTAGACTGATTTTGGTCCTAGTGTCTGGCTGAAAAAACGCCGTTCTCGACGAACGTTTCCGTGTACTGGGCAAGCTCCAGAGCATCCAGCCATTCGGCGACGTCGCGCATTTTTTTGCTCTCGCTAGCGGCAAAGGTTACCGAAGTTGGACGATGCGCCCCAGCAAGGTTGCTAATGTCGGCTTGCGGTCCAGGCTGTGTGAAAACACGGACACCGAGACCAATTTCGCAGCAATTGAACCGGGGCTTCGATGCGGCCAAGTTGGTCAAGGGGCGCAAGCGCCACATCATCACCGATACCGGTGGGTTGCTGGTCGGTGCCAGGGTCCATGCCGCCGATATCCAGGACCGGGATGGCGCCCCAGCGTTGCTGGCCT
>JAZGDL010000083.1:0-17009 GCA_036477795.1 Phycisphaerae bacterium
TGGATGGTGGCCCAGTCTTTGTATGCGGAGTTCCATGCCGCGTCGCTTCTGAATCCGGCGGTGCAGGCCAACACCGCCAGCAATCCCAGCAGCGATTCGCCGATCATGCCGCCGTAGGCGATGAAGCGTGAGTCCGTCTCCTTGTCGATCTGCTTGGCTGTCGTGCCGGAGGAGACCAGCCCGTGGAAACCGCTGGCTGCCCCGCAGGCGATGATGATGAAGACAAAGGGGAACAACGAGGGGGCCCCTTCGGGGTTGGCATTGAGCATGGGCGCGTGAAACACCGGGGCCAGGACGAAAAAGCCGGCGTAGGCCGCCAGTAGTCCCAGGTACAGCAAGAGTGAATTGAGGAAGTCACGGGCCTGCAACAGACTCCACACCGGCAGCACCGATGCCAGGTAGGCGTAAGCCAGGAGTAGCCAGGTCCACGACGATTGCGACGGCCACTGTCGCGGGTCCAAGCCCAGCGTCGGGTATTGGGCGCCCAGCCAGACGAAGAAAAGCATCAGGATGAATCCCACGACAGTCGTTCGACCGAGCGGGAAGTTGCGCTTGTAGAGCAGGTGCCCGATGATCACAGCCATGATCATCAAGGCGCCCGAGGGCAGCACCGCCGAGGGGAAGGATTGCTTGGCGGCTGCCAGATTGTTGGGATCGAAGTCGTCGCCGATGGTGAAGAGTGTGGCGATAACGAAGACGAAAACGCCCATGGCCAGGGCTACGCCGAAAAAGATGATGGCCAGAAAGAGCGACTTGGCGCGCGGGCTGATGACACCGTCAGCCACCTTGCCGATGGAAAGCCCTTGAGCCCGCATCGATACCACCAGAGCGCCGAAGTCGTGAACACAACCGACCAGCACGGCCCCCAGCACCACCCACAGCATGGCCGGCACCCAGCCCCAGATGACCGCCACGGCGGGGCCCAGCATCGGAGCCAGCCCGGTGATCGACGCGTAGTGGTGGCCGAAAAGCACGAACCGGTTGGTCGGGACGTAGTCGACCTCGTCCCGAAGGGCATGCGCCGGCGTGACTCTCAGCGGGTCCAACTTGAAGATGCGCCCGGCCAGGAACCGGGCATACACGCGGTAGCCGAAGATGTAGAGGGCAAAGCAGCCGATCGCCGCGAGCAGTGGGCTCATCGCAGGGATTCTATATTGATATGAACGATGGTTCTATATTGATGTGAAGGATTGTGAAACGCGGCTCGTTGGCCCGCGTCCCTGAATCAGAACTCGGTCGTCGAACGACATACGGTCGTGTCGCGTGATCGCTTGACGTGTACTCCACTTACCGGGACAAAGGACGTGTCTACAAAAAGGTTTCGCATTGGCACGTGTTCAGCGTGTGGCGGAGCGTTGTCATGCCGTACGAATGAGCACTGTAGCGCCGCCCCTTGTGGGCGGCGAACTTGCGAACCGGCTCCACCCACAAGGGGTGGCGCTACGGCTGGAACAAACGATGGGCTTGCCCAACTTTCTCATTGGGCAAGCATGTTGCTTTCAGTTCGGGTTGAAAGCGAAGCGGCGGGGCGTCGGCAGCGAGGCTTCAGATGGCGGTCGGTGACAGACTGTTCTATTATCCCACAAAGCACGTCTACGGGCTTCCGGAGTCGCACGGACTGGATTACGAGTCGGTTTTTTTCAACGGCACCGACGGCGTGCGCTTGCACGGCTGGTTCTTTCCGGCGGTGGGCCAGGCACGCGGCACGGTGCTGCACTGTCACGGCAACGCCGGCAACATTACCGGGCATTTCGAACATGTGAAGTGGTTGCCGGCTGCACGTTGGAATGTGTTTTGTTTTGACTACCGCGGATACGGCCAATCATCCGGCCAGCCAACACGCGCCGGAACCATCGCAGACGCGCTTGCGGCGGCGGAGTACGTGCATTCGCGCGACGACGTAGCCGCGGACCGCGTTGTGGTTCTGGGGCAGTCGCTGGGCGGGGCCGTGGGAATCGTCCTGGCAGCCAAGTGGCCCGGCGCTTGCGGGTTGGCTGTCGAGGGTGCGTTCAGCCACTATCGTCAGGAGGCGGCGTTCGTTTGCAGGCAGAACATCTTCATGCGTCCCGTGGCCGGGATCATGTCGCGGGCATTGATCTCAGAAGGTTTCGACCCCATTGACTGGGTGTCGAAGTTGCCCCCGCAGCCGAAGTTGTTCGTGTGCGGCACCGACGATCGCATCGTGGACCATCGACAGACGGTGGCTCTGCACGACGCCGCCGGGGCGCCGAAGGAGTTGTTCGTGATGGAAGGCGGTGGCCATGCCGATTCCATGTGCCTGCCGGAAGGGCAAGCTCGGTTCTTGAAGTTCTTCGAGCGGTGTGTGGGCGGTTCGTCGGGCGATACGTAATCTGTCAACGCTGCGGCTTCTTCCAGAAGAAGTAGAGCGTCCCCAGCGCGATCAGCAATCCCGTCGTATAGGCAGCATCTTTGGGATACTTGATCGCAATACCGGCGGCCAGAGCGAACATGATCAGGATGAGCGCCACCGCCTGCACGATTCCGGCGGGGCAACGGAATGCGTGTGTCGGGAATTCGCGCTCCCGCAAGCGGAAGACGATCAGGCTGGCATAAGACAGGCCGAACAGGATAGCGCTGGCGAAGAAGTAGATTTGCAGCACCTCACTGAAGGTGCGGGTGAGCACCAGTATGACGGCGAAGGTTGCCACCACCCAGAGCGCGTGGACCGGGGCCTGGGAAGCGGACATGTAGGCCATGAAGCGGAAGGTGAGGCCGTCCCGGGCCAGGGCGAACGTCACCCGAATGGTGGCCAACACGGTGGAGCTGAGCGCACCCAGGCAAATAACCATAGCGACGGCCAGCATGGCGTTTTCGCCTGCGGGCCCGAAGACCCGGCTCATGGCCTTGCCGGGCACAAATTTCACACCGGCCATCTCGCCCACCGGCATAAGGCGCATCAGAGCCACGTTTACCAGCACGTAGATCACGGTCAGAGCGACGGCTGATCCTATTAGAGCCCGGGGCAATGCCCGGCGGACGTCCTTGATCTCCTCCGCCATTTTTACCGAATCGGTGGTTCCGTCGTAGGCCCACAGAACCGGCACCACGCCGGCGCTGAACACCGCGAGCCAAGACCATCCCAAGCCCACGGATTGCATTCCGTGGGCCGGATCCCGGGCTGTCCCGGACTTGACCGGCGCGATACTGTGCGTCAGGCCGATGATAACGATCACCAGCAGTGCCGCGATCTTGACAGCGGTAAAAACATTCTGCGTCCACGCCCCGGTCCGCAGACCCAATGCGTTGACACCGGTGACAGCCACAATAGCTGCGGCGGCAAGTACGCCGGACCAGGCTGGGTTGACGACAAAGAGCGTGCAGCCGAAGTCACCGAACGCGGCGGCGATGGAGGCCGCGCCTCCACCGACAATAAAGATGGTGTAAGCCCATCCGAAGAAGAATGCGACGAATTCCCCGTAGGCTTCGCGGAGGAAGACATACTCGCCGCCGGCTTGCGGGAATCGGGTAGCCAGCTCAGCGGTGACCATGCCGGCCATCAGCACGAACACGCCGCCGAAAACCCAGGCCAGGATGATCAGCCAGGGCACCTGCAACTGTTCCGCCACCAGACCAGGCGTGCGAAAGATTCCCGAACCGATAGCCACACCCATGCCGATGCACAGCGCCGTCGGAGCGCCCAGGATGCGTTTGAGCGGTGTGAGTCTTTCCGCTGCCATACGATACAAGGTACTCTAACAACACCGAGCCGCACCCGTCAGGAAGCGGGAGAATCGTCAGGCATCGACCGCTCCCTTACGGTCGGGTCTCGGATAATATGCCATCTGCGTGAGACACTACACTAGTCGATACACGCCTCCATCTGATCCATGGCATTGAGCAGGTTGGTGAAGACCCGGTGGTAGGTATTGCCCGCCGTAATAGCGGCAGCGGTTTGCTTGCGCTCGACAGCCCAGCGCAGGGCCGGCAGCATCCAGGCGGCGTAGCCGGAATCCGGGTCCGTGGCGGCGTACAGGTTTCTGAACCAACTGCGTCCGCCGGGCAGGCCGGCTTCGTGATACCAGTGGCGCTCCAACCCGATGAGCACCTTGTTGAGGCAGGCTAGCTTCTCGTCGGAAAGTTCTCCGCCGTTCAGCTTCTCCAGTACGCGCTTGTAGACGCCGACAGCCTGCTGCTCGTAACGTGTCGAAATGCCTTCGATCTTGCTCAAGTCGATGTCGAATTCCAGTTTACCGGCGCGTTGGGCCAGGCTCTTCAGATGTCGGCGGACGTCCGGGCCGTAGCGCACCGGATCGATCGGTAGCAGGGGCGCGTGGGCCAGTCGGGCGACAACCACGTTCAAAACGCGCGTGACCATCTTGGCCGGCTCATAGTCCTGGCCGACAACTTTGCGATACCAGGCCAGATTGTCATAGTTCGAGTGGTATGAGACGCCCTTGGCACCGCCGGCGCCGAGGCTGGCCGACGGAACGGCTGCGTGGCAATAAAATCCGACGTGGTCGGAGCCGCCGCCGAGGTGCCCGAAACGCGGATGCCCGGGGAGCATACCGTCCTCCGACCGCTCCACCCACATATCGAAAACGGTCTTACCGCCGTCGGCGGACGACGACGATGGTTGTACCTCGCGGGTCGCTTCGGCGATCAGCTTTTGCAGCACGGGGGCGGCGCTGGACCCGAAGTTCGGCCCCATGGCGGCCATGTCCAGGTTCAGGTAGGCCACGCCGTTGTTCAGCAGGTCGTCCCCATTGGCTTCCACCCATTCGACCGAACCGATGATGCCGAACTCCTCCGCCGCCCAGTTGGCGAAGACGATGGAGCGCGCCGGACGCCGGCCCCGCTCGGCCAACGCCGCGAAGCTCTTGGCGCATTCGTAGAGCACCATGGTGCCCGCAAGCGGATCCGCGGCGCCGAATGTCCAGGCGTCATAATGGCATCCCACGAAGACCTTCCGGTCACGCAGAGTCGTGCCGCGCAGCGTACCCAAAACGTTGTAGACTTTCTTCAGCCCACGTTTTTGCTTGACCATGAGGCGCACCATGAGGTCTTCATCGCTGCTGACGCGGTAAGTGAACGGCAGTCCGCCCTGCCAGCCTGATGGTACCGCGTCGCCGTTCATGCGCCCCAGAATCTCCTGGGCGGCGCCCCAGCCGACCGGCTGCACGGGAATCACCGGCAGCCCGACTTTGTCCGGATCAAGGCGCTTGGCGCCCTTGGTGGCCGGCTCAAAGGGGGTCAGCGCGTCGCCGACATAATCAAGCGCCTTGATCGATCCTCGCTGGATGTAACTCGGTGTTGCGTAGCCGCCCTCGGGATACATCAAGCCTTTTGCAAAGCCGCTGTCGGCGGGATCGGTATAGATGATCAGACCGGCGCCGCCGGCAGCTTCGGCAAATTTTGCCTTGTATCCCCTGTAGTTCCCCCCGTAACGGGCAATCACGATCTTGCCGGCGACCTCAACCCCCAATTCACTCAGCTTTTCGAAATCCTCCTTGGTGCCGTAGTTGGCGTACACCACCGGCGCGGTCACGTCGCCGTTGCCGCTATAGGCATTCCAGCCGAACCGCAGATCGCGGTGCCCCGAGTACGGGTCCTCAGCCAATACGTCCTCCTTCAGGCTAAGCTTGGTATGCACGGGCGAGACGATTTCCAGAGCGGCGTCGAGAGGCTCAGCCAGGTAGACCCACAACTCCTGTTTCTCCACCTCAAAGCCCAGGGCCGTGAATTCCGCCGCCAATCGCTCAGCGGCGCGCAGATCGTTGGGAGTTCCTGAATAATGCGGGTGTTCGGCGATCATTTCGTGGTTAGCCCGCAGGCTTGGTGAGGTGGGGATGCGGTTCAGCGCGATTTCGTAGTCCTTCTGCGATTGCCGCTGATCCGCCGGCCAACAGCGAAGCGGCGAATCCTCGACATCGACCCTTTCAGCTCCGCCGGCGGCAAGAGCCAGCATCGCTGTCAGGCATGGTGCAAGCATGTACGTCCTCCTGGTCAACTCTCTGGAACAGGTACCTATTGAACCGGCATCGAGCGAAAGCGATCCGGTTATTGGATGGATTGGAGTGCAAACGCCCACGGGTTGCAACCCGTGGGCTTGTGGGGGTTGCGTTGGATATGGGCAGGGACGGAGAGACAAAGGGACGGAGGGACAAAGAGGGACGAAGGGGAATCGTTAATCCGCGCACCGCGCTACATGAAGACTTCATTGACGGCCGGCGGGCGCGAGGAGCGAACGCTGACCGGAGTCGCCGGCCCCACTCAATGCCACCCCTGAGCGTCTAAGGCGACCCGGTCAGCAATACACTCGCCGATACGTAAGCGTTCAGCGTTCAGCGGTCAGCAATCAGCCCGTGGCGCCAGATCTTAGCCAAACAAGCTCCACTTCCCGCGGCTCTTCTTCTGCCCGTTATGCTTGGCCATCTCCTGGTGGACCAGCGCGATCAACTCGTCGAACGATCCTTCAACACCGAGACGACGCAGCACCCGCACTGAATCGCCCAAATCCGGATCGAGCAGCCGGAGGATCTCGACCGATCGCTCGTCGCTGACGGCCATCGGATCGGAGTTGTCTTTGACAGCCGGCCCCTCTTTGCCCGTCCACTCCTCGCGCTCTTCAAGCTGGAGCTGCCGTGCTTCAAGATCGCCCCGCTTCCGGTCCAGTTCGTCCCAGGCAGCCACCAGCGCCGTATGTCTTTCATCGAGCCCCGCCTTGCGGACGTCAAGTGACTTGGACAGCTCGGACAGCACCGGTCCGCGAGCCCCGAGTTTGTGTTCCAGGGCGTCAAGCTCCACGCCCCGATCGTCCAGTGACTTGGTCAGCTCCAGCACCGCAGCCGCGCGAATGTCCAACTCGGCTTTGGCCTTGGCCAGGTATCGCGACGAATCCGTACGTTGTTTCTGCTTGGCGGCTGCGACAGACTGGTCAAAGGACAGGCGCTCATCAGCCAACGCTTTGGACGTGGCCGAGAGTTCACCGCGTTGGGTGTCCGTCACGCGGCGCTGTTCGTCCAGTTGGTTGCGTTGCTCCGCCAGCTCATCCTGTTGAGCGGCCAACTCGACACCTTGCTCCTCCAGCCGCTCATGATTACGTTCCAGCAACTCGGTACGTTCCTCGATTGACCGCTCCAGTTCGCTCAACCGCTCTTGACGCGTTGCCAGTTCCGAGGCAGCCCGATCGAGTTCCTGTCGGGCCTGGCCCACCGAAGCCTCTCGGGCATCCAGCTCCGCCATACGGTCCGCCAGTTCGGCACGGGCCTGGGCAATTTTGGCCTGCTCGGCGGTCACCGTCTTTTGAAGCTTTTCGACGCTGGTCTCGCGGCGTTTAAGCTCTTTGGCCAGGCTTTGGACGCTCTTGTCGCCCTTGGCGATGCGCTGCTCGCGGCGCTCCAACTCCTTCTGTCGCTGTGCCAATGCTTCTTCCCGGGCGAACAACTGTTGCTTGTCCCGCCGCACTTCCGCCGACCACCGCTCGAGTTCGCCGTTACGCTCGTTGACTTCCTGTCGTAACTCCTCGAAACGCTGAGCCCTGTGGCGTTCGCATGCTTCAAGATCTTGAGTCCGGACTTCGAGTACGCGGCCCTTCTCGACAAGCTCTTCTTCCTGTTGCGCTACTTGTCCGGCGCGCTGCTCCAGCGTCTCGGCTTCTGCGGCACTTTCAGTCTCACGAACCTCGATAGTGTCCGCCCGCCGCCGGAGCTCCTGGTCACGTGCCGCAAGCTCGTTGCCTCGTTCACTGGCCCGCGCTTCGCAGGCGTCCAGTTCGGCTGCCCGCTGGTCCAGCTCAGCGGCGCGACCTTCGATCGCCTCCTGGCGTCCAGCCAGTTGGGATTGGAGAGCTTCACATTGCTTTCGAAGCTCCGCCAATTCGACGCCCTCTTTGGCCAGTTCAGCCTCGCGCGCTGCCAGGGATTGTTGATCCTGTTCAAGCGCCGCCCGCTCATCTCGCAGCTCCTCATCCACGGTCGCGTAGCCGGCGACCTCTTCAGAGGCCTCCTGCCGGCAAGCTTCGATCTGCTCTTCTCGAGTGTCCAGCATGGCGGCCTGGTCGTCCAACGACTTCTCCAGTTCGCCAAGCCGGGTTTCACGTAACTGGATCTGCTCCTCACGGCGCTCGATATCGTTACGCAGGGCGGCGACAGCCGCCTCCTGCTCGTCCAGTTCGGTTTTGTGGAAGCTGATCTTCTTCTGTGCTGATTGTGTGACCTCAGCCAGCTTGGCCTGATGTGTGTCTACCAGCTTCCTGGCAGCAGCTCGAAGCTGGTGTTCGCCGTCGCCCAGTTCCAGTTCGCGCTTCTCGAGATCGTTTTGGTGGGCATCCATCTCGCGCGACCGCTCTTGGAGACGCTTTTCACGTTCGTCGAGTTCCGCGGCGCGCTGGGCCTGCGACGGTGTCAGCGCGTTGGCTTTTTCCAGGTCGGCGGAGAACCGGTCTACGTTCCGGACCTGTGGCTCGAAGCCGCCGAACCGGGCGAATTCACCCGAGGAGCCCTCCGCTAGAGGATCGGCTAGTCTGATGCGATCACCCGCATTGTCTCCGAAGGTGTAGAAGGATTCCTGGCAGCCGTAAGAGCTCGACGGGCCGCGCACCTCGCTGACCTTCAGTTGATGTTCGCCCACTCCGATCACGTCGCCCGGAGCGAGGTAGGTCATGGTCGTCGGGCGCCCGTTGACGCACAGGCCGTTGGAGCTTACCAGATCGAAGATGGCCGGGCGGCCGTTCAGGGCACATACCAACGCGTGCGTTCGGGAGAGCTTTTCGCCGTCAAGCCGGACCTCGCAGGTGTCCCGCCTTCCGATGACAAACACTTCCGGCAAATCCTTCCAAAGCTCATCGGAGCCCAACGATTCGAGGTGACAGGTGGTGCTGGCACAAAAAAGCGTCGCGGCAACGGAGCTCCCACTGCAGGTGTCGCCGGCCGACTTGACGTTCACCCGAAACTTCCATGCATCGATTCGGATGACGTCGCCGGATCGGAGCTCGACAAACCGCGTCCGTTTTCCGTTGACCCGCGTTCCCGCCTGGCTGGCCAGATCGCGCAGAATCAACCGCGAGCCGGTGTTGATTACAGCGCAGTGCGCCGGCGCCACGGTCGAGTGTTTGAGACGAACCTTGGCCTCCTGGTGCGATCCGAAGATGGTCAGCGGGCGATTGAGGTCGATGACCTTTCCGTCGCCATTCTTCCGAATGACCGTGACGCTGGCTTTTATGCCGTTCGACGTGATGGCGGTAGCCAGCCTTTGCCCTTGCACAGCGCTCGACTGTGTCTGCAGCATGGCATCCTCCCTTTGGCGTCCGCATGCAAACCGCGCATGACTCCCCCGGGCAAGCGGCACTTGCCTTTAGACTTGATCCAACCCGGCTACTGCTTAAACCCCGCCGCGGACGCGGCTCAATGGAGGCAACCCCTACCGCCCCTTCAGTTGTTGCGTTCCGTGCGATTCTAGGCCCGGTCATTCAAGGAAGTCCACCAGATGTGACAATAAATACACGGGATTTTCGTCTTGGGTAACCTTATTATAAGCAATAGATTGCGCATGAAGCCGGCGGCCACCGTCCTATACTGGCTTTCGCCGCCGAAAAAACCGGTAAGCTATCCGGTAGCCGGCTCCCGCTTTGCGGACCAGGCTGTCGGCAAGCGAGGATCTCCAGGATGATGACCAATCGTCTTGCCCGTCGGGCAAGCCCGGGCATTGAACGTTCAGGGCCGTGGGCCCGGAGGTCCGTGCCCTTCTGGGTGCCATGCCTGGTCACTCTTTTCAACGCCCACTGCGGACCGGATCCGTCATACCTGCCCTCGCTGGCAGCAGGGCAATTGGAACTGCTGGCCGGCAGTGTGCCGATCGACGACGCCATAAGCTCGGGAGATTTGTCCGACGAGCAGGTCGCCAAGCTTCGCCTCATTCAGGACGTCCGCCGATACGCCCGGGACACCATGCAACTCAACGCCGGCGACAGCTTCACTCTGTTCTACGACAACCGTGACGCGACCCGCAGTTACAATGTTTCCGCCTCCAGGAAAGACCGCTTCGAACCGGTCACCTGGACGTTTCCGATTGTGGGAACGGTGCCCTATCTGGGATTCTTCGACCGGCAACAGGCCGACCGGCAGGCGGAATCCCTGGGCGACGACGGCTTCGACGTCTACATGTATGAGGTTGACGCCTACAGCACGCTGGGTTACCTTCCCAATCCCGTGCAGGCCGCCATGCTGCGGCGCGGTGACATCTCCATCGTCAATACTGTCATCCACGAGCTCTTGCACGGCACCATCTGGCGGCCCGGCGACGTCACCTTCAACGAAAGCCTTGCCACGTTCTTCGGGCGAACCGGGGCACTACACTACTTGCGTGCACGGTTCGACGACGCGCCGGAACTGATTGAGGCTGCCACTACTCGCTCTGACGATACTGATCGGTACAACGCCTTCATTCTCGAACTGTATGAAGAGCTGGACACCTTCTACAGCAGCGACCTCACCAGCGTGGAGAAGATCGCCGGGCGTGAGCTGATCTACCAGGCTGGCCGCGATCGGTTCGTGGCTGAGGTACAGCCGCTGATGCATATGTCCCAAAACTACGACTGGGTCGCCGATCTACCGGCCAACAACGCCTGGATGCTGGGCAACTATCGCTATAACCTGGACCTGGACCTGTTCCAGCGGGTGTATGACGCGACCGGCCGGGATTGGCGTGCGTCGCTCGACGTCTTCCGCAACGCCGCCTCCGCCGACGATCCCAAAGCCCACATGCGCGACTGGCTCGCATCCCCTGGTCGCAATCCGACACAAGATCCACCGGACTGACGTGGTCGAACACGACACGGAATCGAACACGACACGGAATCGAACACAGCAAAAAAAAGCCCACGGGTTGCAACCCGTGGGCTTAGCAAACCACTCGCGCGCGAGGGTGCCCTTCGGGCTCCCGCCTTGGTCGCCCTCAGCTTCCAGGGGCGGGGGACGGAATCGTCCGGCGTAACAACACCGGCATTCGAGTCAGTCTCCCACCCTCAGAGAGCATGGGGCACCTGCCTTTTGACGGCGGCCCTACCTACAGGCAATCTGGTGTCGAAGGGCAAGTCCCGGCGCGCCGGGGCCGCTCTCGATTGACGCGGGGCCGCCGTGCGAGTAGAATTCTAGCTTCGGAGCCGGTAGAACATTAAGTCAGAAAAACAGAATCAGATGAGACCAACTTGCTTGGTAACCTTCTTGAGGAGGCCAGTCATGACCGAGGAAACTCCTTTCCGAGCATCATTCCCTGCGCTGGTGCTGCTGTGCGTACTGGAGGCGTTGCTAGTCGGCGCTGACGCCCGTGGACAAGATGGCCTGGAGCACGTCGCCCGTGAGACTCCGGACAAGGCGCCCAATCCTCTTCCAGAGATTCCCCGCGGTCTTGACCCCGTGCCGATTCCAGCCGGCAACCCACTCACCGCCGAAAAAATCGAGCTCGGCAAGCTTCTGTTCTTCGATTCCCGTCTGAGCCGGGACGGGACCGTAAGCTGCGCCACGTGTCATAATCCAAAAACCGGCTGGGCTGAGCATCGCGCGACGAGTAAAGGCATCAACAATCAGGTCGGATCCCGCAACGCGCCGACGGTGATCAACGCCGCCTACCACCGGGCTCAGTTCTGGGATGGTCGAGCAGCCAGTCTCGAAGAGCAGGCTCTTGGCCCCATAGAAAACCCCATCGAGATGGGACACGACCTCAGCGAGGTCGTCAAACAACTCTCGCAGATCCCCGAATACAGGCGGCGATTCAAGGCCGCCTTCGGCTCCGGTGTTACGAAAGAGGGAATCGCCGGAGCCATTGCCGCATTCGAGCGCACGATTCTCAGTGGAAACTCGCCCTATGACCGGTATGTGGGGGGTGTCGAGGGCGCGATGACCGACGCGCAGGAGCGTGGCATGGAAGTGTTCATGGAAACGGCCAACTGCTCGATGTGCCATACGCCGCCGACATTCAGCAACGGGCGGTATTACAACGCGGGTGTCGGAGTTCATGCAGACAAACCTGATCCCGGGCGCAAGGCTGTAACCCAGCGTGAACGCGATTTCGGCAGGTTCCGCGTACCCTCGCTGCGAAACGTTGCCGACACCGCTCCGTACTTTCATGACGGCAGCGCCAAAACGCTCAAGGATGCCGTAGAGCTCATGGCCAACGGTGGCATCGACAATTCCAATCTGTCGCGGATGTTTCGAGTGATCCGCGAAGCTCAACTGACCAAGCAGGACAAATACGATCTCGTAGAGTTTCTCAAGGCCCTCTCCGGCGAGTACCCAATCGTGGAGCCACCACAGCCGCCTGAAGCGAAGCCCGGGAACGACTAGCCAGGGTGGCCCATTCCTTCAGGGACTGTCGATACGTTCGAGTTTGTGGCGCTGCCCCAGTTACCTACATCAACCGAGAAAGACGATGAATCCCACCCGGTTCCTCAAGACGACGTTCGTTGGAAAAGGCTCCTACACCGACATGGGCGACCGCTATCCGGTCCTGGACAAGAACCGGCAGAGCAACATCAAAGACCTGTATGTCGTCGGAGACATCGCCGGGACGCCGGACATCAAGGCAGCCATCAACTCCGGTCACCAGATGGCTACCCATCTGGCGTCCTTACCGCGTCCTGCAATCGGACCGGCTGACTGCGAGGTGCTCATCATCGGCGGAGGACCGGCTGGTGTGAGCGCGGCCATCGAGCTGGAAAAACGCGGTGTATCCTACCTGCTTCTGGAGCGCAAGCGGCTCTTCAACTCAGTCGCTACGCTGGGCAAATCCCGCAAGCTATACCTGGCTGAGACCGGACCGTCCGTAGTCCACAACGATCTTGGTTTCCAGGATTGCACTGTAGGCGAATGCCTTTCGAATTGGGCCCAACATCTGCAGCACCGCGAGCTTCGGGTGCGGCTCGGCGAGGTGGTCTCGAAGATCAGTAAACGCGACCTGTTTGAGGTCAAGACGGACAATCGCACCTACCTGGCGCACCGTGTGGTCGTAGCCATCGGCAAGCTCACCTTCCTCGGTCGGCTGGATCCGGTGGGCGAGAAGAATCCCAATGTCCGTTACGTGCTCGATGACGCGGAGCAGCGTTTCTCCGGCAAGCGGCTGCTGGTAATCGCCTCGGATGCCTGCTCGCTGGCCTTCGAGACAGCCTGCAAGCTCGCCGCCGACAACGATGTCACGCTTATCTGCGAGGAATCCCATGAGCATTCAGGCGAGACAAAAATCGACTGCGGGTGTGTCGACGTCAAGATGGCGGGCAACATCACCTTCGTGCCGTCGACGAAAGTCACCGCCGTTCGTGGTGGCGACGTTGAGATCGAGTCGCCGGATGGACAGCAACGCCGCAGCTTCGACTATGTTCTACCGATGACCCGCTTCGAACGGGAAGTGCCCATCGATACGCTGAAGGCTTTCGGACTGAAGTACGAGAACCGATGGGACCTCAGGCGGCTGTGGACGTTCATCCCGGTGCTGGCCGTCGTGGCGGCCTTCTACACCGCGCTCAAGTTCTGGGGCTGGCAGTATCGCTGGTTGGGCCTGTACGCCGGCGATTTCTATCCGATTATCTACAGCCTGCTTGTCGTCGGCTTCGGCCTCAAAGCCATGTACAAGTATGCCTTCGTCTACAACGACAAGGCCCAGATCAAGCGTTATCTCTCGATGATGTTCTTCCAGGTGGTCTTTTTCACAGTGCTCCCTCTTTTCGTTATCCGCAGCGGCGGATCATGGGGTCTGGCCTACGTCTGGCCGCTCTCGCTCCGACCCGGCAACTGGGAAGACTGGGCCCACACCAAAGAGTTCTACCTCGCCTGGGTCTTGTTCATCACCCTGGTGGCCCTGCCGCTGGGCGTCTGGCTGAAAGGCAAGAGCTATTGCAGTTGGATTTGCGGATGCGGCGCCCTGGCTGAGACCGTGGGTGACGGTTGGCGGCACTACTCGCCGAAGGGCCCAGCCAACACCGCCCGGGAGAAGCAGGTCCACTACGTTACGGCCTTTGCACTCGTAGCCACGGCGCTGGTGGCCCTGGGCGTCGATCACCTCGCGGCGGGTGTCAGCATAACGGGCGTATACACGTTCACCGTGGACCTGGCTTTAATCGCCATTATACCCATCGCCTGCTATCCGTTTTTCGGCGGCAAGATGTGGTGCCGATACTGGTGCCCGGCGGTCGGCCTGATGAATCTCTTCCACCAGGCCAAGCCCAAATCGATCCGCACCTTCGGAATCGCCAGCCGGAAGGAACGGTGCATCGCCTGCGGGATGTGCGATCGTTTTTGCGAGGTCGGAGTCCCGGTCAAATCCTTTGCTCTCAAAGGCCGGTTCTTCGATATGTCGAACAGTAGCTGCATTAGCTGCGGCATCTGCATATCGGTATGCCCGACCCGCGTCCTATCGTTTTCGACCACAGTGCCGTTAACCGTTGCGCGTTGAATCAGCCAGGTCAGAGACCACCCGGTCCAGTACCGCCACCACGCGGGACAGCCCATCATAGTCAATCTTGTCGGGTGTGTCGGACGGTGTGTGGCCGGTTGGGTGGCCCACCTCGTTTCGAGGTGGGGGACACGATGATGCACTCCCCGACCTCGAACCTTGCCGTATCATCCATCCCCCACCTTCAGAGAAGGTGGGCCACCCGGCCGAACCTGGGCGACTCTATTGTGTAAGGGGAGTTGCAAGGCCCCGGGCGAGGAGCGGCACCGTGAGACTCGCGGCGATACCCGCCGCAAGCGATGCTGCTGTAACTCTGCCGTGTTTCATGATATCGCCTCCTTATTCACGGATCCCCAAGATATTCGACATCGCCATCCCGCTGGCTAATTCGTTGGGCTTGGACTCCTCTACCGAAGAGAAGTCTACCACGCCGATGTGACCATTGTGTGACGGCGAGACTACGCTTTGTGTCCTTTTTGGCATCCTCAGCTGAATCTGTGGGTCGGCAAAGCGCCTGAAGCGCCAAGAAACTACGTTGCGGAGGCGATTCCCGCGTTTCCGGCGCTTCCCAACTATGGTGTGGCTGTCGGTTACGGGAGGAAGTTCTCCATGACCCAGATTTGCGAGCCGCCCTTGGGATCGGAGCGGGTAAACGCGATGCGCCGCCCGTCGGGATGCAGGGCCAGGTGGCTCACCTTGACCCCCAGATTCAGTTTACGGGGTTCGCCTCCTGTAGCGGGAATACTCCACAGCTCATCCGGCTCGTCGTCGGCGTCCTGCCCTCCAACGACCACATGACGTCCGTCAGGCGTCCACGAGATCCCAACACCCCCACGGAAGCTTTTCCCCTCCTGTAGTGTGAACAATTCGCGGGGTTCTCCGCCGGACGCAGGGATGGTCTTCACCACGGTCGGGTCCCCCGCTTGCGAAGCTTCGAAGAAAGCCAACCGCCGCCCATCAGGCGAGCAGGCCAACCTGTAAATGTCGCTGTTCGCTCGGTACAATTCCCTCTCCCGGCCAGTTTCCAGATTAAGAGCCATGATCGATCGATCGCGGAGGTAATAGATCTGCTTTCCATCCTTGGAGAAAACGGGCCATCGCGGGGCAGCGGTTGCCTCTTCCGTCCTCAGCTTATCCTGCACGATCGTGGTGAAGTCTCCCGTTTGCACGTCGATCAGGTGGAGGCCGTGTTGGCGTCTACCCTTCACTTGAGCGATGACGAAGATCGAGCGCCCGTCGGGGGACCATCGCGGTGCCCAGAAAGAATGCGCGCCACCCATTCGCAAGGATTTCGGTGAGAGATCCCGTTCTTCACCGGTCTCAACGGACCGGATCACAAGGACGTACCCTCCTTCTTGAGCACTCCTCAGCGCGGCATAGGCCAGGTACTTCCCGTCGGGCGACCAGAACGGCGCAAAGTTCGATCCCTCAAAGCGCAATGAGATCTTGGTCGGGCTGGCCAGGACCTTGCCTGCCTCGAAGTCTAACGTGGCGACGTAGACATCAGCAGCGTAGGGGGTCCCGACCGAATAGTATAAGGAGCCGTCCCGGGTGAACCCCTTCAGCCCGCCGAAGTGGGAGCCTATTTCCTTGACCTGCGTGGGGGTGCCCTTCGGCCTCCCGTCATCCACGTCCAGCATCCACAGGTCGTTGGAGCCCGACCGGTCGCTGACAAAGACGATTCGTTTCCCATCCGGCGTCCAGTATGGAGCCGTGTCGTCAGCCGGATGCTCGACCAACGGCATCTCGCTGCTCCCATCGGTGGCCAGCAGGTAGATGTCCCGTTTCTCAGAACCCTCCTTCTCCTCAAGGTCAAAGACCACATATCGCCCGTCCGGAGAGAGGCTCATGTTTGGGCAACAATGTCGCTCACCCAGAGATTTGAGGACGCGCAAAGACCCGTCCGCGACCGAGACCAATACAATTTGATCCTCTTGGCTCTCGTCCTTCTTGCCTAAGAGCGCCAGGATGTACTTCCCGTCCTGCGACCATGCGGCTGGCTGGGGGTAAGATACTTCCTCATTGGCATAGAGAACGCGCGGCTTGGAACCGTCGAGCCCAACGATGCGCAACTCGGGATCGTTCCCCTTCTTAAACCAGCAATACGCAACTTGCCGACTGTCGGGAGACCATATGGAAACGTCGCAGTGCTGCATGGGCTTGTCCCAAGTGCCCTCGTCCGTGAGGTCCCGGTTTTCCCCGGTCTTGAAATCGTGCACGGCCAGGTTGCCCTTGGTCCAGTTCACGTAGGAAAGGTAGCGGCCGTCAGGGGAAGGCGTGCCCAGGCCACCCAGCGCGGGCGCCAACACCTGACGGATCACCATCCCCTCCGTCGGCATGAGTAAAGAGACCAGCAAAAAGACCAATGTAGCTGCCATAGCAATGACTCCTATACGTGGACCATATTTCCATGCCCTTCGTGTCACACCGGCCCACGGGGGTAACGGTTGTGCTTCGACGGGCTCTCCTCGGGCAAAACGGCGAAGATCCTCTGCGACGGCTTCCGCCGTGTCATACCGATCCTTGGGATTTTTCCTCAAACACTTCAGAACGATGGTCTCGAAACTCTTGGGAATCGCCGGGTCAAGCTGACGCAAAGGTGACGGATC
>JAZGDL010000084.1:0-20578 GCA_036477795.1 Phycisphaerae bacterium
ATCTTCGGATCAGCGAAGGCTGCAATCAAAAGTGCACCTTCTGCACCATCCCGTCGATCCGCGGTCCCATGCACTGCAAGCCTCCTGAAGTAGTTGTGGCGGAAGCGGCCGAGCTGGTGTCCGACGGTGTGGTTGAGATCAACTTGATCGGGCAGGACACGACCAGTTACGGGGAGGAGTTCGCTGGGCCGTTCGGTCTGGCCGATCTGCTTCGGCGACTGAACGAGGTCGACGGGCTTGAATGGGTCCGGCTGATGTATGCCTATCCTTCGGTGTTCACTGATGCCATGATCGAGGCCATCGCTGAATGTGCTCGCGTGGTGAAGTACATCGACGTCCCACTTCAGCATATCAACGATCGAGTTCTCAAGGCCATGCACCGTCGTGTCACTCGTCAGCAGACCGAGAGCCTGCTCGGCCGGCTGCGGGATCGAATACCGGGCGTGCACATCCGCACGACGCTGATCGCCGGTTTTCCGGGTGAGAGCGATGCGGAGCATGAGGAGTTGGTGGATTTTGTGCGCGGTTTTGAGTTCGATGCGCTGGGCGTGTTTCCTTACTCGCTGGAACCTGAAACGCCGGCCGGGCGCATGGCGTGGCAGATACCCGAGCGTGTCAAGAAAGATCGTGTGGACGAGTTGATGGTGGCCCAACAAGAGGTTGCTTTTGGCCTGGCTGATGAACAGGTCGGGCGTAAGTTCCGCGTGCTTGTCGACGGGCCGCCGGTGGATGGGCTTGCCCCCGCCAGGCACGCGGGCCAGGCGCCGGTGGTCGACAGCGTTACCTATGTTGAAGATCGCGACGTGCGAGCGGGCGCATTTGTAGACGTACGCTGTACGCGGCGGCAGGGGTACGACCTGGTTGCCGTGCCGCTTGACGTGGCCCTACCGGTTCTGTCTTGACATGAAGGTGAACCTGCCGAATCAAATCACGTTGGCCCGGCTGGTGCTGGCCATCATCTTCTTCATCGTTCTGGGGCAGTACTCGCAGCAGGAACCGCAATCCTGGCTGTTGGACACTTGTCTGGCCATGTTTGTTATTGCCGCTGCCACCGACTGGCTGGACGGCTATTACGCCCGCAAGAAAAACCAGATCACGGCGCTGGGGCGCATATTGGACCCGTTCGTTGACAAGGTGCTGGTGTGCGGCGCGTTTGTTCTTCTGGCGGGGCCTTCGTTTTGCGACGCCGACGGTGGGAACGTCACCGGGCTGGAGACGTGGATGGTGGTGGTGATCTTCGGGCGCGAGCTACTAGTCACCGGGTTGCGCGGTTTTTCCGAGTCGCAGGGCGTCCAGTTCGGTGCGGAGATCGTGGGCAAGGCCAAGATGTGGATTCAGTCGGTGACCATCGTCGTGCTGCTGCTTGCCGTCGCTCACGGCGATGCTGAACACGGCCTCGCTTTATTCCGGGTGCAACAGGTTTTTGTTTGGCTGACCGTGCTGATCACCGCAGCCTCACTGGTCACGTACATTATAAAGGTCAAGGCCCTGCTGATCGAAGCGTCTGCTACGTGACGGAACTGGACTATCTCAAAGCGTGCCTCCTGGGACTGGTCCAGGGCCTGACCGAGTTTCTACCGGTTAGCAGCAGCGGGCACCTGGTCATCATCCAGAAGATGCTTCAACTGTCCGGTGATTCGCCGCAGATGCTCTTGTTTACGGTGGCGACGCACGTGGGCACGCTGGCGGCGGTCGTGGTCGTTTTTGCCGGCACCTTCATCAGATTCCTGCACCGAATCGGCGCCGAATTGCAGCCATCCTTTAAGGGCAGGCGAACCGCGTTGTTGATCGCCTGGTTGGGCGTTGTCGCCTGCATTCCCACAGCCGCGATTGGTTTGGGATTCAAGGACCAATTTGAGCGGGCCTTTGATTCCGCGGCTACGACCGCCGTCGGTCTGCTGATCACCGGCACGCTGCTGTTCATACTAGGATATCTGCCGCGCCCGCGCCGCGGATGGCGGCGTATGGGGTGGCGGCGTGCGGCGCTGGTGGGTCTGGCCCAGGGTTGCGCGATCATGCCGGGCGTCTCGCGCAGCGGGTCTACCATCTGCGTCGCTCTGTTTCTGGGCATCAAGCGTCGCTGGGCTGTGGAGTTCAGCTTCTTGATCGCCGCACCAGCCATCGCGGGCGCCGCACTCTTGAAACTACTGGAGACCCTGTCGCTGCCCCAAGAGCAAGTCAGCGCCATCCCCTGGGGCCCCATCCTCGCCGGTTCAGTCGTCGCCTTCATCACCGGGACGCTCGCTCTACGCATCCTCCTATCTCTGGTTATCCGTGACAAGATCCACCACTTCTGCTATTACTGCTGGGTCTTGGGGGCGTTCCTGCTCGGCTATTGGATCCTGAGGTAACGTTGAGAGAACAATCGGCCATCCAACCTCGTTGGGCTTGACGGATGGAGTAGTGCGACACAAACTGGATCACCTGAACTGTCCGTGGCGCCCGGACGCTGCACTTGAATCCTGAAATGAACGAGCGTGCATCAGTCAATCCTTCCCCGCCTGATATAGAAAATGACCCCTTCTTGGCGCGGGTGAGGATCCGCAATTACAAGAGTATCGGCGCTTGCGATCTTGGCCTAGCCCCACTGACTGTACTGGTCGGGCGGAACGGCGCAGGCAAGAGCAACTTTCTCGACGCTCTCCGTTTCGTTGTCGATGGGTTGCAAACATCCTTGGATCATGCGATCAAGTCACGAGGTGGTATCGAGGATGTTCGACGTCGAAGTACCGGGCATCCCAGAAACTTTGCCATTCAGCTCCAGATGAATCTTCCTGGATGGGTCACTGCGACATACGGTTTCGAGATTGCAGCTCGACCGAGAGGCGGGTTTTGCGTGAAAAGGGAGGAGCTAAAAGTTGTAAAGGCGAACAACACGGTCTCAGTGAAGTACTGCGTTGAGAGCGGCAGAGTGGTTCGGTCTTTACCGGACAATGGTATGCCTCCCGCGGTCGATGACCGGCTCTACCTGGTCAATGCCGCTGGCCGCCCTGAGTTTCGTGGGATCTTCGATTTGCTTTCTTCGATGGGGTTCTACAACATGAATCCCCAAGCCATGAAGGAATTGCAGAGTCCGGATGCGGGCGAACTGCTTCGTCGCGATGGGGGAAACCTGGCAAGCGTGATTGCGCGATTGGGCGCTGACAATCCGTCGATCAAGAGTCGGATCAAGGATTACCTGAGTACGATTGTGCCAGGTGTCACGGAGGTCGATCGAATTGCACTGGGACCTCGCGAGACTCTAGAGTTTCGCCAGAAGGTCGTCGGATCGCAGCACCCCTGGCGGTTCTATGCAGCCAGCATGTCGGATGGTACTCTACGCGCGCTTGGGGCCCTGGTAGCGGTGACACAACTGGCAGATCGAAAACAGCCTGTAAGCCTGGTAGGTATCGAAGAGCCGGAGGCTGCCCTTCATCCAGCCGCATCGGGGGCACTGATGGACGCACTTCGGGAGGCTGCTTCGCATACGCAGGTTGTTGTTACCACCCACAGTCCGGACCTGCTGGAACAGATTGATCCAGATAGCGACAGACTCCTCGTTGTCGTATCTCGCGACGGTGACACCCGAATTGCGCCCGTGGACTCTGCAAGTCGCAAAGTACTCAAAGACCACCTTTACACCCCAGGAGAACTGCTGCGCATGGATCAACTCGAGCCTGACGAAGAGGATCTGGAACGTCAGCAGCAGCAGCTTCGGTTGTTCGATAGCGATGGGGAGGATCGGTGAGCCGCCTTCGTATCGCCCCAATCGTCGAAGGGCACGGTGAGTATGAGGCCATACGTACGTTGCTTTGGCGGATTTGGGTCGACCTTATCGGTGGCGAGCATGTCGAGGTGATCAGACCGATTCGTAAGCCGCGGTCCAAGCTAGTCAAAAAAGAAGAATTGGGCCGTGCCGTCGAGCTCGCAGTTGCCAAGCTGCGAGTTGGGACGGTTTGCGCCGACCATGCGCTCGTTCTAGTCCTGGTGGACGCCGACAAGGATCCTCCGTGCAGGCTTGGTCCTTGCCTTCTCCAATATGCCAAGGATGCTCGATCAGACGCAGATGTGTGCTGCGTGGTAGCCAACGTCGAATATGAAACTTGGTTCGTCGCCGGTGCTGAATCTCTCGCTGACTACCTCAACCTACCGTCCCCACAAGATATTCCACTATCTCCGGAGGAGTTGGGCGTAGGAAAGAGTTGGGTAGAAAAATACTTCAGAGGTACGAGATACAGTGAGACCATTGATCAACCGAGGATGACGGCAAAGCTGGATCTGGAGCAGTGTCGATCGAGATCGCCGTCGTTTGACAAACTCTGTCGCGAACTTGAAAAACGCCTCGCGTCGACTTCGTAGAGTCATGAACTTCGCGGTCAGCACTTGCGGGAATCAACACATTTGGGGTCCATGTCTCTTGTACGGTGCTTACGAGATGGTTTCAGTGCGGCGGGTGCGGCGTTCAAAGACGGCAACGTTGGTGATGCCGGCCTGGCGAAGCATGTTGAGGGCGTGGTCGAAACCGGCTCCGATGTCTGCGGCGCGGTGGCTGTCGGAGCCAAGTGCCATCATGGTGCCCCCCAGCTCGGCGTAACGCTGCACGACTATGGGGCCGGGCATGGTCTCAGCGAGATCACCGCGCAGAGTGGAGGTGTTGATCTCGGGGACGATGTCGGCGGCCAGGCAGGCCCGCAGGATCTCATCTATGACGTCGATGTGTTCTGCGATGTGAACGGTGCCGGCAAAACGATTGGAATAGCGCTTGCAAAAGTCGAGGTGGCTAAGAATGTCGAAGACGCGCGAACGATTGCGGTGCAAACGCTGGCAATGGCGGACAGCCTGCAGTACGGAATTGAGATACTGCCGGGTGACCGTGGAGGGATCTTTGCCCTCCCAGATGTTTTTCCGGTGGATGGGAGCGCCCTGCGACCAGTGCACGCTCAGCAGTACTACCTCGAAGTTTCCCCGATCCACGAAATCGATCAGCGCCGGCATGTTGTCGGGCTGGTAGTCCACCTCCACACCCTTGCCGATGTGGATTGATCTGTTGAACTGTTGGCGAAGCTGTTCGATGGTTTCGGTGAAACGAGCATGGTCATAGACGCACTCTTCCCATTCATCCGGATGGCTGTCGTAATGCTCGGTGAAGGTCAAACCGGCCAGGCCGACCTCGATCGCGCGGCGGACGTTGTCGGCGGGTTCAGCCCGCGAGTCGAACGAAAGTTTGGAATGCAGATGTTGGTCGAACAGGTTCATGGTCAGCTCGGTATCCTGCCGCGAAGGTCGGAATGATACGAGATATGGCAGCCCTGGGCCAGAATGCCGCGTGAAGTTCTGCGGTGTCGCGCGCGACACCGTTAAGCACGGAGCCGTCAGCAGGCCCCGCGGACGAACACGCCCAGCGTCCGAAGCAGAATGACGAACTCCAACTCCATGGACATGTTCTTGACGTAGTACAGGTCGAACTGAAGTTTTCGCTTGGCGTCTTCGATGGAGGAGCCGTAGCGGAAACCGATCTGGGCCCACCCGGTGATCCCTGGTTTGACCAGGTGGCGTTCGTTGTAATATGGGATCTGCTCGGAGAGTTTCACGACAAAGTCGGGGCGCTCCGGACGCGGTCCCACCAGGGACATCCGGCCGATCAGCACGTTGTACAACTGCGGCAGCTCGTCGAGGCGAGTTTTGCGAAGCCATCGGCCCACGCGCGTGACACGCGGGTCACCTTTGGCGGCCCAGACCGGCCGGTCGGTTTCCGCGCCGACTCTCATGGTTCTGAACTTGTAGAGTCTGAAGTGCCTGCCGTTCTGCCCCACCCGCATCTGTGAATAGAACACCGGGCCCCCGTCGCACAGCTTGATGGCCAACGCAATGAGGGGCAGTAACGGTAACGTGATCACAATACCGATCGTTGATAAAACGATGTCGAACGCGCGTTTGAGGGCCTGACGTCGCTGGCAATGGACTTGAAGATCAGCGAAAAGGAACCAGTGAGGGGTGATCTCGTCGACCAGTACCTGGCCCGTGGCTTTTTCGTAGAACATGACTTCGTTGGTGACGCGGCAACCGCGGCGCAGACATGGCAGAACCATTTCCATGACCCGCGTGTCGGTGGCGGCTTCCGCACCGACGACGATGTCGTCAACGGCGTAGCGATGGCAGATGTCGGGCAGGTCCGCGGTGTTGCCCAGGCATGGGGTTTCGTCGATGGTCGCATCGCTAGTCGAGGTGTCGTCGACGTAACCGATCAGGCGATGCTGGTTCAAGAATCCATCCTTGAAGGCGCGGACCAGCGAATTGGAGATGATCCCCGGCCCAACAATCACCAGGTTTCTGGAAATGCTGTGCAAGGCCCAGTACGCAACCATCCTGGCGGTCCCCCCACACACCATCAGTGTCCCCAATGCGGTTCCGGTGACGCGACGGCTCAGCGTGGTGTACATCAGCACGTATATGATCGCGTAGGTGATCACGACGGCCATGACCGTTGTGAGCATCATCCTAGTGAGGAGGCGCGAACGGCTGAGTAATGTCTCGCGTTCGTAGAGCCCGAAGACCAGGCTGGCGAACACAAAGTTCGAAACCAGGATGCTGAACCCTTGCCAGCCGGGGACATGGGGAAAAGACGGGGATCGGTCAACGACGAACAGTTGGTATCCGAGATGCGTCCCGATTCCGAGTAGGGCGATATCCAAGAACGCCCACATCCCCAGCGGGAGCGACGACAGAATGGACGCGACACTGCGCAGTATGGGGGTCTTGTTGCGCGCTTCAGCGTGCGGGAATTCCATCACCGACGGGGCAGCTCCAACTCCACCTGCGAGCATACCCTTGGTGCCGAGCACAGCCTGTGACCCCATAGGAAACTCCGTGTCGATTAAGCAGTCTAATGACCCATCGGAAAAGGGACCTTGCGACGTGAATCGTGCCACCTTGGACTTTGGGGCAATTGCCAACGTCTGGTAATAATCGTACCATAGGCTCGCCAGCGGCCATCGTGCATCTGGTTGTATCGCCGGTGCGACGCCGTCTCTCGGTATTCGGACGTTGGGGCAGTAACAACCGGCGCACGCTCGACGTTTTTTTGGAGCAGAAACCTTGCCCGGCATCCGATAACCCAAGTGCGGCGCAGTGCAAATTCAGGCCGTCGACCGCGCGGAAGCCCACAGATTCGAATCCGTGGGTTTCCCGATGACGGTTGCCGACCATGTAGCGGCGTCTACTCGAGATTTGAAGAGCAATGCATTTCAAGAGATTCTTGGCTGTTTGGGCGGCGGTGTTTCTGTTCGGCGCAACGGGTTGCCGGCAACGACAGAAAGAGGAGGTCACCCTCGAGGACATCGTGCCGCCCGCCAGGACCGTGGTCGAGTCGACCGCCCCCCAGGACCGCGAGGCGCTTCGCAACAGCTATGTCACTCTGGTGGCACAGCAGACCAAGGGGCTTTTCCCGTGCGCCTTGGCGGTGGCCCGGGTGACGCCGGTGGCCGCAGGCGTGGTCCAGCCGGACGTGGAGTTCAACCTGAATATGGACCCGCTCAACGAGCTGGTCGATTGGATGAGTCTGTTCGACGACACCTGGTTGATCTCCGAAGTCTTCCCGGTTACCTATCCCATTCGCAAGGATCGCCGGATCGCGCCTTCAGAGATCGTTAAATACGCCCACCAGGACGATGCCGGGTTATGTCTCATATATAGTGTCAGCCGCGGCGAGACATCGGAAGGTTCCAGCAGTGAAGTGCGGGGGATGTTGTACGACACTGAAACGGGTATGTTGCTGGCCAGGACGCAGGCCGACCAATTCGTCTTGGCCTTGACTGAGGACCAGTTGCCGCCACCGCCGCCGCTGGACCGCGTAGAACCCGATCACCGCCATTTCGATCCGGTATTCATCGCCCAGGACCGGTTCCGCGAGCTACTGCGGCAGTGCGTGCTCGACTTGATCGCACAAGACCAGCGGGTGGTGGCCCCGCCGCAAGTGCACCGGCGAACGGTGTTGGATCTGTCGTCGCATGGTCGCTCGTCATCCCGTGATCGCGAGTAGGTCCGAAGGACCAGAGAAACTAGAAATACGACACTTCGTCCCTGCGTCCCTTCGTCCCTTCCTTCCTACCCCCCTTCCTCCCCACTCAGCGTCGCCGGTTCCATGCGTCGCCGGCGTATTTGGCTTGAAGTGAATGGGCAAGCTGAAGCTCATCATCGTTCCACGAGCCTGTCGTGATGGTGGCTTCCATCCGTCGGCCAAGTGCCGCCGGCAAGCGTTCCCGCAGCGTTGATGCGTCCACCCCTCGCGGACCCAGGCTGGCGACCGGCTGTTGATCGAACCGGCCCTCTATGATGATCGACCCGTGCTGCAAGATGCCACAGCGCGTCCGCCGCTGGGCACTGCCAGCCACCTTCTCCGCTCCGATCAAGACATCAAATCGGTGACGACGCGCGAAGCAGAAGAACGGTCCCTTGGCGGCACCGGAACCGTCGCTGGCGCCGCCACGATCGGCTCTGACGTTCATTTCCTTTAGAACGTCGATCAGGGCGTCATGGACGATTTCATAAAGCCGCGCCGCCCGACCAACGGCAGCCGGGTGCCGAGTCGGCAATGTGAGTGAATACGTGAGTTCGCGATCGTGGAGGATGGCCCCGCCACCGGTCAGCCGCCGCACCACGGGCATTTCGCCCACCGGTGGCCCCAAAGCGTCGTGGTCGCCCACGTGCTGGAAATACCCGATCGACACCGTCGGCTCCGACCATTCGTACAGCCGAAGCGTGGGCGCTGACGCGCCTTGACCCACCAGCGTCATCAGCGCCTCATCCCGGGCCATGTTCACCGCGCCGGCCTGCGGCGGGTCGTTCAATAGCCGCACCGCCATAGGAGTGTTACCCGTAGCAGATTGCATGCGAGTTCATCGCCGCCTCGCGTCGGAAGCCTCCGACGTCAGGTCCAGGTGCGAGAATCCCGGCGCGCCGGGACTCGCACCAGCCCTGTCATGCTAAAGCGGGCCGCCCGTAAACAGAACTTGAAACACGCCCCAGTCCGTCAGGTCGACGACACCGTCGCAGGCGGCGTCGAACACCTCGCACCTCGAACCGGGCGGCTCCGACCCGGCCGGCGAGGAACATGAGATGAATCCGGCGAAGTCCTCCAGGTCCACGTCGGCATCACCGTCAAAGTCCCCCAACTCGCAGGCGTCGGGAACGTTGTTATCATTACAATCCCGGCTTTGACCGGTGGCAAGGTCCTGCACGTCGGGCAAACCGTTCTCGTTACAGTCAGCCGAGGCCCTCGACTCCAGATCCCAGCCGATCAGATCCAACACACGGATATCGATCGCACTGAACTCCGGCCCCACACCCCGCTCAAAAACCGGATCCATCACCCCGACAAGAAAACCACCCCCCAAGGTGTCCTCCCGCCAGTGCGCCCGCGTCTGGTAGAACAACCTGGCAACGAGCGGCCGGCGACGCCGGGATTAGAGCCCCAAGCGCCAGCGCGGGGACGGCCTCGGCGGACTGCTCAGCGACCACGGGTGTCGCCCCTACAGCCGCATGAATCCCCCAAAGCGCAATCAGCCAACCCCTCTGCAACTGTGATGCGGACACGCGGGCCCGGCCGGTCCAACATCGATTGAATACCGTTTGAGTACCTTCCATCCGCTCCTGTGTCACGGTCGTATCGTGACCGCTTGCCGTCTGTCTGCCTACCGCGAGTCTGCCGTGGCAGAAGCAACATCATACTGACTCGGGCGCCGGTCGCCAAACCCCCGGGCCACGAAGACCCATACCGAGTGATTTCGCTGTTTCCCGCGTCGCAGTCTTTGGAGCCGCGGCCTTGGGGCAGCGCGGCGCCCGAAAAACGGTGCTCCTGAAGACGGTCCCTCGCAATCGAGTGTACGTTCGCGTGCTGTTCGGCAACAGGCCGGGTGGCCCATGTCCTTTGGACATGGGGACGCGATGATATACGCTCAGGTGAACTGCACTACGATCATCGGCTCCCCCACCTCCAAAGGGTTTGTCGATTTAGTCTGTAGCGCCACCCCTTGTGGGTGGCGCACCCGCGTTGGGCGCCACCCACAAGGGGTGGCGCTACATCAGGGAGCGCTCCACACGACTAAATCGACAAACCCCAAAGGAGGTGGGCCACCCGGCCAGGCTGGATCAACGTTTGACGGCTTCATAGGAAGTATTGGCGGCGATCACGGACCTCAACGCCCGCCGGTACTTTACAACCAAGGGGACCAGAGCTACCGACGTCGCAAACCAGAGCAAGGGCAGAGTGGCGAGGACCGTCGCACTCCAACGCGTATTCACCGCCAGTGTATATGCCAGTGTCAGCGCCAGTAGGATAACAGGCAGTGACGCAGATGTAATTCCCAGAATGCGCGCCCACAGAACGAGACGTGGATCTGGTAAGCCTCGTGCTACAGCGCCAAGCCACCAAAGGACACTCAGGATAGCGCTAGCGGCAAGCATCATCTGCAGCGACAGTATGACCTCGATAAATGTCCCGCCGGTCGGTACGACGGCCGCAAGAGCGCATAGGACCGCCAGGATGCGGGCCATGCGGCAGCTATTGCGAGAATCGTCTGCCAGCGCACGAGCTGCCCCCCTCGTCGTGGCCAACCATACCCCGTACGATAGCGAGAGCAAGATCATTTTCCACGCCGCAATGGGAACGATACTGAACCGGACAAGCCAGTACTTGCCCAATATTTCCATAAACAACCCCCATGCCACGACCCCGATGATAATCCAGAGGAAGACCCCCAGGCCACGCGAGAGTCTCAATAGCCGCCGTCGATCCGCGAAGATGAGCCGGTCTGAGTTAAGAGAGACCGAGATTGCTTCGTTGCATTCGGGACAGTTTTGGTCCGGCAGAAGACCGCGCAGTATGTAACCGCACTTCAGGCACGTCAGGTCGATCTGCAGTGTTCCGTCTGGCGCCGCCTCGCTAATCTGTTCGTTATCCACGCCTTCTTGGGCAGACACAGCGTCCGGCGTGACGAACAGCAAGTCGCAAGGAATATGATCGGCGATGACACGCTTGAACTGACGGGCGTAGGAAAACACCAGGAAAGCAATGCCTAAGAAGGCGACGAGGCAACCTGCGATGACGACGGATAATGCGATGTGGGAGCGCAGCACCCACCAGATTGTTTCAGTGTATTCGTGCAATGCCGCCCAGACACCGGTTACGACTACGAGTATCGCTAAGAACCAAGCCACCTGTCGTGACGACAGGGCGATCTTTGCGTTCGGTATGCGGTCCGCCAGTGTGGCGAGGTAGAACAGGTATGCCATTGCTGAAATCGCCAACGCGACGGGAAGCATGCCCTGTGTGATCAGCATCAAGACCCGGACCCGGGGAAGCGGAAGGGGTATGAACAACCCGACGCACCCAACCAACGCCAGGGTCATTGCCACCCGAGTAATCCAGCGACTCGCGTCTGCACGCCTGGTGACGAACTTACCGGGGTCGCGTGTGGTGGCAAAAAACAGCCCGGTTGCAGCGATCACGGTGATGGCAAGAGTCCCCGAGGCGAGTATGACTGCTGCTTTGGGAAGGGAGGTCAGAAGATTCGTGAACGATAGTGCCAAGAGGGCTCGGATCACCGGCCAAGTGAAGGTAAAGACCAATGCGCAAGCCACCCCGACAACAACGAAGTTGTGGCCGCGAATCACCTTGCTGAGCCACTGCTTTTCAGCGAACAGCAATCTATCGGGTCGCAAACTCGCTGAGACGGATGTCCCGCATTCTGGGCATGGGGCGTCGCGGGACAAGGTTCGGAGGTTGTATGCGCATTGGGCGCAGGGCACGTCGGCGGCGAGGGTGGCCCCGGGCGCGACGGATCTTTCAACCGGCAGTGGCGTAGGAGTTGCCAGAGGTACTTGCTTTGGGGTTTTCGCAGGGGCCGGGCGGCGGAGGCGCTTGGTGTCGGCCAGCGTCGCGAGTCGGTCGAAATAAGTAGAAGAGCTCGAGGAGCCGGGCTGGTGTCCGGGTTCGTCACCCACAAGGGGTGACGCTACGGTCGAATCCTTGCGGGATTGGGCGACGAGGGATGGGAGTTCGGTGACGCCGGTCGCCAGTGCGTCGGAGCCGGCGGCGCCGGTCAGGGCCTGGCGGAAATAGTGGGCGGACTTGTAGCGGAACATGATGTTCTTGTGCGTGGCGCGGTCGAGCACTTCGCGAATGCGCGGGTTGATCCGGTGTTCGTCCAGCGGCTCAGGGGGGAGTGGATCGTCGTAGTGGTGGTTTCGCACCTCATGGGGAGAGCCTGTGAAGGGAAGCGTTCCTGTTAGAAGCTGGTAGGCTGTGATACCCAGGGCGTAGACGTCGGATCGCTGCGAAACAGCGCCCTTAAACATCTCGGGGGCCATGTAGGCCAGCGTGCCGGCGACGGTGGACGTTGAACCGGGAAAGGATTCCCGGTCCAGCATGGAGGGGCGGGGGCAGGACAGGCCGAAGTCCGTGACGAAGACGTCGCCGTCCGCATCGAGCAGGATGTTGGCAGGCTTGACGTCGCGGTGGATGATGCCGCGGTCATGAAGGGCCCCGATGGCGTGGGTGGCGGCGTCGAGCACTGCGACCGTTGCGGCAAGACTGAGGGGACCCGTCCGTTTTACGACGGTGCTCAACGCCGCCCCGTCGATGTACTCCATGACCAGGTAGGGGACGCCGTCGATGATGTCGGCCTGATGAATCGTGTTCAGGCCGGGATGTCGCACCGCGGTGGCCGCACGCGCGCCCTCGAGAAAGCGCTTGAAGCCCGGATCGTCGGTTCCCGAAACGACGTTCAGCAGGAACTTGACCGCCACGTCGCGCTCCAGCATCTGATCACGCCCCAGGTAGACGACGCCCATCCCGCCGCGGCCGATCTCACGTATGAGACGTGTGGAGCCAAGCTGACGTGGAACCCGCACTTCGGTCGTGGAACCATCGGCCGACGACCTTGTCAAACCGATGGTCTGGTCATACTCGATACCGATGCGGACCTTCTCTTCACCATGCTGCTGGCGCCGTTCCTCCAGGCTGCGCAGGCGACGGGCTAACTCGCCCGCGTCGCCGAAGCGATCCGCGGCAACCGTAGCGACACAGCCGGCGATGTCTTCGCGCAGGAGTTGATCCTTGACCTGAGCCGACCACCCCTCAACAAGTGGGCGCTCGAGGTCACCGACTACGACCTGAAACAGCAGAACCCCGAGCGCGTAGAGGTCGCTTCGAGCCGTCGGTGGTTTGCCCTGAAAAAGCTCCGGGGCCATATAGAGCCGTGTCCCGGTATGCCCGTTCAGATTGGTCATCGTGGTCTGACCGCCGCCGAAACCCGTGACGGTGATGTCCGCTTCCTTGAGCATCGCCGTGCTGACGATCTGTCCGATGCCGAAATCGGTGAGCCGAACCTCGGGGCCACCTTTCTTGGACACCTGAATCAGCACATTGGAGGGGCTGACGTCCTTATGGATGATGCCGGCCGAGTGCGCCGCGGCCAGCGCGTCGGCCACTTGGGCAATCAGTTCAAGTCGAATCTCAAGGGGCACACTGGCGATACCGTCCTGGGCGTCGGCCCAGTTGGTCAGGTCGCCCCCGTTGGTGTACTCCATCTCCAGGTAGAACGGCGGCTTATCCAGACGGACCTCGTAGAGCCTGGCGATGTCCCGCCGCTGTCCCAACGAATCCTTGATCAGGCGCAGCAGCGTCAGCTCTCGCTTGAGGGCCCGCAGACGATTCACTTCGCAGCAGAACTTGAACGCCCGAACGTCGTGCGTGGTCTGATGCCGCGCCAGCCAAACTTCGCCGAACTCCCCTGCCCCAACGCTGCGTTCAAGTTTCCAGGCTGTTCGACCCGGAACCGGCAGTCCCGCCGCAGGCCGCCAGCCCAGCGCCTCCTCTTCGCCGGGGGCCAAAACGCGCTTGGCTTTGCCCGAATCCGGTGGAGGAGCTAATGGAGAAAGACCGGCGATCCCCACCTCGCAAACGACCACCGGATCGTCGATGCCTTTGAACAGGTAGGGGCCATGGGCCCGCCATTCGACCGGGGAAGCATCCGGCGCTGACAACACCTGCTGTCGTACGGAGTCGAAGGCCGCACGGGTTAGCAAGATCTGTCCGCCTTGGGCCACGTCCATAACCCGCGCCGTCAGATCAACAGCCAGTCCCAGCAGCTTGTTGTGCTCCGACTTGGTTGTCTCGCCCACCACGCGTGCGGTCTCGCCCATGTGGATACCCACGCGCACCTTGAGAGGCTCCGGGGTGGCCAAGTCGCCCAGTTCTTTCTGAAAGGCCAGGGCACAACGAACTGCATCGGAGGGTACGTCAAACGTCGCGAAGAAGCCGTCGCCAGGGTTGGATTCTTCCCTTCCGCCGAAACGAGCGAGACACTCACGGAACAGCCCATCGTGCCGGGCGATCACCTTTGACCCCTCCGCGTCGCCGAGCCGGCGCTTGAGGTTGGTGGAGCCCACGATGTCGGTGAACATGAACACCCGAAGTACGGTTGGAGCGTCGTGTTGGCTCATGGTGGTCCCGAATGCTCGTGCGTCCCGCGATTGGGCATGAACAGAGCCTATCATACCGGCGGCGGAGGTGCATTACAGCATCGATATCAAATCGATATCCGCACTTCAAAAGCTTAATCTCAGGCGTTCTCAGGCATAACACGTGCCGGCTGTAGCAATCACACCAGCCCAGGCGAGATCGTTGATTCCAGGCGGGTTTCCGTACGTTCTTGATATCGTGGACGTGGGTCGGTTAATCGAGTTTACGAGCAAGCACCGTCGTCCGGCTCATCCCAACCGGTCAGTGTCCCAGGTGGCCGACGCCTCACGCGGAAGTCTCAGGGAACCATCGAACACGACGAAACCCGTGGCGGTCCTTCAGCCTGATCAATGGGGCACTACCCTCGCGCGGCGAGGCGACTGGTCCGTAAATCCGCGTCGCTGTTGCTCCTCGCCGCGGGAACCGCTATCTTTCCACGCCGCGACAACACGGCAGCGGCGCGAGCCCGAAAGCATGAACCGAAAAGAGAACATCCTTGCCGACATCGAGAGGCGGCGGATCAGTGCGATCATCCGCACCGATGATGCGCAACTTGCCGCCGATGCCATGCACGCCGCTGTGACGGGTGGCTTTCGCATGGTCGAGTTTACGTTGACCACTCCCAAGGCACTGGAACTGGTCGCACAGTTTTCCAAAGAGGAGGGTTTGCTCGTAGGCGCGGGCACGGTCCTGTCGCGACAACAAGCACGTGACGCCGTCGCCGCCGGGGCACGCTTTCTCGTTTCGCCTATTTGCGATCCCGAAGTGATTGAGCAAGCCGGCCAGCTTGATGTGGTAAGCGTGCCCGGCACCTTCACGCCGACCGAAATGGTGGCCGCCGTGCGCATGGGCGCGGACGTCGTCAAGCTATTCCCAGCCCCCGCCGACGTGGTCGGTTACGTGACAGCGCTGCGCGGGCCGTTGCCTCGGCTGCGGATTTTCCCCACCGCCGGTGTGGATCAGGACAACTTCGTGGATGTGCTGCGCGCCGGCGCCTTCGGCGTCGGATTCGTCCGGTCCTTGTTCGATTCCTCCGACCTGGCCGTCGGCAACATGAACGCCATCGAGCGCCGTGCGCGCCGCATCACCGAGCGGTTCGGGGCGATGAAGGGATCCCATGATTAGCGTGGGCGGGCGCATCCTAGGCTTTGTCTCAACACGAAAGAACCGTTTTGAGACAAAGCCCAGCACGGAATCGGGGGCGTCCTCCAACTCATCGCGCACCACCGGCGAAAGAATCAGGCCAAAGCGTCCTTCCCTGACCTGGTCGAAGAATGTGCGACCCGGCTCGGCGAACTCCTCGTCGAAGACACCGCCATACACGGACGTGTCCGCATAGACCCGGATTCCAGCCACTGAGCTACACCTCCGGCTTCAATCTAGCGTCATTCGCCGCCGCTGGTCCAGGACGCTGGATTACGCTCGCTGTCCGACGACGACCGAACACGACGGTGCCACCGGTGAGCACGAGTAGCGCCGGAAGCAGCAACACCCACTCAGAGACGGTGCGGATCGACAGAACGCCAGCGTCGCAAGTCCTCATCTGACAAGGACGACGGACTTTTTGATGGGCACAGCCTACGTGCGCTGCAGACGCTCATGTTCGTGTGAATTTCGCGTGGTTGACACTTTCTTGACACCAAATGGCGTTTTCGCGGTGTTCGGACGGAAGGGCCTATAGGGAAACGGGGAGCAATGGATAGGCCCAACCTACGGAGCACCGCGCCAGCCCTCGACCCTACCGAAGAGGGGGGACAGGATGCCGCTCCGGCATCCTGCCCTCTACTCTACCGTGCTCGGCACTGAATTATTCGGGCTAGTCAGGTGTTCCAGACTGGTCTCGTGGATGCGACAAACTCGAGTTGGCGGAACAGATGCAGCCACCGCGTGCAACAAGCACGCAATTGTTCGAGGTTTTGTCGAGACAGATGCTTGGCCAGTCGTGTGGAGACCAGTTCCGCTTGCAGTTCCAGCCAGCCGCGCCGGAACTGTAGGCTGAACTTTCGTCGACCCGGCAGAGATTGCAGCAGATCTTCCGTCTGCGTGACGATCGCTTCAAGTTTGCGGGTGATCGTCTTGCATGTTTCGATGCTTGGGTCGTGCAATGCCCTATCGCCCCGTGGCTGTCTCCTGGGGAAGAACCACGCGGATCGCCCCGGGTGCGGATTCGATCACGGCTGGAAGGTCGCCGATCGCTTCGCCATCCGCCCAGATTTCCGTGGCTGTTCCGGCTCCAGCCGCTCGGGCAACGAGCCGGCGGGTGCGCATCATCCGCACCTCCGGGAGCCCCGTATGCGTTCCTCGTATCACACGGTAAAGCATACCCGGCACGCGCCTCCGGGTCACGTCGGTCACCAGGCAAAGATCGACCTGTCCGTCAAAGGCGCTGGCATCGGGCGCGATTTTCATGGCCCCGCCGTACCACGGTGTGTTGGCGCTGGCAGCCATGAACCCCGGCCCCTGGTATTCACCGAAATCGCCGGAGAGGTTGAGAATCGGCGTCCGATATCGCATGAGCACCTGCAGCGTCCCATATACGTAGGCTGCCGGCCCCTGTAGCGGCATCCGCATCTCATTGACGTACCGTGACACGGCTGCGTCGAAACCCATCGCAGCCACGGTGCAGAAGTACCGCTCGCCCACCAGGCCCAAGTCCACCGCCCGCGGCGAGCCGTTTGCCAGCACTTCGACGATTTGCTCGCAAGTCTTGCCGACGCCCAGGGCTCGTGCAAAGTCATTGCACCGGCCAGCCGGAGCAAGTCCCATCATGCACGCCTCACTCCCGGCGTGGGCCAGGGCGTTGGCCACCTCATGCACCGTCCCGTCACCACCGCAGGCCACCACGCAAAGAGAGCTGTCGCCACGATGTTCAGCCACAGCATCAGCCGCGATGCGCTCCGCCTCGCCTCTAGCGGAAGTCGACCGCATGGTACACCCAAACCCACGGCCACGGAGCAATTCACCGACAGCCCCCGCCAGTCTCCCCCCACGCCCACGTCCTGCCACGGGATTATCCACGATGAGGAACGAGCGGTCATTCATATTTCGGCGTCGTTACTGCCGTGTGCTTGCGTTAGGGCACAACCAGTAAAGGTGCGGATCAGCACCCCATCCCGTAGCGCAAATCTCTGGTCGTAGGGCCCGGTGAACAGTTCAGCGGGCAACGGGATAGGCGCACCTGGGTTCTCACAGACGACAACGGCAGGAGGATGTTGAACTTGCGGGCGATGCGACCACCAGGATTCTGCGCGGACTTCGGCGCGTTCCTCATCGTCGAGCGTTCGACCCAAACGGTTCTGGCGCTCGGCAACCTCACGGTCACGCACCCGCACAAAGTCAGGATCAGGTACTCTTGCTCGTGTCAGAATGACGATTGAACTGATCGTTGTATTCTGAAACTCCCCGGTTTTGTAGCGCACCATCTTACCCCCGCGCGGCAAGAAAACGCTTTGGATGCTTCTGAGATCCGCTTTGCCATCTTCGGTCAAATCAACAGTGAACCCAGGATCGCCCAACATCGCCCCGAAAACATGCCGCGGTTCTAGCCAGGTTCTCGGATCACCGGCGTTGTAGATCACCAGTGAACAGCAGTAATCCTTGAACTCCCGGAACTTGATCCGGGCCTCGTGAATCTCCTCCTTAATGCCCTTGCGCGGATCAACGGCTCCTATCCTCGCCCGCACCTCCGTACCCCGACGCTCTTTCACTTCAAACAGGAATTCGCGGTCGCCCCACCGAACGAAATAGTCAGGGCGCTTGCAGCAGTTTTCGATGGGGTGCTCGAAAGTCCAGTCCGAGTACCCGTACGTTTCAAGGTATTCCTTGAAGAGCATCTCCGAATCGGTTTGAGGTACGGATTGCCCCATCACTTTCTCACGGGCACGCTTGCCAGGTGCCGGCTTAGATGCCGCGATACACATCTCGTCTATGGCCCACCGCGATTATTTCCACGGTGCGCTCGCGGTCATCGATGGAATAGAGAATGCGGTGTTGCCCAACGCGCAAACGGTAATCTTCCATCCCGCGCAGCTTCTTTGAACGCGCCGGGCGCGGGTTGCTCTCCAGATTGAGTATCACCTTCGTTATCCGCTCGAAGGTTTTGGCGACAAGCCGATTCATTTCCTTCTCGGCGGAGCGTTTGATGCGGACGGTGTACCCGCCGCCACCGCTCATCGATTTTCTTTCTCTGAAAGATACTCTCGAAACGGGCGTGAAGACTCCTTCCGCCGATCAGCCATGATCGCGAGGTCAAGAATGTCTCGCGCAAAAGCCTTGTCGCGGGCGATCCGCACCACCACCGCATCTCGCTCGGCCTTGGGCAGCGCCTTCAGCGCTGTGAGGAATACATCCGCCGTGGCTTTCTGCGCCTTGGTCATGTCATTGTCTCCCGGCTACTGTCGACCGTTTTGATTTCAACGCATCGGCGATCGCCGTGTTACGCTCCGCATACCACTGCCTTGCGGCGTAAGCCTCTGCGACGGCCTCGGGGTGAAACTCTCAAGCGTCGGAATGGCCATCGGGCATTCCAAGGATCGTACGGCGGGCTTCGGGCCAGGGGACAGGCCTTACCGACCCGCCGTCCAGGTGGGCGATCCGACGAGCGATTTCAGCATCCCAGGCAGACGGCGCGTCCTCATCTGCCTCCTGGTCGAGACTATCGATCAGCCTCGCAGCGAGATCAGCGCGGTCGCCATCCGGAAGCCCCAGAGCGTCCTCCAGCAGTTTGATCGCATTTGTCGTCATAGTTGTATCCTCCTGATGATCAGCGATTATATGCCTGCGCCTGACAGTTGGCAAAGCCGGCTGAGCTCTTGCCGCTTGTCTGCGATCAAGCGGTTCATATCGTTGGCACTCTGCTGGTCATCATATCCAAGTGCGGGGACGCTGGCTATGGAAAACCGCGGTAGGCCTATCAGTGAACCCGGCACATTAAGACCGGCGGACAGTGGAAGTAGGTGATCTGCGCCTGGTCGCCTGGCATTTTCAAGAACTCCTTGGCTTGTTCGATGGCTGCGCGCAGGGACGGGACGGGCGCGAATCCGATCCGCCGGGCGGCTTCCACGCTCGTGGGATTGACCGTGATGATGCGCCCGAGGTGATCCATTCCATGGCATCCCCAATACCACATGTAAAAAGGATGTACGCCGTGGTAGGCGTAGGAAGTGCGATACAGGTGAATGTACCGCTCGCTTTGGGCATATTCCTTCTCGAATCGGCGCTCCATTTCCAGTGGATCGCGGGTCTCGGTGAGGACCTCCTCGAAAAAGTCGATGTACGAAGGGTGATGCCCGCGATGGAACCTGTATTCCAGCGGATGCACCACGATCATCACACCGCCCTTACGCACCAGCGGCTTGCCCTTGTAGAAGTTGAAGAAGTAACCGGCCGCCATGCAATAGACCAGGATCGGGTTCAGAATCGAGTACACGCTGTACGGTCCGATCGACGGCAAACCCACGAGCATGATGTCAGCCTGGCCGTCCACGTCGATCAGTTGCTGCCGGTGACACGCTTCGATGGTCCGGGCGTGCACCGGATCGGTCATCCCGGCGTTGATCCCGGTCACGGCGTAGGGCGCGCAAAGGCCCTGGTAAACAGCCCGTCGCAGCGGCGGCGGCATCAGGCCCAGGGCCGTACGATTCGCCTGAAAGTTCAGCTTGTCGAACAGGCTCCATTGAGCCTCGCGCTTCTGCAAGAAACCCAGAGCGTGCGAAAAGGTGTCGCTGTTTAGCGTGGTCTCAATCGTGAATATCTTCACATGCTCCGCCACCACCGCGCCCATGCGATCGCAGGAGCGGTGAAAGCTGCTGGTGGCGGGGTCCATGTAGCTCCGCGAGGTCATCAACGTGCCCACGTTGTGGTGATGCCGGACGGACTTGTAGGTTCCCAGGCCGACCGGCACCGATTTGTGGCCGCCGTCCATGGTGACCAGATTGATGTTCACGTAAATCAGCAGGTCCGACTCCACCGCACGCCGGTTGATCTCCACCTCCTCGCCGGATTCCGTCTTGCCGAGCAGGACATTGCCGTCCGGATCCTCGGCGTCATGGTTGTAAAGCCGCTCCGGCCAATAGCGGG
>JAZGDL010000085.1:0-3157 GCA_036477795.1 Phycisphaerae bacterium
GAGACTGGACTTCCGGCCCATTCTGTGGCCGATCGCGTGGTGAACGGCTGAACCGGTCGCCGATGGCACCGATCACGCGGCACGCGACGTCATGAGCGCAACGTGCACCGGACCGGCGATTATGAGACGTTGCCATGAACTGGATCGCTGCAAGCCGTCGATCCTTTCGATTGATGGCGCCGTCCAGCTAACCTCCGCCGGCCGGTGTTCCGACCAATAACGAGACGATTCACTTGGGCCAACGAGTTCCCGCGCATGCTGTTATGCAATGTGGCCAGTCTCGAACCGGGGATGGAGGTGGGAGGATCGATTCCCCATCCGCGCCGTCCCTCCACCGAGCTGCTTCGCCCCGGGGTCACCCTGGACGCTCGCATGATCAACAACCTGCGACGGCTCGGCGTCACCGAGGTCTGGGTTCGCCACGACGCGACGGCCGATCTCGACGTCGCCGTCGCACCGAACCTCGCGGCGGCGAGGATGGTCGTTTTCAACCAGCTGAAGAAGGATTTCAGCCGACTCTCCGTGTCAAGCCTCTCGGGCGCCCAGTTGCAATTGTACCGTCAAACGATCACCGATCTCGTTTTCGAACTCCTCAGCAGCGGTAAATACGCGCACCTCAGCCATCAACTGCTCGCCGATCCAAGCCACGTCTTCACGCATTGCGCAAACGTCGCCTTCCTGTCCGTTCTCGTTGGCTTGGAGATGGAAACGTATCTCGTGGATCAACGCCCGCAGTTGGCTCCGGAGCATGCGAGAGACGTCGTACCCCTGGGGCTCGGAGCGATGTTGCACGACATCGGTAAGACGGGGATGGAGCAAGGACCCAGACAACATCACGAGATTCACACGCCGCCGGACGACCCCGAGGCCCTGGAGACATATCGCGACCATGTCTTCAGCGGACGCGCGATGCTTGACGTCTCCAGGTTTCCGGCCACGGCGCGCCATGCGGTGCTCAACCACCATCAGCGTTTCGACGGAACGGGCTGGCCGGACCAGGCCCTGAGCACGAGAGGGCGTCGTCACGGTCCGCAGCAAAGCATGGACATTCACATCTTCTGTCGAATCATCGCCGCCGCCAACGTGCTCGACAATCTGCTGAACGATTCAAACCATCACAACTACCCCACCGTCGCGGCCCTGGGCGACTTCAACAGCGAGCGGTTCGACGGCTGGTTCGATCCGGTCGTCCGATACCTGATGATCCGCCGGCTTCCCCCGTTTCCGATCGGGTCGTTGGTCCTACTCTCAAACAGCCGAAAGGCAGTGATCGTTGCCCTGAACTTTCGACAGCCTTGCCGGCCGGTGGTTCGCATTCTCGACGAGGCGTGCCGAAACGAGAACGGCGAGCTGCCCGTGCTCGATTTGGACACCGACCACCACGTCCACATCCTCGAGGCGGCGGGTCAGCGGGTTGACCAATACCTCTTCGATCTACCGAATCTGCGTATCGGCGCCAACGAGGCCGCGTAGCCGGCACAAATCCACGGCAGCTTGACTCACCGTGAGCGCCGCGTTGGGCCGCCAGAGTCGGCGTCTGGGCTGTGTCTTGGCGATAAAGCCCGTGCTTTGAGAGCCACAGGGGTCGGATGTTCCGGAAAATCTGAAGGAAAGACGCTCAGATCGTGTCATGGATCTGCGCACAGTGGTGGCCGAACAGACGATCCGCACCGGCCAATGTCGCGCAGGATCACTGTTTCGATGCCGGAGCCGCCGCCATCAAGCTACCCCTTTTGTTGCGCGTCTTTTTGTCCTCGTCGCCAGCCGCATTCCGGGCAGCTAGCGGAGAAGTCACCGCGCAGGTCGTAGCCACATTGCGGGCAGAAACCCTGGCGGATTGATTTCGATAACCAACCGCAATCGGGGCATGCCACCGTGACATCTGCGGCCCTCTTGGACCCGCATTCGAGGCAAACTCCCCGTCGTTTTCGGTAGTGTCGTCTGGCGAGGCGCACACCTAGACCCAACATGAAGGGTGCCGGAGACGAGTACAGTGTCATGGCAAGGATCATGATAGGAAGCCACATCAGCACTTCCGGGTCAAAACCGGAAACAACGTAGTACGCCACGCATCCTATCGACGGACCAACCAATAACGCCACGATCGACGCGATCACGTAGGACCGAACGCGTAGATGCATGACCACGCTTGTAGCTAAGACAGATGCGATAAGAAGCAAGATCACAGTCACGCTGCACCGTTCTGCGGGAACCTCGTTACGCCGCGGAAACGTTGGCGACCGCCCCGAGCGGAAGGAAGACGAGAATAGTGAATAGACGATGCCTCACAATTCAATTCTAGGCCGCAGTCTCCCCTCGCCAGCCGCATTCGCGCCAGCCTTGATGGTTACTCGCGCGCAAATCGTATCCGCAGCAGAACATGTGCCAGGATTGCCCGGTAGAAAAGCTTGATGGGACGAAGGATCAGGATGTTGTGGGGCACGGACATGAGTCCCAGTTCGCGTCTGCGTGTGTGTTGGGTGTGCGCCGTGAGGGCTGCACCCTGATCGTGTTTGCACAGTAAAAGGGGACATTCTATGTTTTTTGAAAAGTAGAATGTCCCCTTTTCGTACCCCAACCGCAGCGAGCCGGGTTGTGTCAACCCGGTGAACGCCCGAACTCAACGTGCATCCGGACGCCCTCTGTATGCCGCGTCCACCGGCCCGACACGGGCCGGCTCGCTACAGACCTGTGACCCGTCGACCGGCTCGCAGCCGCCCGCTCCAGGTAAGTTCCTGCGGAGCTGGCGGCCCTTGGGCGGGGCGAGGCGGGGTGTTGATCGTCCGATTTGGTTTTTGCCTGCCTCTGGCCAATAATAACGAGGCGTTATGTCCCACCAGCCCACCAGCCGAACCTATCGGCTCGCGCCTGCCGCTCGGCGGGCGTGGTGGATGCTGTTGATCCTGATTCATGTGCCGGTGCTCGGGAGCGTTGCACGGTCAATGCTCGCGCATCCGGAGGGGGGCAAGTGGCTGGCGTTCGTCGCCCTGTGTCTGACCGTCCTCGTTTTCGTCCTGAAGCTCCTCGATGCGCCGTTCCTGCGGTTCCGCACCCGACGCGGCGCGGCCTTGGCGTTCCTCCTCATCTGTGCGGTCGTTCACCACGAAGTCGCGGCATCGGAGGTTGGACGGGAATTGCTCAAGCAAACGCCGGTGAT
>JAZGDL010000086.1:0-2742 GCA_036477795.1 Phycisphaerae bacterium
GACAGCGGACCCTTCGATACCCTGCCGGTGGGAACCTTTTCCAACGGCGCCAGTCCTTTTGGCATACTGGATGGGGCCGGGCAGGTCTTCGAGTGGACCGCGACCCCGGCGGGCAGCGGCAGGGCCACCGTCAAGGGTGGTTCCTGGGACGACAAGGGCTGTGGCGTCTGCCGACCGGCGGCGCGCCACAGCCGTCCGGTGACGCTGAAGCACATATTGATCGGATTCAGACTGGTGCGTGAATGAATGACGTCGCCGATGCAGGCGTGGCCGCCCCCCAGGTGGCCGCCATCGATACGCTGGCGCGCATTCGCCTGAAAGCCATGCTGGCGGCCGGCGACGAGATCCTCGAGTGCTACCGGGTGCTCGGTAAGCCGGGGCTGAATATCGTCGGTGAGCTTCTCAAGGGGCAAGGTACCTTCTACGAGTACGATCACTTCCCCAAGGGGGACATCTTCGACGAGGAATTCAGTTCTCAGTACTACTACCACGCGCACCGGGAGGATCAGCCCGAGCACGGGCACTTCCACACTTTCCTGCGCGCCGGCGCCATCCCCGAGGGCGTGCAGCCGGTACCCTACGACGGCGACGAGCCCTGGCCGAGGGGGGACGAGGCCTTGTCCCATCTCATCTGCATCTCCATGGATCCGCGTGGCTTTCCTCTGGGTCTGTTCGCCACCAATCGCTGGGTGACGGCGGAAGCCTGGTACCGGGCCGCCGACGTCATCGACATGGTGGAGCACTTCCGCATCGACCACGCCAACCCGTCGTGGCCCGCCAACCGCTGGATCACGGCCATGATGTGCCTGTTCAAGCCCCAGATCGCGGCGCTTCTGGAGCACCGGGACGCCGTTGTCGACGCCTGGGCCCGGAGCCATCCCGGCGTCGACGTGTACGAGGACCGGGATCTCGAAATCACCGGCTGGTTGCCGGTCTCGGTGGACGAGCAGCTGGCCACCGTGCGCGCGGCACTGGAATGATGCTGTGCAGCATCGACGGCCATTCTGAAAGCAAATCCCTACAATCCCGGTCCTCTAACTGATGTGAACTTTCCGTGAGGATTCGGTCTCACAGTTAACGAATACTGGTCATTGGCGAATTGGGAATTGGATCCCTTCGTGGAACCACGAAGACCGATAAGGAGAGTGTTGTGACTTTGTATCGTTATCTCTCGAGTTTTGTTCTGACCGCGGTGGTGTTTGCGGTCGCGAGCTTTGCGGGAAGCGCATGGGCGGGTGAAGCGCTGACGGTGATCGAGCTCACCCAGACAGGATGCCAGTTTCTCGAAAGTGAGAACGGGATCGACCACGGTTACACGACCACCAGGCAGGAAGACTGCGAGACCATCAACGCCGAGACTGGCGATGAGCGGCTCGCGAAGGCTAAAACCATGCAGTTGAAACCGGGGAAGTACACCTTCCGTGTCACCAACAAGAACGTGCCGTACATGCTGGGTTTCTACCTGCGCGGCGACGGCGTGTTCAACTACGCGACACTGCCCCGTGTATCCGGTGGTGGACTGACTACCGGCAAGACCCAGGACTACACCATCGAGTTGAAGCCTGGAAGTTAGGTTTACTCCTGTCCGCTCAATCCAACGCCGGCCTACAGGCTGGAGGTGACGGCGGGCTGAACGGGCAGAATCGGGTGGGGGTCTGAGAGACGTCTACAACAGCGCTGAAGTCATAACGACACATTCAAGAGGAAGAACCGATGCAAAAACCTACGCATATCAATCGCAAGCCACTGTACGCGGCTGTCGTTGGCGGTGTATTTGCCATCTCCGCTGCGACCGTGGTAGGCGCGGCGGACGCCGTCAATCCTGCTGCCCAGCAGAATCCGTTGATTCTGGCAGCGGGCTGTAATCCGTGTAATCCCTGCGCGGCCAAGAATAATCCGTGCAATCCCTGCAAGCCGTGCGCGGCCAAGAACCCCTGCAATCCGTGCAATCCGTGTGCGGCCAAGAAGGCCTGCAATCCCTGCAATCCGTGTGCGGCCAAGAACCCCTGCAATCCGTGCAATCCGTGCGCGGCGAAGAACCCCTGCAAGACTACTTGAGTCTCGATCGGGATTACGATTGACGAGGCCGGACTTCGCGCTGCGGAGTCTGGCTTTGTCGTCGTAAAAAGGGAAAATAGATCTGTCCCCTTTTTGGTCAGGATGACGCGTCGGCCGCGATGCGCGCGAATATGACGTCGAGCTCTTTCGCCATCTTGTCGAGCTCCGCGCTGTCGTAAGGGGCGAAGACGCTGCTCGGCTCACGATAGGTGAGCGTCGTCGTCCCGTCCGCATTTTCCGTGATGTAAAAGCGCAACGGCGCTTCGATGCCGGCGGGAACGCTCGCTTGGAGCATCCGCACGGCAAACTTCGGATGAAACACCATCACCACCATGTTGCCGGAGATGGTGACGCCGATCTTCCTGGCGCCGAGGGTTGCGCTGGCTTTGGCGACCACCCCCATCTTGTTCTTTGACACCGCCTCTGGCAGCTTTTTCACCATCGCCTGATAGGAATGCCCGGTCTTGATGACGTGGGTGCCGGGAAAGGGCGTCGCGTCGTGGGCGGCGGCGCCGAGGGAAATCAAGATGGTGAGGACGCTTGCGCCGAACGGTAACCAGCGGCGGGTGGCATTATCCATGGACTGCGTTCTCCTTGAAATGAATCGATACGTTAACATGATGTGATGGGAAGAATTCACGCGGCCTACGACTATGTGATCATCGGATCCGGCTCGGCGGGCGG
>JAZGDL010000087.1:0-6484 GCA_036477795.1 Phycisphaerae bacterium
CATCGATCGGGGAGGTGAGTGGCTAGAAGGGCAGTTCTGCAAGGACGACCCGTGTCCACCCGGCGCCTGCTGCCTGCCCGACGAGTCCTGCGAGGTGTTGAGGAAGCAAGAATGCACTGACCGCCAAGGTCAGTGGTATGAAGGCAAGGCTTGCAACGAGATCGAGTGCCCGCTGTGCAACGGCAGGGAGGCGATCAAGAGGCCTAAGTGCAAAACCTGGCGCGGAAAGGTGAAGAAGGTGACTGTGAAGGTGATAAGAGGTACTCCTGGTGAGGAGTACACCGCCACGCTCGACACCGGGCAGATCATGAAGAAGTCCGCCAGCCAGCGGGGGAAGGTCAAATTCAAATTCACGAGGGACGATGCCCCGGAGTGCGGCTCCAACGGTGTCACGGTTTGCGACAAGCACAGAGACTTCGATTGCGACTGCTGATCAGCGCATCACCGGCGCGGCTCATGCCTACGAACGGGTGAGGGTTCTGGCAGCGGTCAGTAGGCGTAGGGCAGGACGAGCGAAACGAGACCTGCCGTCACCGCCCGCAGCGGCTTGTCAACCGCTCCGCAGGGTTTAGCATATAGGCCGTTGTTCGCGAAGGCGGGTTGGTTCCAGGTTTGTAGCAGGGAGTGCGACATGATTCTGGTGGAAATGCGACGGACATCCGTTTATTACCTGGCTGCGGCGATGGTGGGATTTCTCTTATGTGCCGGCTGTCGAAAGAAGACGGACTCGCCACCGGCTGCGACGCCAGCGCCGGCCTCCAAGCCCGCGAGGAAGTCAGTGGACAAACCGGGGAAGAAATCGGAGGCACGGCCCGCGAAGAAGTCGGCGGACAGGCCGGCGAGAAAGGCGCAGACGGCGCCCGCGAAAGAGCAGGCGCACGAGCCGGTGAAGAAACCGGCGACGGAACCCGCGGTGAAGCCGGCACAAGACGCGGCCAAGACGACGCGGAAGAAGCGGGCGAAGCAGTCTGCAAAAGACCCAACGAAGAAGCCGGGCGGAAAACGCCAAAGGGAGCCTGCCAAGAAACCACCACAGGAGCCGGCGGTTAAGCCCGCTACGGAACTGCCCAAGAAGCCCGTGGTGGAGCCTGCCCAGGATCCGACAAAAGACAAAGAGCTTGACTTGGCTGATCGGCTGCTGGCCGCCCCGGAAGCGGTTGAGATAGGCGGGCAGACGCTCACCTTGGAGACCTATCTTTGGCGCGACTTCATGCCCATCAGCCCGCCCGACGGCAAGCCGCTGATCGCGACCGTCACCGTAGTGGCCAAAGGCGCGACGGCGCTTCCTGCCGGGGTCAGCGCGGTGCGGATGTGGGTTGTTAACGGTCGTGACGTGTGGGAGGGCAAGTTTTCCCAGGACGCTGCGCCGCCTCAACCGGGTCGCCTGGAGAGGACGGCCCGTGAAGGACCCAAGTGGGGCCCGGGCATCGACGTGGAGGTCGTAGTGGAACTGACGGACGATGAGGGTAACACGCATCTCCTCCGCGCGGCCAAGCAAAAAATCGACCGCACGTCGTAACTCATAGAAACCCCAGCCCCGGCAGGGGCGATGGGAATTGGGTGCCAGGCCGGTGCCACACGTGGCGATGGCCAACGCCAAACCACGGCTTGGCTACGCCAGACCGCGCCACCCGCCGACCCACGCCGAGCGACCGGGCTCCGCATTGGCGTGGCCCCGCGCTGGCGCTTGGGGTTCTGATCCGTCCGCTCTGGCGGCGCCCCCGCCCTGAGCACGGACGTACCTTTCCTGCCGCCCTCCCGCACGCGCGACAGCCGTCTACCTCTACTTGACTCCCCGTACTTGACCGCCGGCCGGGAAATCTTGCACCGATTCTCAAAAGAATCTTCCCCCGCGCGCAAGATCAGCCCGCAACGCGTCAATAACAAGAGAAAGCGGGGGTGGCACGATCCAGCGAAGCTGGCTCGTGGCGATGCGTGATGCCAGACCACGGCTTGGCTGCATCATGTCGTGCCGCCCGCCTTTGGCTACCGTCAGACCATCGGACCCACCCGCGCGCGATCGCCATCAAAGCGGCCGGACGCGGACCCCCGCGTGGGACACAACGATGAAAGCCCCGGGGGCACGCGGTTCAACGGTTGGCCAAACCTCTGCAAACACGCTGAGCAGTTCCGAGGCGGATCTGGTGCGCAGGCGCAGCAGGACAACCCCAGGCGCCGAGCAGCCGCGACGAAAGATCAGATCGCCGAAATCACCGTCAAACGTGAGCACGATGCGTTGTTGGGCGTTCGCGAGCCCAAGCACTTCAACGTCGTCTGTCCCCGGGGCATAATCGGCCATCCAAAGCCATCGTGTCCTTGGTCGCGCAGCCGACCCACGATCGGGGCGTCCACGTTCTCGTCGGCGAGAATCTCCATCAGCTCTGCTCGCCTAGGAGAAGTAACTCATCGGTCGCAAGCGCGGCGGCCGCGTAGGACTGGGCGGCACGGATGTGTTCGCTTTTCAAATGGGGGTAGGAGGTCAGGAGCTGCTCTTCGGTCCACCCGTCGCCGAGGCGCTGAAGGATTAGCTCGACGGTGATCCGGGTGCCCTTGATCACCGGCTTGCCCGCCATCACATTCGGATTGAGCTCCACGTGGTCTTGCCATCTCATCGTCCGACTCCATGACCGTAAAACGCCCGAAAACCTGGGTGACGCGGCCTCCCAGGGTGAGGGAATAACATGCCCCCCCGGGCCATCACGGATTGTACGCTCTCGCATCCGATTGGGCACCCATTAATCCGGCGCCTGATAGGGGAAGACAATTGCGGGCGGACTGCACCAGCGAGAATCCCCGCAGAAACGTACCCGCCCGTTTGAGGGGCTCTACAACAACTCGCGGAACTGTGCGACGCTCAGGTTCGCGTCAGGAAGAATCGCTCGAAGAGTACCGCACTTGAGCGTGCGATGGTCCGGCACGGCAAGCGGACGCTTCACTGGATCGCTCGGATGGCGCATGCGCTTATGGCTGCCGCGCTGCCGGACGGTCACGTATCCAACGCGTTGCAGCGCCGCTACGATAAGGCGCTCATACCGTGATCTGGACCTCGGTCACCAGCGGCGGTGACCCATTCGGGATGGACTCACCCATCTGCTGCATGTCTTCCAGCGCCAGACCGATAGCTTCACGAATGTTGTCCAGCGCTTCCTCGACGGTCTCGCCCTGGCTGTAGCAGCCCGGCAGTGACGGGCACTCAACGAAGAACCCGCCCTCAGGCTGCGGTGTCAAAATCACCGGAAACGATCGGTTCACTCCAGTAGTGTATCACTAACCCCACGGGCGGACAAGGGCGTACTCGCCCCGTTGTCACGTACCGGGCGCTTGACACTTTCGGCGGGCTGATTCTCAGGGCGGTGGCCCCGGAAGTGCGGCCGTCGTTAGCCCGGGGCGCAAGCCCTGGTTGTTCTACACATCTCGGATTGATCCTGGTCCCAGGGAGCGTGCTGGCGACAATGGGGAGATCGTAAGGCATGGATGCCTTGGTGAATCAGTCCGGCATTGGGGTTCATGCGCTAGGCCCGGCATTTATGCCGGGTTTGCCGACGCGAGCCAATTCCAATCAAGCCCGCTTTAGCGGGCTTCTCCTTGCCCGGGTTGACCCGTCACCCCGTCTCGACCCGTTCCGCGATCAAATGTTGCAACAGAGCCGTCGAGAACCCCGGTAAACCGGGGTCAAACAAGCTGTACGACCCACCGTCAACCCGGCATAAATGCCGGGCCTAGCGCAGTGGTTCACTCGACGATGCGTTTATCCTCCTCAGTTAGATCGTATAGCCGCCACACCAGCCGGTCAATCCACCGTCCTCCCTTAGCGCAGCCGGCACAAAACGCTGGGGCGCCCGGCGCATACCCTCCCCGCGCGGCTCCGCCCTGCTCGTCCAGCGGGACTGCCCGCGACACACTTCCCATTCGCTATTCGCTATTCGACATTCGCTATTCCTTCCTGCCCCCCGGCCCGGAAATCTTGCGCCGATTCCAAAAAAAAAATCCCCCGCGCGCAAGATCAGGGCGGTGCGCGTCAATAACAAGTGAAAGCGGACGTGGCACGGTCCAGCGAAGCTGGGCCGTGGCGACGCGTAATGCCGGCAAACCATGGCCTGGGACCACTGCCAAACCGTCCCACCTGCCCCAGGAGCACGGTGGGGCGGGCAGTCGGTCACCCGAGAGCTGTCGGGCCGATGCCTTCCACGACTACTTGGCGCAGAGTGTTAGGGTCGCCGAAGCGGCGCACAGCGTCGAGGATCTCGATACCAGCCAGACGCCCTTCGGCGTCATAGTCGGCGGCGATGCCTTCTGTCAGATGCTTGGTGGTGACGGTGGTTTCGCGAAAAGTGATGCTCAGCGCGTCCACCTCTGCGTCGTAAGAGATTCTCATTGCGCGCTCCCTTCAGAAATAGTAAGTGTACACGGTCACCACGACAATTTCCTGTGGTTCATCGACGAAGATAGGTTTCACCTGCCGCGTCCGGTAATACTTCCCGTTCCATTCCCGCTCCGGAATTCATGTTTATGCGCTAGGCCCGGCATTTATGCCGGGTTTCCCGACGCGAGCAAATTCCTCGTTAGGCCCGCTTTAGCGGGCTTCTCGTTGCCCGGCTTGACCCGTCAAGCCATCTCGACACGTTCCAGGCGAGCGAATGTCCCAAAAGAGCCATCGAGAACCCCGGTAAACCGGGGTCATATCTATGCTGTACAACCCACCGTCAACCCGGCATAAATGCCGGGCCTAGCGCAGTGATTCACTCGACGATGCGGTTATCCTCCTCAGTCAGATCGTAAACCCGACACACCAGCCGGTCAATCCGCCGCCCCACTTTAGCGCAGGCGGCGCAAAGCGGTGACGCGCCCCCCCTGAGCATGGACGTACCTTTCCCGCCGGCCTCCCGCACGCGCGACAGCCGTCTACCTGTACTTGACTCCCCGTACTTGACCCCCGGCCCGGAAATCTTGCACCGATTCCAAAAAAATCTTTCCCCGCGCGCAAGATCGGGCCGCGACGCGTCAATAACAAGAGAAAGCGAGTGTGGCACGGTCCAGCGACGCTGGGCCGTGGCGATGCGTGATGCCGGCAAACCACGCCTTGCCTACCGCCAGACCGTGCCACCCGCCCGGTAAATCGTCAGCTCCATCGGGGAGGTGAGCGAAGTGAGTAGGAGTCAATCGTGAAAGGAGAGTTCCAGATGTTGCGAACGAGTTGTGTCATTGTGTTGGGGTGTGCCGTCATGACGGGGTTGATCGCGGTAACCCCCTTGGCTGCACAAGAGTGCGTCCTCTTTGAGGACGACTTCGAAAGCGGGTCTTTGGACCCGTGGACACTTCTGCACGGGAAGTGGTCCGTTCATGACTGGGGGGGAGAGTACGGAAAGGTGCTTCGCGGAGAAGGGGAGGGAAAACCCAAGTGCGATGTGAAGTGCTATCAGTCGGGTTTCGCCTACGTCACGGAGGGCAAGGGCTGGATGAATTATGTCTTCGAATACGACATTCGCATAACCGACCAATGGGACTTCACGTCAGTTTTCCGGGTTTCGAAGCCCAAGAAGGGCTTTTACGTTCTCAACATGATCGAGTATCGCGACCGGACCGACCTCTCAGACTTCTGTCCACAGGAGCGCGTCCTGAGTGAGGACTACCCAATTGAAATTGATACGTGGTACCACGTGAAGGTCACGGTGGAAGGGCGACACATCACCGTGGAGGTCGATGGCGATCCCGTGTTTGACGTTGTTGTTGATGACCCAATTGAACATCCGGGAACCGTCGGGTTTATCATTTGGCCTGATTTTCGGGAGCGATGCCGAGGGCGAGTGATATTCTACGATAATGTTAAGGTCACCTCCCTTGGAGGGCGGTGCGAGTCGATCAACAATCTCGGCGCCAAGTGCAAGACGCGGAGAGTTACCGCCACCGCTCGGACCAACTTGTGCGAAGGAACTGAGCTGTCACTTACGCTCAGCGATGTGATCACCCGTACATGCCGAGTCAAGGGAAACGGTAAGTGCAAGGTCGCGTGGAAGGGCGTGACCACCGAACGCGATCATATCGTCCGCATCGATGATTGTGATCGCTTCAAGAGAATAGTCAGGTGCGATGATAGATGACGGTGACGTATCGATGATTGACAAGCCCGCCGGCGCGCGCTGGCGGGCTTGTCACTTGGGCGGTAGCCGGCGGAATTCCGGCGGGACACCGGCGCGCGAGTCGAGCGTTCCCTCATCCAGGGGAAACCAGGATACACGGGCAACCTTCCCCTGCGCCCCTAGTGCTTTGTCACAGCTTAAGTTTCGGATACACGGACTTCAGTTTGCACCGTGCGTCTTCGGTTTTCATTTGCCAATCAACGCCTCGTTGCGCTGCGTGAACATCAGTTGACCAGGCGGCGGTTTCTTCACGAAGCGTCTTGATGTCGCCGATTCGCCGTCCTGCCACGCACTGACGCGTTACCGAACTCAGTTCATTCTCTGCGATATTCAGCCAACTACCGTGC
>JAZGDL010000088.1:0-3019 GCA_036477795.1 Phycisphaerae bacterium
GACGCTCAAGCTCATCCGCCGGGAATTACCCGACCTTCGGATTCATGAAGTGCCCAGCGGGACCAGGTGCTTTGATTGGACGGTTCCTCCCGAATGGAACATCACGGACGCATTCATTATCGATCCAGACGGGAACAAGCTTGCGGATTTCCAAAAATCCAACCTGCATGTGGTTGGCTATTCGGTTCCCGTGGACAAGACCATCTCGCGCGAGCAGCTGGAGGCGCACTTGCATTCCATCCCAGACCAGCCCGATGCCGTTCCGTATGTCACTTCGTATTACGAGGAACGGTGGGGGTTTTGCCTAACCCATCGCGAGCGCGAGCGCCTGAAGCCCGGCCAATACCGGGTATTCATTGGTAGTACCCTGGAACCGGGCTCCCTGACTTACGGTGAACTGATCATTCCGGGGACAAGCGAAGACGAAGTCTTCCTCTCCACCTATATTTGCCATCCGTCCCTGGCCAATAACGAGTTGTCGGGGCCGACGGTCACCACGTATCTTGCCAAGTGGATCTCCGGCCTGCGACAGCGGCGCTATACCTACCGCATTGCTTTCGTTCCGGAGACTATCGGTTCCATCACCTACCTAAGCCACAACCTCGACCATTTGAAACGCCATGTGGTTGCAGGTTTCAATGTGACGTGTGTCGGCGATGAGCGGTCCTATTCCTATGTGCCGTCACGCGCCGGCGACACGCTGGCGGACCGGGTGGCCTTGTACGTTCTCAAACATCTGGCGCCGGACTTCGTCCAATATACCTATCTGGATCGCGGCAGCGACGAACGACAATACTGCAGCCCGGGTGTCGATCTCCCTGTGGCATCGGTGATGCGCACCAAGTATCAGGAATATCCCGAGTATCACACTTCCAAGGACGACCTGACCCTGATTTCGCCGAGCGGGCTGTTCGGAGGGTATGAAGCATTGCGTCACTGTCTGTTGTGCATCGAGCACAACGAGACACTACAGGTGACCGTACTGGGCGAACCGCAGATGGGTAAGCGGGGGATGTACAAGATCGGGTCCAAAGGGCGGGATGCGGGCATGCGGAGAATCATGAACCTGCTTGCGTACTGCGACGGCCGTCAGGACCTTTTAAGCGTGGCCGAAACCATAGGCGAGCCGATGTGGGAACTGAGAGACGTGGTGAGTATGCTCAAGGAAGAGGGCCTTCTGAAAGCGCTACGCTGATCTCAACGCATAGAAGATCATCGATTTCGGAGATACCGCCATGGACGACCCCAGCAAGGTCGATGCCTTTGTCAGTTTCGGCAAATTGGCGGAGACCTATGGAGAGCAATATCAGGCGTCGGGCCGGCGCCACCGATATCCAGCCAATCAGTTCCGCTTGCGGATCGTTCTCGATCTGCTCGAATCCTTACAACCACGTCGAATTCTCGATGTCGGATGCGGCACTGGCGAACCTCTCATCGAAATCCGCAAACGGGGGTTCCACATCGAAGGCTTCGATTATGCCGAGGAAATGGTTGAAAAAGCCCGGCGAAACCTTGAATCAGCGGGCCTCCCGCGGAATTTGGTCCATCACAACAACATGGAAGACATTCGCGGGATTGCGCCGGGTGCGTACGATTGCATCATCGCGTTGGGATCCGTGTATTATGCCCGTGACCTTGACAAAACAATAAACAACATCGTTGATCTCCTTCCTTCCGGCGGCAGTTTCATATTCAGCCTTCGCAACGACCTGTTTTCACTGTTCTCCCTAAACGAATACACGGTCAATTTCATGTGGAGACATTTGATCCCCGCCGAGGCCCTGTCAAAAGAGGCCAAACTCGCAGTCGAGAAATTTCTCAACGACCGTTGTGCCGAAGCGAACGTCGAGCGAAAGTTCCAGACCGTCGACGACCTCAACATTCACTCGGTTTACCACAACCCGCTGACGGTGGAGAACGAGCTTCTGAATCCCCACGGCCTCACCCTGGAGGGCCGATATTACTATCATTTCCACGCGCTGCCGCCGATCTTCGAACATACCATGCCGGAAGAGTTCCGGCGGGTGAGCATGGAAATGGAGGATGCCGGGGACTGGCGCGGACTGTTTATGAGTTCCGCGTTCATTGTCCATGCCCGAAAACCCCAATGACCATTGCAAATCCGCCGCCTGACTGATTGACGGCCCATGGGGACGGATTTGGCGCCGGATCGGCGACCAAAGGGGCGCATAACCCGCTAAGCGGCGGACATTCCCGACGGACAATAAAAGGAACGTTCACGTGCCTGGCCGGCCGCCAGAGATTCAACACAAAGTCGACAGGTTCATTGACGAATGCCGCTCCGTCGTCAAGCGGTGGCCGGCCCTCGTCGTCATCCTGATGCACGAGTTCAGCCGCAACCTTTATCCCAGCGACCCCTATATTCCGTTCCGTACGGACAAACACCGGCTTGACGCCGTGTCGGAGCTATTGGACGCGCTCAGCACCATCATCCGCGATTGGTCGGTGGTAGGGAGCTACGATGTCGTCGGTCGCGCCGGCTTTGGCGAATCCACGGACGACATCCGGGACAAGACCGGGGTGGTATACGGAAAGCTGTGGAACCAGTACCCGGACACTATCGTTGATGAGGCACGGGATATGCTCGTCCAGCGCCTCACGAACAACGACATCCCGTTGTCGCTCGTCAAGGGAGCGACAGTGCTCGACGCGGGCTGCGGATCGGGAAGATATAGCTGCGCGCTGGCGATGCTGGGGGCGCGAAAAGTCATCGGACTGGACTGCGGGGACAGCGGTCTCGCCAAGGCAAGGGCATTGGCGGAGGCGAAGGGCCTCGACAGCGTGGAATTTTGCAAGGGCGATGTTCTTCATATGCCGTTCGAGGACGAGAGTTTTGACTTCGTGTTCAGCAACGGGGTCGCCCATCACACCGGCGACATTGCCGGAGCGACGCGCGAAATCTTCCGTGTCATGGCCGTGGGCGGACACGGCTGGTATTACATTTACGGGGATGGCGGGGTGTTCTGGTACGCGTGGCGGGAGATGAATGCGTTCATGA
>JAZGDL010000089.1:0-2973 GCA_036477795.1 Phycisphaerae bacterium
TTTGTGTCTTGGTGGTGATGAATAATCCTAGCGAAGGCGACCAGCACCGGCAGAAAATGGTGACATCACGCGGGCTAAAGCCAGCGGCTCGGGTCGGAGTACCAAGTCCACCGCAGCCAGGGCCCAACCAGCGTCGAAGAACGAGAGACACACCACCCACATTGATGCAAACCGCGGCACACGAGATCTTCCGAAGGCACGGCGACGCGAACCAACCGGACTATCGCGATCAACGAACAGTCTTGTTCCCGGACTCCGCCAACGGTGCCCGACGCCGTGCAAGAATAACAGTCCCCGCCGTGGCCACGAGCAGCGACAGAACGACCAGGCCCCATTCCGAAAGGAGGGGAAGGGCGGGTGGGACTATCTCGGAGCTCACACCCGCGTTGTTCGTGAACACAGCCGGTCCGGTTGTAAGTTCGTAGTCATTCGCGTTGGTCGAACTCGGGTCAGTGGCGACGCCCTGGAACTGCAGGGCCCGCGTCGTGCCCGATGGACACGGACCATCAAAGGGCGGGCCGAACTCGCCGTCAGCATCATTGGTGCTCAACCCGGTGGTCGGTCCCGTATAGGCCGCACCACCGAAACTGAGTGACCAGAAGATGTCACCGTTGTCTTGCTCGTAGGTGATTCGCCCCGCAGCGAGGTAGGAGTTCGGGATCAGGCTGGTAAGGATGAAATCGCTGGTGAGCGGCGTCTCGGTGTAGGTTGCGAAGCTGGGGCTCGTAATCAGCACGCGCGCACCCACGCCGCTGGGGGGCACACTCGCATCGAAGTCAATCAGGGTGATTGGATTCGCACCCGCTGAATCCCAGGCACGAATCCGCGCGAACTCGAGTAAGGTCTCCCCAGGAAACCGCAGTCGCAATTGGATCGCTTGGGCCGATGTGTCACCGTTAACCCCGCCGATGACCTGCTCGATCTGCATGAGGTGGAAACCGGCGTCCGCTGGGGTCGGGGTTGGTGAACTGAGGACAGCCGCCATCAGAGTCGTAAAAACCTTCGCCTTCATCTTTCAGATCCTTCACCAGAGGTAAGGGCCGTGCAATCAAGCAGCGGTCGCTACCGCACCACTAGGTACTATAAATTCCCACGCATGGGAAGCCCCTGCTGGGCGTTTTCTGTCTGGTTGTGCTCCAAAAAAGGTTGCTGGACATCGGGGTCGTTTGCGACAACGGGTGCGTTGGGTATATCACTTTTCCCCACCAGCGTCCATTCTTATAAGTCTCTGTGATGGCTAACCTTACGCCAGAAATGCGATAGCGGGCGAACGGAACCGAACCGTCAACATTCAGCTTTGGAAGGCTGATGCTCTACCATTCAGCTACACCCGCCGTACCTTGTTCTTTGCTAGTCAGGGACCACAACGTATCCAGGCACGGTGAATAAAGCGGCGATAAGCGCAGTTTAATCCATCCAGGCCCAAATGTGAAGCGATAGAGAGCCGTACGGCGGTGCGTGACACCTTCGGCGCCGTTTGGGTACGTCGGGGGCTCCGGGTTCCCCGGTCCTGGGTGTCATGGGCAAGGACCGCCTAAGGAGGGCTTCGATCAAGTAAGAACACCTTCGGGGCGGTCCTTGCCCGTGCGCGCCGCGTGGCTGCTGTCTTCACAGGCAAGGAAAAGGGGTCAGGAACCTTTTGCCTGTAAGGCCCGGAGGGTGCTTCGCACAAAAGGTTCCTGACCCCTTTTCCTTCCGATCCCCCAGGGGCCCGGCCCCACACCCGGTTGGGCAGCTCATAATGAATGTTGCAGGCCGTAAACATCGGATCATCGTGCGGCGCCCGGTTGATGTCCCGCAGCGGGTACCAAATCCGGCGTTTGCGATTGACAAGTTTCCGCTTGTGTTCGACTTTCTTGTGTGCTTTACTCTTGTTCACTCGAAATGCCTCCTTGCGTTTGAGGGTCATTGTTTTGACACCTCCTGTTATACGCCAAAAACGAGGCACTTCGAGTGCTTTTTTGCAAGAAGACGTCAAGACTACGCTTGGGTAAGGGCCGGTACTATTCGTAGCTGGGCGCCTGGCCCCAGTGCAGCTTGGTCATCAGGTTGTGCCATTTGGGGTAGAGCGGGTTATGCACGAGTAGAAAATCGGTGTCGAAGCGACGAATGGTGACGCAGTCTCCCGGCTGCAGCGGGCAGGAGACCTGCCCGTCGATGATCGCCGTCGTCCCCTCGTTGACGTCGCGGGCGACGATGTCGATCACCGATTCGCGTTCGATTACCAGCGGCTTGTGGGTAAGCGAGTGGGGGCTTAATGGTGTCAAGACTATGGCATCAACTCCCGGCTGCATGATCGGCCCGCCGGCGGAGAGGTTGTGCGCCGTGGAGCCGCTGGGCGTGCAGACGATCAGGCCGTCCCCAGCCACATCCGTCAGATGCTCACCGTTGATCGAGATGCCGAGCTTGATGATCCTAAACGGCGGGCCGGCCCGTATCACACAGTCGTTGATCGCAAGACTCGAGTCGCGCACACCGCCGTTGTGCCGGACGGCGACCTGCAACACGGTGCGCCGGCTTATAATCGTGTCGTCGGATATGGCGCGATCGAAACAACGCTTGAGCTCCTCGATCGAGAATTCCGCCAGGAAACCGAGCTTCCCGACGTTGACTCCGATCAGCGGCACCTGGCTGGCTCCGAGCGAACGGGCAACCCCGATCAGGGTGCCGTCGCCGCCGAGCACCACAATCCGCTCCGCCCCGGCTTGCGCGGCTGCGCGCCCGTCGGGCGCCGGACTCGAACCCACGACGGTACAACGTGAGGCTGCGAACGATCGCAAATCCTCAAGCGCAGCCGCGCCGTCGGGTTTGCCGGGGTTGGAGAGAAAGTAGATACGTCGCATGGAAGAAGTTATCAGTTGTCAGTTGTCAGTAACTGATAACTGAGAACTGACAACTTCTTGGGCCTATGCCCGTACGGAACTCCGCGCGGGCTTGACCTGTCCGGCGGCCAGACGGATGCCGCGGCTCGCT
>JAZGDL010000009.1:0-10867 GCA_036477795.1 Phycisphaerae bacterium
GTTGGCTATCGCCAACTCCCCCGCCTTCGGGCAGCGTTACAGTCGTCGTCGAACCGAAGCGGCAAAGCGGTGGCATGAATGATGACACGGAGCCGATCGGAATTTCAACTAGAAAAGGGATTGACCCACCAGATTACAGCCCTTGAACAGGATGTTAAGGCAAGAGGGGTTTCGGCTGCGAACGAGATTGTCGAAAACTGTGACCCCAACGTGATCAAGTTAGCTTTTCGGTATGTTCGGCGCAGAGAGAAAGCGGCTGGTCCAACGGGTTTGGGATCACGGATCGAAGGATTGCTTGAAGAAATGGACGCCAAGGAAGCGGCTACGATCCGAAACAAGCTACTGGCAGCAAAGGAAGCCAGAGCGGGAGTATGAAGGGAAGTTCCTTTTTGACGGTTACAACGGGCGGGTTTCTCACCCGCCCTTTTTTTGTTCGACGGGTTGACGCTTGTCCCTTTTGTTGTTCTGATATGCCATGCTCAATGTGAGCGATTGACGGTATTTGTCACGTTATCGGAGACAGAAAACATGGAAACCTTGACTGCATCGGTTCAATACAATGATATGATTGGTGACGCTGCGGCTGACCGCTCGGACGACCCTAACAAATCAATCGACAAGTTGCCGAATGTTACGGGGTTTCCCATCGCCCTGTCATTGTATTCAGCACATGACGGCGGGTATCAGTCACTTTCGATCTACGTGGTGGATGGGTTTAGTACCATCGATGAAGTGCTTAAGGCTCATCCTCATGGCGAGATTCAAGCACGACAAATCGATATTCCGAACGCTACGGTTTCGGACTTGTTGCAGCTATTCAAACGATTCCGAATCACGTTACGTCATAAACGCTTGAAAGACCACACGATCAAATTCGATACGCCGTAGATTCTCGCCGTCACTTTTTTTCGTAGTCGCCCCCGTCCCGCTGTATTGTCTCAGGCGACTCTACCAGCGACGGGCTGTCAGACGGGCTGTCATCGGTGTTCGCCGGTGGCTGCGACTCGTTGGAGTCTGATGTTGAGGCGGGATTCGTTTCGTTTTCTGGCACTACTCGGCTCCCTTGGATTCGTCCTTATCTTTCGACGATCCCCTTGAAAACTGAATCGTCTCGCCTGATTCCCTTAGTGAGACGGTCTCCGTTTCAGTTGGCTTGTCGCTTGGTTCGTCTCGCTTTGCTTCGTCGGGCTTTGCCTCGTCGGGCTTTTCGGGTTGCTGCTCATCTGGCATGAGTGTGCTCCTGAAGGCTAATGCGTCAGCATGCTACCGAACATACCGCCGACCACGAAGAGTGCAACCGAAATGAACCCGATGAGTGTCAAGCTGTTGATTCTCCGGTTCCAAGGCTCCCGAGCCCTACCTCTGTTTCGCTCGTCACGCAGCATCGTGGCGAGATTCGCTCCCAAATCCCGATACACTTTGTCGGGCTTTAGCTTTCCGAAAACGTCATCATCCTCGAAAGCCTTGGTCAACTCAGACACGCCCACCACCGACACATCGGTAATCGCAAGGCAGCGCAGTGACCAGTAGAAGGCTAACGCTGTTGAAACCGCAGCAACGGCAAGGAAGATCAGTACGGGAGCACATTTCCACCACACAACCCCACCCATCCAATCGACCTTAGACATGCCGTAGGAGATTCCAGCAAATAGGACGATTTGTATCGTCATCAATTTGTGTACCTTTGTGAGATAGTCTCGATAAAAGGTCGATTCGGCATCAATCGCCCGTCTCACGTAGTCATAAAGCGTTGTAGCCACTTTCATCCGGTCGTCATCGGAATGACTCATTGTACGGTCTCTCCGTCAAGATACTCGGCTCCGATCAGGTTGACAAGCGGTATCAGATACTCTGGCTTGCGACTCTTAACAAGGTAGGCTCTCTTGACGCCTTTGAGAACCCGACCGTGGAACCGATCAATCACCCGGCTTGATAGGTCATGCTCATCGGCAACATTGCTGCCCACGTTGCGCAGATGCTTAAACGTCCAACCCTCGACCCCAGCGGCTTGACAGAACTTCTCAAATTCCTTGGGGCATGTTGTCGGTTTGAGTGCCGAACCGTTGTCACTTTTGAAAACATGCTGACTCTGATTCACCCTTGCGAGAGCTTCCAACGCCTTGACCGTGGAAGGGAGCAAGGGGATACGACGCTCTACGGGCTTTCCCACTTTTCGGGCTGACTTGTAGCGGGGCAAATCGACGTAAGGGAAACCGCTTGATGATCGTTTGGCGTCGGTCGTTCTTAGGTCGGAGCAATCGACCCAACCGAAGCCCGTTTGACAGGCGAGCATAAGGATTGCTCGATACTGCAATCCCCGTCGTGCGTCCGATTCGGCAAGCTGCATTTGTCGCATCGCCTTGCCGTTCTTGCCGAAGTCGTTTCCGTTGACCTTGGTTGATTTCGTTGACGCCATCCTGTCTGCATGAGCTAAGAGGGCTTGAAAAATGTCCACGGGCATGGGTTCGGCGCAGTCATCATCTTCGGCGTACGGTGAGCCTTCGTAGGATGTGACCCACTCCAGGAGAGGACCTTTGGGGTCAGAGCGGAGGACCTTTGGGGTCAAGGACCTTTGGGGTCAGAGAGGACCTTTGGGGTCAGAGCGCATTTAGTCATTAGTGAGTCTCTTTTCCAGTCGTTGCACCGTCCGGCGGAGGGCGGGGCCGGCGGATCCGATCCTGCGGATGGCCGTCACCCGGCTCCGGAGTCAACCACTAATGACTAAATGCGCTCTGACCCCAGAGATGATGACCCCAGAGATGACCACCAGAGATGACCAGAGATGAACGGCTCCGGAGTCAACCACTAATGACTAAATGCGCTCTGACCCCAGAGATGCTCTCCCGGGTGCTACGATCGCCGCCGGGTTCAACCCGAGCCAGGAGAACCAGTGCCGGCTCTTCGAGTTGGAGCTCGAAGCCCTCGACAGTGGCTGTGAGTTCATCTCGAATCTCCCGCTTGAGAATACTCGCGAATTCCTCTTGGGATTTATCGAAGACACGTGCGAAGGATAGACGGCAACTGGCATTTGAGCGGTGAATGTCCTTGGGCGAGGAAAAGGGGACGCAGCTCGTTTCCGGTCTTGCCCGGCATGAACGTTTCCCTCTCTTACCGGCGGTGCCCACACCCCGCTGCCATTTCAAGAATCACAGTTTAGCTTGCCCCTCCCGGCAATTCAACGCTTATTGCACCACAATCCTCTGCCCGGGCATTGAAGGGGACGCAGCTCGTTTCCGGTGTAAAGATACCTGTGCTATGGTGCCGACACCCCGCTCCCTTACGGTCGCGGCTCGGATCATCCTGAGTTCTGTCGGCGGGTTTGAAGACTATTCCCGCGAGCCCGGCACGATTGTCAGTGTGATGCGTCGCCCCTCGCGCACGACGATCACCTCCGCCGGCTGGCCTATTTTGAGCGCGTCGATGGCGTAGGTGTAGTCGTAGATGTTCTCGATGGTGCGACCGGCTAGCGACACTATTATGTCATTGCCTTTGAGGCCGGCTTCGTGGGCGGGACCGCCGGTGGCTACGCCTGAGAGTTTCAGTCCCGCAATCTCGGCTTCACCGTAGTCGGGAATGGTTCCCAGATAAGCCCGCAGACCGGCCCGCGGCGCGAGATTCTCAGGCTTTTCCTGGGCAATGTAATCCGGTGTTTCGGCATTAGCTGCCACCGATCCGGCGATCAGCCCGATGAACCGGGCGATGTCGGTCATGCCCCGGTAGTCGAGCCGGTCGGCGGTGTCCCGCGGCGTGTGGTACTCCGGGTGTGAACCGGTGAACACGTTGAGAATCGGCACGCCTTTGATGTAGAACGAAGTCGCGTCGGAGGGCATATAGCTGTCGTCATTCAACGAGAGGGGCAGCCCCACGGGCACGTTGCGCCGCTCGACCTCCCGCCGCCAGATGGAGCTCGAGCCGATGCCGTTCAAGATCACATGCTGGTCCAGCCGGCCGACCATGTCCAGATTGATGTAGGCGGCGATGAACCCACGGATTGCAATCCGTGGGCTTTGGGTCAGATCATCCGTCTCTCCCAACTCCTGACGGGAGGGACCGAGAAGGGATTCTCGGTCCAGCGTCTCCTGAGCCACCGCATCGACGTAATGCTTGGAACCCAGCAGTCCCAGCTCCTCACCGGACCAGGCTGCGAATTCGATATCGCGCAACGGACCAAGCTTCCCCCGCCGCTGCCGGTCAGCCAGTTGCTCGGCGATTTCGAGCACTGCCGCCACGCCGGAAGCGTTGTCATCAGCCCCGTAGTGGATCTGGTCTTTCTCGTCGCCGCGGGCCAGCGAACCGCCGCCTCCGCCGCGGCCCAAGTGATCGACGTGAGCCCCCACTATCAGGCGGGGCAGGGGGGTGCGAGAAAGGATTCTCGCACCAGCGGTGATTCTCGCACCAGCGGCCGACTTCAAGCGGCCGAGCACGTTGCGCCCGGTGCGCGTAACTTTCTTCAGGTCGATGTCGACCGCCAGCTTGACCTGCGGCAGTACGAAACCGGCTCGCAGCTTTCCGGTGTCGAGCCCATCCTGCAGCGACTTGAGGGTCCGGCGGGAACTGGCCAGCAGCTTGTCGGCGACGGCGTTGGTGATGGAAACACCTGGTATGCTGGTGCCCGACAGCGACGCGTCAAACCCGAGCTTGATCAGTTCGCTGCGTACCTTTGAGTTGGGACCGCTGACCACGATCAATCCGTAAGCCCCCTTGTCGCGCACTATCATGACCTTATAGCGCAGGCTCGCGTGACGGGCCAGGTGTTGCCGATCTTCCTGCGAGATATCCTCCGGCATGTACCTGAGCACCATCACCCACTTGCCCTTCACCTCCAGGTGAACGAACGAATCATACTCCTCGAATTCACCGGACGCCGGCGCCGCGATCCCGTATCCGGCGAAAACGACCTCCGCCGCCTCAAACACTCCGTCTCGCGAAAAGGCCAGCGGCCGCCAGTCGCGGTCCACCTCGAACTCCGTTCGAGCGTCTTCCCCTGATCCGTACATGGTCAGTGAGTTGTCGTCTCCCAGGGCCATTCCGGCCGTGAATGTGAAGTGCTGAAAATAGGTTCCGTCATCACCGGCAGGGGCCATCCCGATTCGCTGAAACACCCGCGCGACATACTCGGTGGCCAACCGCTCTCCTTCGGTGCCGGTCAGTCGCCCTTCCATATCGTCGGAGGCCAACCGCGACACGTGCAGTTTCAAATCCTCCGCGCAGATGTCCGGCCGGGTGGTGCGCCCGTCACGTTGGAGATCACTGTCGGCCACGGTGTGGGACCGGCTTTCCAGCCGGTCAAAGCGGCTCGGATTGTGTGGACCGGTCGCTTGCGCTCGCGGCTCGGATTGTGGGGATCGGCGCAGCAGTACAATCGCGCCGGCGTGGTTCCAATCAGCCAGGAAGATCTGTGACTGCTGCTTCGGCGTGCGCATCGAGGTCCAGGCCAGCTTGTTCCCATCGGGAGAAAAAGCGGGCAGCCCGTCGAACCGCGGCGTATAGGTCACCCGCACCGGTTCCATGCCGCCGTCGGTGGCCACCATGTACAGCTCGAAATTGTCAAACCCGTGACGATTGGTCGTGAAGATGACGTATTCGCCCGAGGGGTGGTAGAAAGGGGCCCAGGACATCGCCCCCATCGACGTGATCTGTTCTTGATCACTTCCATCCGTGTTCATTGTAAAGATTTCTGCGGTGGCCCCGTCTTCGGAGAACCGCCGCCAGCAGATCCGCCGCCCGTCGGGGCTGAAGAAGGGCCCGCCGTCGCAGCCCTTGGCCGTAGTCAGCCGTTGCGCGCCGCTGCCGTCGGCGTTCATGATGTATACGTCCATCAAGAACGACTTGTCGGCGTCAAACTTCTCGCGATCATCATGCGAAAGCGGCTCGGAGTAGGCCATGCGATTCGACGCGAAAACGATTCTTTCACCGTCGGGCGACCAGGAAGCTTCCGCGTCGTAGCCCAGCGTGTCCGTAAGCCTGCTCAATACTCCGCTATCCAGATCACGCTGGTAAATGTCATAATGTTCGTCGCGGTCCCATTGGTAGCGGCGCTGTTGGCCCGAAGCCCGCAGGTCGATCTCCGCCTGCTGCTTGTCGCGCGCCGCCGGATCGTCGTGGGTCGATGAGAACAACACCTTGTGGCCGTCCGGATGGATCCAGGCGCACGTCGTTTTGCCGCGACCCGGTGATACGCGCTTCACGTCGCCCGTTTCCAGGTCCATCATATAAATCTGAAAGAAGGGGTTGCCCGGCTCCCGTTCGCTCTGGAACACAAACTGCAAGCCGTCCCTATTGAAGTACCCTTCGCCGGCACGGCTGCCTTCAAAGGTGAGCTGCCGCACGTGGCTGATCAGACGCCTTTCCATCTCAACGCCGCTGTCGGCAGTCGCGGCTGCCTCTGGGGCATCGTCTGGCGCTACAGACTGAAACAGGGTGTCAACAAACGGCTTCTGTCCGCCGCATGACAGATTGGCGATCAAACACAGCAGCCCGATCCACATCAACGGTTGGAGATAGGCAGCACCTGTTGCCCGCATCGTTCCAGGACAACCTGTCCGTCCGGATCGGTCTTCACTCATGGATTTCACCTTCGTTCAGTTATCACTACTGATAACTGATTACTGATAACTAACAAGTATTGGCCCGATGATTTTTGCAATTATTGGGAATCCCCGCTAGGGTCCGGCAACTGAACGTATGACAGGAGCCATCAGAATGATCAGCATCGTCATTATTGCAGTTGCCACGGCGCTTACATTATCTCCGGCCACCGGTGCGAGAAGGGATTCTCGCACCAGCACCCCTCGCACCAGCACCCATCCATTCTCCGTCCATGACATGTTAGCCATGGACCGCATCAGCGATCCGCAGGTATCGCCCGACGGCGGCACCATCGTCTTTGTACGTCGGACCACCGACCTCAAAGCCAACCGCGGACGCACCGATCTATGGCTGGTCAACACCGGCGGCACGGGACTGCGCCGCTTCACCTCCGACCCATCCGGCGACTCCAATCCCCGCTGGTCCCCGGACGGCAAGAGCGTCTTGTTCATCTCCACACGATCGGGTTCCTCTCAGGTATGGCGTATACCTGCCGACGGCGGCGAAGCTGAGCAGGTCACCGACGAGCCCCTGGACGTTGAATCGCTCGCCGTCAGCCCCGACGGCACCCACATCGCGTTTTCCATGCAGGTGTTTCCCGACGCCCCTACCATTGAGGCCACCAAGCAACGGCTGGACGAAATCGCCGAGCAGAGCAGCACCGGCCGCCTGTACGACCGCCTCTTCGTTCGCCACTGGGACACCTGGAAGGACGGCCGCCGCGCCCACATCTTCGTCATGCCGCTCGCCTCGGTCCAGCGATCCGTATCCGAGCCCCAAGCGCCAGCGCGGGGTCTGCATGACGTCATGAAGGGCATGGACGCCGATTGCCCCACCAAACCTTTCGGCGGTCCCGAGGACTACACCTTCACCCCCGACAGCCGCTTCATCGTTTTCACCGCCCGCGACGTCGGTAGCGCCGAAGCCTGGTCCACCGACTTTGATCTCTACGTCGCCCCTTGCGACGGCTCTGCCAAACCGCGATGCCTCACCGACGCCAACCGGGCCTGGGACGCCAATCCAGTCTTCTCACCCGACGGAAAAAAGCTGGCCTATCTCGCCATGGTCAAGCCGGGCTATGAGTCCGATCGATTCCGAATAATGCTGATGGATTGGCCCGCCGGCACCAGGCGGACACTCACCGAGGATTGGGACCGCTCGTCCGGTTCCATTACCTTCTCACCCGGCGGCAAGACCATCTACACCACCGCAAACAACCTTGGCCAGCGTTCGCTCTTTTCCGTCAACGTCGCCACCGGGGTCGTCAAGACCATCGTTCGCGACGGCACGGTTCGCTCGCCCGCTATGGTCCGCACGGCGGACCCTACGGCTGGTGGCCGCATCATCTTTGGTCTTGACCATCTTCAATCCCCGGTCGAGTTGTACTCCGTAACGCCGGACGGCGGCGATCTTAGCGCCATCACCGGCATCAACGCCGAGAAGCTAGCCGCCGCCCGCATGGGCGAGCCCGAGCAATTCACCTTCTCCGGATGAAACAACGAACAGGTCCACGCCTACATCGTCAAGCCCGTCGATTTCGATCCGTCGAAGAGATACCCGGTGGCCTTCCTCATCCACGGCGGGCCGCAAGGCTCTTTCGGCAACGACTTCCACTACCGTTGGAACCCCCAGGCTTACGCCGGCGCCGGATACGCAGCCGTCATGGTCGACTTCCACGGCTCGGTCGGCTACGGCCGGGCTTTTTGCGATTCCATCCGCGGCGACTGGGGCGGCAAACCGCTGGTAGATCTTCAAAAGGGTCTCACCGCCGCACTCCAGCGCTATTCCTGGTTGGACGGTGACAGAGTAGCGGCACTGGGCGCCTCCTTCGGCGGCTACATGATCAACTGGATCGCCGGCAATTGGCCCGACCGCTTCCGATGCCTGGTCAATCACGACGGCAACCTCGACGAGCGGATGGCCTACTTCGACACCGAGGAACTATGGTTCCCCGAATGGGATCACATGGGCAAGCCCTGGGAGAACCCTCAGGGCTCTGAGAAGCACAACCCTCTAAACTTTGTCCAAAACTGGAAGACGCCCATGCTGGTGATTCACGGGGCCCTCGATTTCCGCGTGGTCGACACCCAGGGCATCTCGACCTTCACCGCCCTGCAGCGTCTGGGCATCGAGAGCCAACTCCTGTATTTCCCCGACGAGAACCACTGGGTCCTGCAACCCGCCAACAGCATCCTCTGGCACGAAACCGTCATCGCCTGGCTGGACCGCTGGACCGGCAGCGACTGACCCCAAAACAATCAATCGGATCTGTCGACGGTATACCGAGCCGCGACCGTCCAAAACACCGAGCCGCGACCGTCAGGGAGCGGGCCCTGAGGGATTCGTCGCATGGCAAACCCGGGCGCTATCAGGCCCTCTGGCGTGTCACACGTCTCAGACGACCCAACGGACTACGCAGGCCGTGCCGGTGATTACTCAGCGTTCCCGCCACAGCATGGAGGTGGAGACCTTGTGGCCGCATTCGGGGCAGCGGGGCACCTCCTGCCCGCGAAGGTCGTAGCCGCAATCGTGACCAAGATCACGGCGCTTGTATACAACATTCAACGATCATCAGATGGTGCTTCTCGGCGAGTAGTGAGTGGGTCGCCAACCCAGTCGATTCTCACACGTTGGGACCACTGCACGTGAAGATAGTGGTCGATGTCTGGGTTGAGCCATGCGACCTCTCGCAGAGACTCCAGGGTAATCTCACACACGAAGGCGTCATCCACGATGGAATGAACAAGGCTGAAGGAACCCTGCAGACTAGTGCCTTCTTCGCTTACTCGGACGGAGGAGTCTATTCCCCCTGTTGAGAATAGAAAGATTCCGGCCCCGCCAAGGATGATATCTACAAAACCTGTCCAGTTTGCGTTGTTGTTTCGGCAACGCACACTCACGCGTAACGGCACCCACGTTGGGGGAAGTGGAAACTCCACTTCGATCTTCGGACCTTTGGGGTCAGAGCGCATTTAGGAGACCTTTGGGGTCAGGGAGACCTTTGGGGTCAGAGCGCATTTAGTCATGAGACCTTTGGGGTCAGGACCTTTGGGGTCAGAGCAGGACCTTTGGGGTCAGCAGGACCTTTGGGGTCACAGGACCTTTGGGGTCACAGGACCTTTGGGGTCAGAGCGCATTTAGTCATTAGAACAGGACCTTTGGGGTCACGGACCTTTGGGGTCAGAGCGCATTTAGTCATTAGTGAGTCTCTTTTCCAGTCGTTGCACCGTCCGGCGGATGGCGGGGCCGGTGGATTCGATCCTGCGGATGGCCGTGACGCGGCTCCGGGGTCAACTACTAATGACTAAATGCGCTCTGACCCCAGATACGTTCCAGATACGTTTCCCCCTCCTCTCGATGCCCCGAATCAACGCTTACGCTGGCACTGCCCGACGCCGAGCAAACACAACGCTCCCACCGATGAGTATCATCACGATCATAAGAAACGTACCCCACTCACCCACAGTTGGGACAGGTACGTTGCAGGGGTTAGAGCAAGGGATGTAGCCGCTTAGGGTCACGTGCTCGGTCCCTGGGGCACCATGAAAAAACCTGATGGAGGTGCCGCCGTCGAACACAATTCCAGACTCAAGGCGATGAGGTCCCCTTCCGCCGTTCGGAGGACGGAGACTTAACTTGATTTCTTGAGTCGCTCCGTCGTCCTGCTCTAACCACATGATTGAAGTAGTTTTGCTGGCGATATCGGTGAGCACGAATCCGCCCGTGGGAACCTGTGCGGCAACATCGCCGCTAACGACGTCCGCGAAGAAGCTGATGGGAACGTTGCATGGATTGGAGCAGGGGATGTAGCCGCTTAGAGCCACTTGTTCGGCTCCACTGCCGCCGTGAAAAAACCTGATGGAAGTACCAGCGTCGAAGACAATTCCAGACTCAAAGCTATGTTCTGTTTTCCCGGGCTCACCAGAGAGGAAACTGAACTTGATTTCTTGAGTAGCTCCGTCGTCCTGCTCTAACCGTATGGCGGTATCAGTAATTGCGAAGATATCGGTGAGCACGAATCCGCCCTTAGGAACCTGTGCAACTACATCTCCGCTAACGACGTCCGCGAAGAAACTAACAACTTTCCCCCGCTGGTCCTGCCCATACGCAACTCCAGACGACAACAAGACTACCGCTACGATGCTGTTTAAACGTGACATTTTCATGCCCTCCAAGAGATGTTTCTACGAATCCAAAAACCAAGCAGAGAGTATAACAATTCTGACCATCCAACTCAATCTGGGGGAACTAAAGGGGAACTAAAAAGGACGTACCTCGT
>JAZGDL010000090.1:0-5448 GCA_036477795.1 Phycisphaerae bacterium
CGATTTAGCTTGGGTGCCGGCCTGACCTGACCCAGCCTTTCCGGTCCGCTGGTGCGAGAATCCTTTCTCGCACCCCAGCACGGATCGCTGGTGCGAGAATCCTTTCTCGCACCCCGGCATGGGCTGAGACACGCCATGCCTACGGTTTTTCGCTGTCCATCCAACGTGATCGCGACTATCCTGATACCGTGCTTCAAAAATGCCAGGACTATTTCGCAGCAGGCGCCCCATCGTCGGTGATGATTTCACCGAAGCGTTTTCTACGCGGCGTGGTCCGCACGGCGGGCCCTGCTTTGCGCCGTGCTGCCGGCGGTTTTGCGGTGCTGCGCTGCGGGCTGGCGGCGTTGATGATCCTGCTCGCCAGCCAGGCTGTGGGGTGCTCGACCAAGAGGTTTTACAAGAAACCCTGGATGACTACCAAGGGGGACGTTGCCCGCTATCTGGACGAAGCCCTGCAACACGAAAACGCCGACGTTCGCCGCGATAACATCGTACACGTATCCAAGACCCGCTACGCCGGCCACGATACGGTGATCGAGGCATGCTGCTTCATCGCCCGAAACGATCGCAGCGCCAGCGTCCGTGTGGCGGCCATCCGGTTGGTGGCGGAATCGCTGCGCCGCGACGCGGCCGTCGCCCTCCTCGACATGCTGGACAATCGCGATCAGGCCGTATCAGCCGAAGCACGTGTGCACGAAGAGATTGTCAATGGCCTGTACTTCATGCAGCGTAACGGGTCGATTCCCGATCCGCTTGGAGCCCGCGTGGTCCAAACGGCGGCGCGGTTGCTGCGCGGTGGACCATCGCGTGACGTTAGAATCTGCGCCGCGCGGCTGCTTGGCGCCTATCCCGAGCCTGCCTCGATCGACGCGTTGATCGCGGCCTTGAACGACAAGGACTTCGGCGTGATTTACCATGCGGACCGGTCGCTCATGCAGCTTACGGGGGTGCGTCACGATCGCGATGCCCGGGCCTGGCGGGCCTGGCTGGCGTCGGCAAAGGATCCGTTTGTGATGCACGGCCGGCTAGACGCCGAACTGGAGCCTCCGGCCAAGCCGCGTTGGTGGCAGCGCGCGGGCCATTCCGTTCGGCGGGCATTCACCGGAGCGGATTCCACGGATGATCATCATTGAGCCCTGTAGTTCCAACGCGTGTGCGTGAGGCGGGGCGGGGCCTTTGGTCCTGGCGTCTGCCAAACGGCAGGCCACTTCTGACGTGGTCTACTTGTGGTGGGCGTCGTCGGTGTTTTGATGGGTACGGTTGGAGTTGGATGTTGTACTGAAGCAATGGGTTCGGGGAGAAGTAGTCTATATCACCGTGCGCGAATATGCAGTGCTTATCCGAGCCCCAAGCGCCAGCGCGGGGTCTGGCAACCCGTCGCTTGCGCTCCGGGCTCTGAGCGGAGTTGCACATTTGCGCACGGTCATTTAGGGAGTACGCTCCAGCGGTGCGCGCAATCACGTTTTCAGATTCTCTGAAGTATACCGACAACTATCCGGAACCTAAATGCGCGGACGGTGAGTGCATGGTGCGGGTCCACATGGCCGGCATCTGCGCTACGGACCTGCATATCACCCGCGGCCACATGGATTTCTGCGGCGTGCTGGGCCACGAGATGGTGGGCACGGTGGTAGCCGGCTCGAGCGAATGGAAGAACCGGCGGGTGGCCTGCGAGATCAACTGCGTCTGTCGCCGTTGTGACATGTGTAAAGCCGGTCTCTCCGCGCACTGCCGCGACCGAACCGTTCTTGGCATCTCCGGGCGGGACGGCTGCTTCGCCGACCTGGTCGCGGTCCCTGAGCACAATCTCCACGCGGTGCCCGACACCATATCAGACGAAGAGGCGGTGTTCATTGAGCCCCTGGCAGCCGCCTATCAGGTCATCAAACAGGTTTCGATCGAACCGCGGATGCAGGTGGCGGTGGTGGGCAGCGGTCGTCTGGGACTGTTGATCGCTCAGGTGCTGGCCTCCACCGGGTGCCGATTGGAAGTCGTCGGCCGCAATCCCAAGACGCTGCTGTTTTGCGAGAAGAAGCGGATTCAGTCCACGTCAGTCGATGATCTGGTGCCCCGCAACGATCGCGACGTTGTGGTGGAGTGCACCGGGTCGCCGGCCGGTCTGGAGATCGCGCTGGCCATGGTGCGGCCGCGCGGGACCATCGTCCTCAAGAGCACGCACGCCGAGCCCGAGCGACTGAATCTGTCGCAGGCGGTAGTCAATGAAGTTAACATCATCGGCAGCCGTTGCGGCCCCTTCCCCGATGCCATCAATGCGTTGGCCCGTCGGGAGGTGGAGGTCTCTTCCATGGTGGCCCGTGCCTATCGGATCGAACGAGGCGCAGAAGCGTTCGAAGCCTCCTTGGACCCGCAGAACATCAAAGTGTTGCTGAAGATAAATCCGCGCTGACCGGCCGATGGGAGCATGACGGAAGAGTGAAGAGTAGGGCAGGCGGTCGCCTGCCTTCGCAGTGAAGAGTGAAGAGTGAAGAGTCCTCCGTCATTCTGGACGTCACCGCTGCTGGCGGGCGAACCGCGCCTGGTTCACGGTGTCACGCAAGATGCCGGCAATATGGCACTGACCGTGGGGCCCGACCAGGCCGGTACCGTGGATCGACGAAGACGGGTCTGCGAAGCATTGTCGCTGCCGTTTGAGCGTTTGACGCTGGGCCGGCAGGTCCACGGCACCGCTGTGGCGGTCGTGACCGGCGATCGGATCGGGTGCGGCCGGGAGAATTCAACTACCAGGATCGCCGACGTCGACGGCCTGATGACCGACCAGCCCGATGTGCCGCTGATGGTGCTCAGCGCGGACTGCTGCCTGATGGTGGTGTATGATCCGAGGCGCCCGGCGCTCGGTGTGGGCCACGCGGGTTGGCGGGGGACGGCGGCTGGTATGGCGAGAAACCTGGTCAAAACGATGGTCGATTCATTCGGGTGTCAGCCGGAGGCACTACTGGCGGCGCTCTCCCCCTGTGCCGGCGTGTGCTGTTACGCGGTGGGGACCGATGTTGAAGAGGCGTTTGAGGAGCACGGGCGGGCAAGCCGCCCGTGGCACCCAGAGCGCGGACACGTTACCTCAACCATACGGCAACGCCGGGGTAGCGCCATGTATCTCGACCTCGCCCAGGCCAATCGTCTGCAACTGCAATCCTGCGGCCTGGGTGCGGATCGTGTCGACGTGGCCGGCGTGTGCACCATCTGCTGCGACACCTATTTCTCCTACCGCCGCGACGGCGAGTCGGCAGGCCAGTTCGCGTTGATTGCAGCACTTAGCTGACCTGCTATCCTGTGATGCAGCGCGTGGGAATCGCCGGCGTGGATAAGAAAACGACGGACAGCACGGGCATCGGCCGACATCCTCTACTGGGTTGGATGCTCGTCTTTGCGGTGGCCTTGGCGCTTCGCGTCCATTACCTCCATCAGATCGAAGGCCTGGTCTACTTTTATCATCTCGTAGGAGACGCAGCCGGTTACGATGAGTGGGGGCAACGCCTGGCAGGCGGCGAATGGTGGTGGCCTGAGACGTTTTATCAGGCGCCGCTCTACCCCTATTTTCTGGCCGGTACGTACAAACTGTTGGGACACGATACCTGGGCCCTGCGCCTGGTGCAGTGCGTCTTGGGCGCAGCAGGTTGTGTTATGGTGGCCTTGGCGGGTGATCGGTTCTTTTCACGTCGTGCGGGGCTGGCGGCGGGGTTGCTGATGGCCCTCTATCCCCCGGCGATCTATTTCGACGGTATCGTGCAGAAGGCTTCGCTGGGGTTCGTGCTGACAGCCGGCCTGCTGTGGGCGTTGGGAACAGGTGCCAAGCGACCGTCCAAGTGGTTGTGGCTGACGGTGGGCGTGCTGCTGGGGTTACTTGCCCTGACGCGGGAGAACGCGTTGGCGTTGGGGCCTGTTGTGGTGGCCTGGCTGGTATTTTGGTTGCCCTCAAGGTCCTTACGCGGACCGCTCCCTTACGGTCGCGGCTCGGATGGGACGCGCGGGTGCCCGCGGACCGATCGGTGGGCGGCGGTGGCGATGGTTGTCGCTGGTTTGGGGTTGACGCTGCTGCCGGTGGGCTTTCACAACCAGCGCGTGGGCGGCGAGTTTTCGTTAACCACCTTTCAGATGGGCCCCAACTTCTACATGGGCAATCACGCCGAGGCGGACGGGCGGTACAAACCGATGGTTGCGGGCCGGGAGACGCCCCAGTTCGAGCGGGCCGACGCCACCATGTTTGCGGAGCGGGCCATGGGCCGGACGCTGACGCCGCGCGAAGTGTCGCACTACTGGCTGGCCCAGTCCTGGAAGTACATCCGATCCGACCCCTTCGGATGGCTGCGCTTGTTGGGGCTTAAGTGGTGCCTGACCTGGAACCGGTACGAGATTCCGGATACCGAGGGCTACTTCATCTATCGTGAATTCTCGCCGCTGCTTAGTCTCTTGGGGCGGGTGCTGCACTTCGGTGTTCTTTGCCCGCTTGCGGTTCTGGGGGTGGCGCTGACCTGGTCACGCCGGCGGGAGCTTGCTTTGCTCTACGTGTTGGCCTTGGTGACGGCGGGGGCCGTCGCGCTGTTCTACGTGTTTGGACGGTACCGCCTTCCGCTGGTGCCGATTCTGGGAATCTTTGCGGGAGCCGGGGTGGTCGAGACCCTGGGCTGTGTGACAACGCGTCGCTGGCCGGCGCTGGCTGGGGCGCTTGCCATCGCCCTTGCTGCGGCTGTGTGGGTCAATTGGCCGATCAATCCCGAGACCAAAATGAATGCCAGCCAGTGGGGCAATCTCGGCGTGGTGCTGGCCCAGCGTGACCGGCTGAACCAAGCCTTGCCTTGCTTTGAGCAGGCCGTCGCGATGTATCCGCAAGCGCCGCGTTTGCAGCAGTTCTTAGCTGACGCGCTGTCGCTAGCCGGCCGTTACGCGGAGGCAATACCGCACTACCGCAAGGCCACCCAACTGGAGCCGAGGCGGGCCCACGCACATTTCAACTTGGCCGTCGCCCTGGAGCGTGTAGGGCGAATCGATGAGGCGATTGAGGATTACCACAAAGCGGTGGATATCGATCCAACGGATCAGGAAGCGCTCAAAGCAATCGAACGCCTGACCGGCGCCAATCGATCAAACTGATGAGGTGGCACGCTGGAGCGAGACGTCGCTGGAGCAAGAATCATCGCTGGAGCGAGAATCATCGCTGAAGCGAGAATCCCTTCTCGGTCCTCCCGCGGACGCCGAGAAAGGATTCTCGGCAGAGCCTGCGGAACCTGCGGAGCGGGCCTCAACGACGTTCCAAATCTGATCACAGAACCCCCGCGGCCCCGCACACTAAGGAAGGAAAGCGTACGAAGAAATTCACATCGCGGTAGGGATGGCCCTTTCGGGCCACCCCCCGCACAGATCCGTACGTGAAGAATTACCTCATACGGCTCTTGCCTCGAGTCGAGCGCGAAATCGTTTGGCTTCGCGCACGCC
>JAZGDL010000091.1:0-10557 GCA_036477795.1 Phycisphaerae bacterium
CGCCTTCGTGTCCTTCCGTTTCCGCGGTTCGTCTAACGCATCGTCAGCCGACATATCAACCACTCCGTCGTGCCATTCAACGTATCCAACCCCGCCGATGTTGAACCGGAGCCCGCCGGGGTCGCGGGCGAGATTGTTCTTCACCTGGACGAAAAGCCGGTTCTTGCCGGATTCGTCCCCCGGGTCCTTGCACACCAGCCAGGCGGTCCTTGCCGCGGCCACGAATCCCATCGAGCCGAGAACCCTGTAGATTGCCTTCGGGTTGCTGGTCTGTTTGTTCAGGTGGGCGACGCACACCACCGCCACGCTGCTACGTTCCGCCATTGCCGCCAGGGGTGCGATGATGCTCCTGACTTCGGTGTCCCTATACGAATCCCGGTCGCATCCGAAAAACCCGCTCAACGGATCGATCACGACGAGCCGGGTGTCATGCTTCTGGATCTCCGCTTCCAGATGGCGGACGTCCTGTTGAAGCCGAAACACGTCCAGCTCGTCAGACTGCGGGCGCCGGACACCTTCCAGGATGAACACCCTGCTCCGGTCGGCGTTTGCTGCAATCAATCTCGGGACCAGCGTGTCGGCGATACCGTCCTCCGCGCTGAGGATTACCACGTCACCGGGCGGATTCGGTTTGTCCAGGCGGTCTGTCCACGGGGTCCCGCTGGACACCCTGGACGCGATATCGATAGTCGTGAAACTCTTGCCCAAACCGGGGTCACCGACGAGGAGCCCCAGCTTCCCCACCGCGAAACGGTCCTGCCACAACCAGGACACTGATTCGGGTGTGACGTCAGCCGCACAGATCGTGACGGCTGCGGAGTCGTCGTTTGCTTCCGGTAGCTTTCCGGGTGTGTTCTCCCCGCGTCCGTTCCTGCCGACGGGGCTCGGCGTGTCAGCTTTCGCCCCGACGGGTTGACTCGCATACTTGACCGCGTTTTCGAGTTTTCCCCGCAGGTCAGCTTCCCGCCACCGTGGGTCGCAGGTCTGGTTCCATTCGAGAAACAGCGGCCAGGCTTGATCGACGGACAATCCGAAATCGTTGACTAGGTTGCAAGCCACCCGGAACGTCTGATCGTCTCCGTGGTAACCCTCTACGGCTCCCGGCGTCTTGTTCAGATACGCCGCCGCACGTGCGACTACATCCAGTCCTCGCGGGATGTCGTTATTCCGTGGTGTCGATACCGGCTCCGACTCTGCCTCCAGGTGCGGGATGTGCTCGTGCAGCTCCGCCAGCTCATACACGCGGGTGGGATCGCCTTCGATGATGAAGCATTTCGCGACGGGTGGCTTGTGGTTCGTGAAGCCCGGAAGTCGCATCACCCGGGGTGCGTCGTGAATCGCCGGATCGGAATCCAACACCGCTATCAAATCCCGCTGCCAGCCGGTCCAAGTAGACGGGGGGACAGGCTCGGTCAGCCGCCAATACACATGCACGCCGTGCCCGCTGTTCAGCGTTAGGGTCGGCGTCGGCAGGCTGGCTGATTCGCATCGGAATCGTACGTCATCGACGTCAACGTGGTCGAAGTCGGCGAACAGGCATCGGCAAGTCGCCACGTCTTTCGCCTTCCGTCCACCGGTTGCCGTTCGGGGGTTGGGTCCGATGCTGATGTGCTCGCCGCCCGCGTTGTCGGCTTGCAGACTGGCTGATTGCTCCGCCAACTCCGCCGCTCGGTGCCAGGTCGATCGGCCGGACGGCAGACGGCGGACCTCTACAGTATCGTCAGGCTCAAACACCACCGCCGCGTACATCGCCAGGGCGGCGGGCGTGGGCATCGTGGCTACCATCGTGAAAGCTCCCGACAGATCCGCGCCGCCGCTTCCGCTACGGGGTTGGCGATGTCATCGCGTCCCGCGTGGATGGCCCGGTGAGTCAATTGCAGCAGATCGTGCAGCCGCCCGCGGTCATCGGGGCATAGCTCGGTGTGTCTCGGTCGCATGTATCGAAGTGGGAGGAACCCGCCGGGTTGACGGTCCCGTGATTCATGCTTAGGATTTGCCAGCATTCGATTTTCCTCCCGGCCCTGTCGTGCCTCAACACGGCGGGGTCACTTTTTGGGCTCCAGTTCCGCAGCGAATGTCCGCAAATCCTCTGGCTTGAATCGCAAGTGCTTTCCGACGGCATACCCAGGCAGCTTGCCGACACGGTAAAGATTCTGAATCGTCGACTCCGGGATTCTCAACACTCGCGCAGCCTCCGGCTCCGTCAAGAACACTTCCTTCATCAGTTGGGTTACGTCGTCGGTCATCGTGACCACCTCAAACCGGGGCGTGGGCGCCCGGGCGCGGCGGGTCTGCCCTTACATCACCCGAGTCTCGTTCTTGCCGTTGTCCGCTGTAATGCAGCCAGCATCGTCACCAACTGATTCCGCGCAAACGCGCGAATGATCCCTATCCGGTGGGACGGCTCGATTCGGTATGCGTCGATGGCGTATTCAACCTGGCGACGAGAGAACTTCTGGAATCCCGGCTCCTGGAGAATGTCTCCGACGGTAAGCCACTCTTTTCCTGAAGCGTTCCGCATGTCGCAGCCTCCACAACACGTGCATCGAACAGAGCGGCAGTATGACAAACGGGTGTCGTACCACAGGGTGGTATGGTGTAACTACTTATCGAATAAGGAGCTACGATTGGGTAGGGCTGGGTTTATACCACAGCGCGTGGTATAGGGCTGTTCGGGGAATCCGCATTTAGGAGCCGTTGCACGGGATTCTGGCGAAGAGAAGCATCGCCCATACCACACAGTGCAGGTCAAGGGTCATTCGCGATTTTCCGAGAGAATTCGCGAGTCGAAACAACGGTAGCACTCGGTGGCTGCGCCTATCAGCTTCCACGTGCGTTCGCCACAACGGGGGCAGGTGTATTTCCAATTCTTCCTGTTGCCAGACTCCTTGGCCGCCTTACTTGGTCGCCGCTTACGTAGGACATGACCAACGAGGATGGCAACTCCGTCTTCCGTAGTCCGCACATCACTCTGAACCGGCAATCTCTTGTCACCAGCCCTTATGAGTTTGCTGATCCATGATGGGTTGGGCTTCGTGGCCGCCCAATTTGCGTACAGTTGAGCAGCTTCGTTGTTGCTGATCGTTGGGAGATTCTCTGTGCTTCTTGCAAGCTCCATTTCAGCAGCTTGGGCAGGGTATTTCTCCCAAATAGCAGCAAGAACCCGCTTCGCGAACCATTCATCATCGAGTCTGGCAATCTCGGTGCTGAGCGGGCCGGAACCGTCCTCGGGCGCAACATTGGCGCAGTAGCAGCGCAGTCGATCTTCAACGTCATCCATTTCCTTCGTGAAGGACTCGCGAAGCTCCTGCACCGCGAATTCCCAAACCGTAGGCTTGAAATACGCCATGCCCTCACGTTTGTAGCGCTCCTCGCGGAGTTGATCCTCTGCCTTCCCCTCGTAACAGGCCAAGAGATGCTTGACCTGTGGGTCTCGAACTTCCGCTCGCCGCAGCTCGCCTTCGTGCACACGCTCCAGTGTCTCCTTCTGGGCAGGGGTGAGATCAGCGTCAGTCCCAAGGATGAGCATCGCAGACCGCTGATCTCGCGCCTGCTTAAACGCCTTCTCGCCCTTGCGTAGATGTTGAAAGAGCTTGCGGAGCAATTCAGGGAGGTGAACCTGATTTACTGGTGCTTCGGTTCTTTCTGTCCTCGGCATGATGCACCTATGACCCGGGTCGGCCGGGCGTCGCCGATGATAGGTGCAACATCGGCGTTCACCCGGTCCGTTCGGCGCACTTTCGCACGCCAACCCGCCAATTGTCGCATCGGTTCCGTCCTGCGTCCAATCGGCAGGCACACTATTTCCTTATCTTTGCAATGAAGCTATGCTAGGGATCGAAGGTGCATTTGAGATGGGTGATTCTTCCGATCAAGAGAGCTGGCGCGACGATCTCAAGGCATACCACTGTCCCGGATGCGACGAGAAACTCATGCTGCCCACCTACTGGTCCGGCCAGCGCGTTCGGTGCAAGTCATGCAGCCAGATGTTTGTCATTCCTGTAGATGGTCTTGCCGACAGTATAGCGCCCGCCGATCTCGCCCATCCGGCGGAACCGACTCCATCCAGTCCGCCCCGTGAGCAAGAACCGCTTCAGGGGTTGAAAGACGTCGAGCGAAGAGACAACGAAAGCCGTGTCGTCTCTATCGATGTTTCGCAGGGGGGTGTAAAGAAACCCGCCCGCTCAACCCTGACTCCATTCGTCGTTCTGGCCGCCGCCATGCTCCTTGTTTTGGGCGAGTATTGGATCAGCCTCCAACCGTCAATACCACCAGAGGCTGCAAGACTCGTTACTATTGCTTTCCTCGATGGCCGCTTGAACGATGTTGAGCTAGCGGAACATTGGGCAACGATAATGGAGGAGGAAGCGTCACGCGCGCGGGGCAGTACTGCCAGTGCGCACATAGCGGTTGTGAGTCTCAAGTTTATCGTATGGGCCATCTTTCTAGCACCTGCGGCTTCACTTGTTCGCGCCTTAGCACGCAAGAGGTGGACATGATTGTCGGTGTTTGCGTGCTGGTTCTTGGCTGCAGCAATTTTCGGGCTTGCTGCCACTTGCTACAGCGAATTTGTGCTGAAGCCCGCGATTTGTGATTCGCTCCTCGCTGCTGCCAGCAAGGCCTAGGCAAGTCTCCCGTAGATGCTCATCAACATCTTCGCTCGGCCACTGCACTCTTGACCAGGATGTAGCGTCCCCCTGGCAATGCACGCGAACCACAATACTCGGGCAGACAAGAACTACCGCTGCAGGATCGAGACGGCGCTAGCTCTTGTCTGTCCCGGTGATGTGGTCCCGCATACTCGACAACGGGGATGTTTCGGGGCGCTTAGGGTGGTTTTCTCGGGGTGGGATAGATGACGATAACCGTACTCCATGAGCGCCACACGACCGGCCTCCCTGGATCGGATCCCGCCGCGGCGCAATGGGTCCCATCTATTGTTTTTGGCAGTCTGCAAACAGCCAGCAAACAGCACGGAAACAACTGCGAAACAACTACGTAACGTCTGACAGTGTGTGAATGCTACACTGTGACACGGTTCTCGCCACAACCGTTCGGTTGTTGCAGAAAGTATGCGAAAAAAGCGGATTCTATTTGACAGTCTGCAAAACGTGTGTCATATTCAGTATAGAAAGTGAATAGTGCCGCGGCGTTGCGTCAACAACCCGCGGCGTGGCCAACCACTAACCAGGAGTGATTGACATGCTCTATCGTACCTTCCGTCCACGTTCTTGGCAAGATTTCATAGGAAACCCCAAGGCGATCGCAACGGTCCGCCGAATCATCGGGCGCCCGGGGTTTGACCGCGGCGCGTTCTGGATCGACGCGGCCGGCCAGCACAATAGTGGAATCGGCAAGACCAGCCTCGCGCTACTGATCGCGGAATCGTTGGCCGATCCGTTCTACATCACCGAGATTGACGGGTCGCGCTGCGATAAGGCCGCCGTTGGCGCGATGCTGCAAGCGGCCTACCTGAAAACTCCACACGTCGACAAGCCCTATCGGGTGTGGGTTGTCAACGAAGCCCACGCAATGACGTCGGGCGCCGTCGATGCTTTCCTGACGTTCCTGGAAGCCCTCCCACCTCATACGGTGGTGGTTTTCACCACCACGCGCAAGGCTGACGAGAACCTTTTCGGCGACCACGATTCCGGCCCGTTCGCTTCCCGGTGCCATTGTATCACGCTGACCAACCAAGGGCTTGCCCAAAGCTTCGCAAGACGCGCCCAAGAGATTGCCAAGAGCGAAGGGCTGGACGGTCAGCCGATCGGCGCATACGTCCGGCTTGTCCAGTCTTGCCGTAACAATTTCCGCGCTGTCCTGCAACAAATCGAAGCCGGCGCGATGCTGACGGAGGGCGCGTAGGATGCAAAGTCTATTTGAAGATACCAAGGCGCCATCGGCCGGCAATGGCAAACAAGCCGGCCTATTCGGCTCCGAGATTGAAACGCTATTCACCAAGATCGCCGAGCGCGCCACGCCGGCCGCAACCGAGATCGACGAGAGCGCGGTCAAGGCAATCATCGCCGACGAAACGCGCGTCTTTCGTGCCGACGTCAGCGGCAAGCTGTCCGATCTGGAAGCGGTCATCGACACGCGCAGCGCTGAACTTGCGAAGCTAATCGAGGAGCGATCCAAGCCGGCCGAATTCGTGGTGAAGATCGGCGACGTCGAGCGCGAGATACCCGAACGCGCGCATACGATGTTCGGCGCGCTGCTCCGGCTGGCCAGCGCCAAGAATCGCGACGGGCGCCGGCTGAATATCTTGACCGTCGGGCCGGCCGGCTGTGGCAAGACCTACGCGGCCGAACAAGTAGCGAAAGCGCTGGGGTTTTCCTACGGTTTCCTATCGCTTTCGGGCGGGATTTCAGAAGCGCACCTGATCGGCCGGTACGTGCCGACGGGTGAAGGTGGACGGTTCGAGTATACGCCGGCGCTGTTCGTCAAGTTCTATCGGGAGGGTGGGGTATTCCTCCTCGACGAGATCGACGCGGCCGACCCGAACGTGCTGGTAGTGGTCAACGCGGCGCTCGCCAACGGCTCTATGAGGCTACCCGACGGCACCGTAGCCGAACGACACCCCGATTTCGTGTGCATCGGCGCCGCCAACACCTACGGCAATGGCGCCGATCGGCAATACGTCGGCCGGAACCAACTGGACAGCGCCACGCTGGACCGGTTCGCCGCCTGCCGGCTGCAATTCGACTATGACACCCGACTTGAGGCCAGCGCGTCCAACCGAGACGTTTGCGAATGGGCGCAGAAACTACGCGACAAAGCCCGCGCGGCCGGTCTGCGCCGCGTTGTTTCCACCCGGTTCATCTTCGACGCATCCGACCTACTCGACGCCGGCGCCGCCTCCCTGGAGGACGTCCAGCGCTCACTACTGCTTGACTGGACCGATTCGGATCTTGCAGCAGTAGGGGAGGCGCGACCATGATTGAACGGACCTATCAGGAACGTGGCGACACGTGGCACGTACGCGAACACGACCTGCAAGAGTTTATCAGCGCTTCCGTGTCCGAACCCCCGCACGCCAAGAACCAGAACCACCACGGGGCGCACGAATTTGCGACGGGTGAAGACTTCCGGCCGGACTGGCGCGGGGGAACGTACGACGAGGCGCAGACGCGCCGCGTTTGGCCTGAGGGGCTGGCGAAGCTCTCCAGCATTAACCTGGACGGCGCAAAGCTCCCCACCGTCAAGGCGCGTCGACGGGTCCGCCGTTGGGGCGAAGACGGCGACGAATTCAGCCGAGACCGATTCGACTCCGGTTATCTCGATTGCTGGGAAACCCGCAAGCGCGAAACGACCGACGCGCCCGCGTCCGGGGTGATTCGGCTAACTGTTGAACGTTCCGCCAACCGTACCAGCGCCGCCGATTCGCTGATCTGGTCCGGTGTCGCTGCTGCCAAACTCGTCGACGAGCTGGAAAGCGCGGGATATCGGGTAGAACTCGATGTCCTAGTTTCAATCGCAAAGCTGAACGGACGCGATTACTTCAGCGTTGACGTTATCCACGTGAAGCGCGCCGACGAGCCCTTGAACATGGCGGCCGTATTATTCGCCATCGCGCACCCGCTGTTTTTCCGGTATCACATTTTCGCGGCGTTACTCCGCCGCCCAATCAAATGCAACTCGTCTCTAGGCCACGCCACCACCACCCCCGCCGGCCTGCGGGGTGATATTCACATCGCCAGGGTTCACACCCGCGACGACGCCGTGAGCGCCGTTCGGGATGAACTCAGAAAGAGGAGCTAAACACCATGCGAACAGATACAGAACCCAGACCAAAGCGCCCCCAGATGACCGAAGCCGAGGCGCGGATCTTCGAGGACGGCGAGCGCGTGACCAGCGCCGCCCGATTCGCCACCGCCCGGAATGCTCGGGTTGCGGCCGGCGCCCACCCCGCCGACTGCACGTGCGAAGCGTACCGTGACGCCTATACCTGTCGGCGCTGGAACGCCCAGGGACAGCGCGTCCGCAAGGGCGCCAAGGCGTTCGTATTGCCCCGCTGGATCGAGGAGGACGACCAGGACGGAAACAAACGCAAGCGCCTGATCAAAGCCCGTTCCTACGTGTTTTGCCGATGCCAGGTCGGCACCGGCAAGGGGCGCAGCTTCGGTTACTCAGTAGGGGAGGACATGCTCGCCGCAGAGCGCCGCCGGACGCCGATCCGCACCAACGGCAACGGCAGCACCACGAAGCGCGAACACAAGCCGGCGCCGCCGCCGCCGGCTCACCAAACATTGCCGGAAAAGTGGCTGGAACAACTGATGTACGAGGTGAACTGCAAGGCGCCCAAAGAACGCCGCGCGGTAGGCGTCACCAATGAAGAGGAATTGAAGCACCTGAACGCCTGTCTCCGGGCCCGGCATCGGCTCGCCGTCTGGGCGCCCGGCGTAATGCAGGACTCGCTGCACATTGCCAATCTGGTCAACGACTGTCTCGAACCGGGTGGCGTCGGCGTCGCACTCGTTCGCCGGCTGGACACCGATCAGGCGGACAAATGCAAACGGGCCGGCGTTCAAGCGGTGGACGTCGGCGAGATCGATTTCGGCAGCTTCCGGGCGGAATGTTCGGTGGTCAGAATCACGAAAGGGACCAATCAATGAAAGACGAAACCAACCCACACTATCGACCGTTCAATCACGCCAAGCCGACGCTTGAGGACTACCAGGCCGCGGGGTTCGAGGTGATCTCGGTCTACACCGACGACGACGCGGTAACCGATGGCGTCTTGGTGGACATCGCGCACCTGGGGCTGGTGTTCCAGGAACACCCCGTCAATCGGCTCACGTGCGGGCTGTACGAAGATCTCCGAGAATGCCTGCCGGGCGTCCGACCCGAGACGGACGAACTGCGGTCCATGCTCTGGACGAAGCTGCAGCGCTGCTACTTCAAGGGCGACATCTGGCAGGTACCGCCGGGCTGGTGGCTAATGGACAACGAGATAAGCGGCTGGACGTTGATGCGGCCGGAAGACTATTGAGGGGCAGACCATGAAAGCTGTCGGGTACATCCGATGTTCGACGCACGAGCAAGCCGAAAGCGGGCTCGGGTTGGACGCGCAGACACAACGCATCCGGGCCTACTGCACCATGAAGGGGATCGAGTTGGTCGACATCATCGCCGATCCGGCGGTCTCCGGTGGAAAGCCCCTGGCGACACGCGAAGGCGGTCAACGGCTGTTGGACGCCATCGGTAGCCGCAAGGCCGGAGTCACGGTCATTCTGAAACTAGACCGAATGTTCCGTAACGCCTGCGATTGCCTCGCAACCGTCGAAAGCTGGGACCGGGCGCGTGTTGCTTTGCACATCGTGGACTTGGGCGGCAACAGCGTGGACACGACGTCGGCGGCCGGGAAGTTCATGCTTACGGTGCTGGCCGGCGCCGCCGAGATGGAGCGCAACCTCACCCGCGAGCGCACGAAATCCGCGCTGGCCGTCAAGAGAGCGAACGGTCAACGCATCGGGACCGTACCGTACGGTTTTGACCTGGCCGACGACGGCTCGGCTCTGATTCCGAACGCCGTCGAACAGGCTGTCATCGCCGACATGCAGGCGATGCGCACCAAGGGCTGGACACTGGAGGCCATCGCCGAAGAACTCACCGAGCAGCGCGTGCCGACGAAGACGGGGCGCCCCACCCGCTGGACTCATCAGGCGGTCGCCGGAATACTGAGGCGTCCCGCGACGCGGGGAGAGGCTGGCGCCGTCCCCCAGTGAGTGTTTCGTCCATCGGTACCATCCTGACAACGACGATGCCTATTGGCGGCGGTTGCGCGTATCGCGCATGCTCGATCACCACCCCATCCGGTAATCCCATAGGCTGGAAGGCGATCAGGGTTCCCACACTGGCGGAATGGGATCGTACTGTTCTCGGGACGGCGTCCTGCCCTTCTTGACCGACTCTGAGCACAAGTCCGCGTGTCGCGCGCTCTGTCAGGTGCTAGAAGCCATCGCGGCGGTAGGTCGGCGCCGGAGCTGGTCCGGCTGACGATTCCGCGGCGGGTGTACACGCAGAGTCACATCGACTACGTGGTGGAGGCGGCGATCGAACTGTACAAGCGGCGGGACTCACTGCGCGGTCTGCGGATTGTGGAGGAGCCCCCGGCGCTGCGGCATTTCACGGCCAAGTTCGAGGAGCTGTAGTGCCGTGCCGTTGACACTGCTTTGCGTGTTCTGCGTACTTGCAGGGCGGGGGTACTGGAGGGGTTCCAATTCCGTGTAATTCCCGACGAATCGGGTGCCCGCTACGACGTGATCAATGACATACTAGGGGGGTCCAGCATTGGTCGTTCACTTCGTCGCACTCCTGCCCCGGGGAGCAGGGGTCTGTTCCCGGCTGGCAAACCCCACCGACGCACGTTTCCATCCCGTCGCAAAAGAGGGCCTGTTCGGACTGACATTCCGCATCACTTGTGCAGACATCGCAGGACTGTGCCCCCTCGTTGCAGATCTTCCCGCCCGCCAGGCATGGATTGCCGGTGGTCACACAGAGCCCGTCGTCGCAGGTCTCATCACCTGTACAGTACAGCCCGTCATCGCAGTCCGG
>JAZGDL010000092.1:0-8802 GCA_036477795.1 Phycisphaerae bacterium
AGAAGTTAGCCGGGTTAGCGTAGCACGAATGAGAGACACACTGTCAAGACAGCACGAACTGGAATTCGACCGTAACTTCATTCCCAATAATACTCTGCGCTGTCTGCGCTCTCTGCGGTATGAATAATCCGGGCTAGCGGTATGAATAATGCGGGTGGCCTTCAGCAGCGTTGCACGCCGGCGCGAGAATAGCACCTCGCACTCCAGGCGTTCAGCTTATGATGCCCATCTGCTGAATCCTGGCGAGAAGCTCAGGGCGTGGAGCATTGTCGAAATCGAGAGCGATGAGACGCTCCAGCTTTTGCCGCAGGCGGTTGGCCACCTCGACGGCGAACTCCAGGCGCTGCTGGTCGGGCCCCGGCATGGCCACCGGATCGGGATGGGACCAGTGGGCCACCATCGGCCCTGCCGCCCAGTTAGGACATGGCAGGGCAGCGGCTGAATCGCACAGGGTGATGACCAGATCAACGGCCTTGTCGGCGAATTCATCCCAGCTCTTGGAATACTGATCGGCCATGTCCAGACCGAGTCTCTCCATGGCCCGTACGGCCAGGGGATGAATGAAACCGGCTGGATGCGAGCCGGCACTGAAGGCCTCGAAACGGTCACCGCCGATGTGCCGCAGCAGCGTTTCAGCCATTTGCGAGCGACAGGCGTTGCCGGTGCAGATGAACAAGACCTTGATTTGAGAACTCATAGCCAATACTCTACCATGCACGCGGTCCTGGACAACGACGAAGCACCCATGGATGACATCGGCTGGGAGGCAAGCACATGGCTGCCCAGGTGCGTGTAGGCATCGGTTACGACATTCATCGCCTGGTCAGCGACCGCCCGCTGGTGCTCGGGGGAGTCCGCATCGAGCACGACCGCGGCCTGCTGGGCCACAGCGACGGCGACATCGTCTTGCACTCGCTGGCCGACGCATTGCTCGGCGCTGCCGGTATGGGTGATATCGGCGAACTCTTCCCCGACACCGACCCGGCTTACAAAGATGTGGACAGCCGCGAGCTACTGAAGGACGTTTTCGGACGCCTGCGGGACGCCGGATTCCGCCCGGGCAACGTCGACATCATCATTCACGCGGAACGTCCGAATCTTTCGCGCTATAAAAAAGCGATTGGCGAATCCGTAGCCGGACTTCTGGAAATGCCGGTAGCCGGCGTCAACGTCAAAGCCAAGACCAACGAAGGGCTGGGGCCTGTCGGTGCCCGGGAGGGGATGGCGTGTACAGCCGTGGTCTCGCTTCTTTCCGGCTGAACGACCGGCCGGCGGCTACCAATCCGTGACGCAACAGGATATGATCGGGCGTCTGCCAAACGACAAAGTCACTGCGAAACCCACGGATTCGAATCCGTGGGCTTGCGATGGAACTGTGATGGAGCACCGGCGGGAAATGGAACGTCAGAACATAGAAACCAGAGCGGCATGAGCCTTCGCGTTTACAACACGCTGACCAAGAAGAAGGAGCCCTTCAAGACCGTTGAACCGGGCAAGGTGGGCATCTACCTTTGCGGCCCCACGGTCTACAAGCCCAGCCACATAGGACACGCCGTCGGGCCTATCATCTTCGACGTCATCAAACGATACCTGGTGCAGCAGGGGTACGAGGTGAAGCTGGTGGTCAACATCACCGACGTCGACGACAAGCTCATCGAAGAAGCCGCCGCCCAGAATACGACCGTGCCCGAGCTGGCTGAACGGGTGACCGCCAGCTATCTGGATGCGATGAGCCGACTCGGCATCGACACTATCGACGAGATGCCCAAGGCCTCTGAGCACATCGGCGATATCGTGAAGCTTATCCAACGGCTGATCGACAATGACTCAGCCTACGTGTCCGGCGGCGACGTGTATTTCGACGTCACTAAAGACCCGAATTACGGAAAGCTCTCCAACCGAAACCAGGAGGATCAAACGGCTCAGAGGGAAGTCGCCGGGGAGGAAAAACGCAACCCGGGCGACTTTGCGCTGTGGAAAACTGCCAAACAAAACGAGCCGGCCGAAGTCCGTTACGACTCACCCTGGGGCCCGGGCCGACCGGGGTGGCACATCGAGTGTTCTGCGATGAGCATGCGCTACCTGGGAGAGACGTTCGACATCCACGGCGGCGGGCTGGACCTCATCTTCCCGCACCACGAAAACGAAATCGCCCAGGCGGAGTGCGCCACCGGCAAAACCTTCGCCAACTACTGGTTCCACAACGGCCTGACCCGCTTCAACACCAAGAAGGTGAGCAAGTCCGACCAAGCCATGCAGGACGCGCTCAAGAAGATGACCCTCGGCACGCTGTTGGACTCCTACGGCGGCGAACTTCTGCGTTACTTCGTCATCAGCACCCAGTACCGCCGCCCCATCGAGTTCTCCGAGGCTGAGATCGAAAGCAAGAGGAAGGGCCTGAGCAACTTCCACCGTCTTTTCGAGCGGATCGAACGCATTTGCGGCAAGACCGCTTACACCGACCCGGCGTCGTCCAACAACGAATGGGCATCGGCTCCCAAGTCCGAGTTCGCCGATTTCGGCGCTGACGCGGACCGGTTCATCGAGCGCTTCCATGAGGCTATGAACGACGACTTCAACACCGCCGCCGCCGTGGCTGCCGCCTACGAGTTGACCACGCGAATCAACCGATTCGTCGAGCAGCAGAAGCTGGAGACCACCGGAAGCGAAACCGCCAAGGCCGTCGCCTACGCCGCTACGCGGGCACTTCTGGATCTCGGCAGGATGCTGGGTTTGTTCATCAGTCCGCCCGAAGAGAAGGCCGGCGGCGACCGGATGGTGGCCACCTTGATGAACATCCTCATCGACGCCCGCAGCCGCGCCAAGAAAGCCAAGCAGTTTGAGATGGCCGACGCCATTCGCGATCAATTGGCAGAGGCAGGCGTGACTTTGGAGGACCGCCCCGGCGAAACCGGGTGGCGGATGTAGCAGGACGCAGCGCGAAAAGGAGCGAATCAGAGCCCCGAGCGCAAGCGACGGGCATCAGTTCCCGGATGTCGCGTGGCGATTGAATCAAGGAGGAAACGACATGGAGGTCTGCGGCATCGATCCCGGGCTGGAGGTCAGCGGATACGCCGTTATCGCGATCAACAGCCGCTCCACCACCATCCGCGAAGCCGGCATCTGCCGCACCGATCCCCACGCGCCGCTGCCTGAGCGTCTCGCACAAATCGAAGCTGATTTCAACACCATCCTGGAACGATGGCGGCCGCAGGCCGTTGGCGTCGAGCAGCTCTACGCACACTACAAGCACCCGCGTACGGCGATTCTGATGGGCCACGCCCGCGGGGTCATCCTCGCCGCCGCCGAACGAATGGGTGTAACCGTGTACAGTTTCAACCCCACGCAGGTCAAACGCTATCTGACCGGCAACGGCCGGGCATCGAAAACGCAGGTCCAAAGGGCCATCATGGCCAGCTTCGGCTTGACCACCCCGCCGGAGCCCCACGACGTCGCCGACGCGTTGGCGATCGGTCTGTGCTGCGCCAACGAATGTCGCCAAACACAAAGGCAGGTGGCCCGCGTATGATTAGTCACATCACCGGCCAACTCACTCAGCTCAACGAGGATTCCGTGATCATCGAGCGCGACGGCATCGGGTTCACCGTGCTGACACCGAGATACGCGATCGGGGAGCTGGCCCCCTACCACAACCGCGAGGTGACTCTGCATACCCTACTCTTTTTGGACGGCAGTCAGAGCGGCAACCATCTCGAGCCCCAACTGGTCGGATTCCCGCATGCCCAGGACAAGCTCTTTTTCCGTCGCTTCATCTCCGTCAAGGGTTTTGGCCCCAAGAAGACGCTCAACGCCCTGACCCAGCCGGTCTCTCGCGTGGCTGGGTGGATCGAGCAAGGTGACACCAAAGCGCTCAAGGAATTGCCCGGCATCGGCACCAGAGCCGCCGAGTTGATCGTAGCCGAGCTGCGCGGCAAGATGCAGGACATCGCCCTGGCCGGTGGAGGACGCCCCGCCGATCCCTCACGCCTCAACCAGGATCAACGGGACGCCCTGGATATCATGGTATCTCTGGGCGACGGAAGAATTGAGGCTGAGCAATGGCTGGAACGCGCCGGCGATGAGGCTGACAACATCGACACACCGCAGGATTGGATCCGCGCCGCCTACAGAGTCAAAACCGGCGTACACTGACGAACTGTAGCGCCGCCCCTTGTGAGTGGCGCGGTTTGGAGTCCTCGATGACCACCGAGCGCATCATCTCTTCACATTCAAGCGGCCCCGGCGAGGACACCTTCACCAACTCCCTACGCCCCCAACGCCTCCGCGAGATGATCGGCCAGAAGCAGGTCATTGAGAAACTCACCATCGCCATAGACGCCGCCCGGGCCCGAGGGGAACCGCTCGAGCACATCCTGCTGGACGGTCCGCCCGGATTGGGCAAGACCACGCTGGCCCACGTGATCGCCAACGAAATGAAGGTCAACAACCTGCGCATCACCTCGGGCCCCTCGCTGGCCAAGCAGGCTGATGTGTTGACCATCCTCACGCAGCTCGACCCCGGCGACATCCTCTTCATCGATGAGGTCCACCGGCTGCCTAAGATCGTCGAGGAGTTTCTTTATCCCGCCATGGAAGACTTCCGCGTCGATTTCACCATCGAGGGTGGTCTCAGCGGCCGCGTCGTCAACTTCGCTCTCAAGCCCTACACACTGATTGGGGCCACCACCCGTGTGGGCCTGTTGTCGGCGGCCATGCGCGACCGTTTCGGCCACCAGCAGCACCTGGATTTCTATTCAGCCGCCGAGTTGGCCACCATCATCGAACGATCCGCCGTAAAGCTTGACATTCGGTCAACCGACGGGGCCCTCAAAAGGATCGCATCCCGCAGCCGGGGCACCCCGCGGGTCGCCAATCGCCTGCTCAAGCGCGTCCGCGACTACGCCCAGGTCCGCGCCGACGGCACCTTGACCCCCGACGTGGTCGAAAAAGCCCTGGAGATTCAGCAGGTTGACTCGTACGGCTTGGACGAACTGGACCGCGCTTTTCTCGAAGCCATCATCAAGGTTTATAATGGTGGTCCCGCCGGCATCGAAGCCATCGCCGCCACCATGGGCCAGGAGCGCGACACGTTGGAAGACGTCGTCGAGCCATACTTACTCCAGATCGGCTTCGTCATCCGCACCCGCCAAGGTCGCCTGGCCACCGAACAGGCCTACGAACACCTCGGGATCCCCAAGGCCCCCACTGACGATCCCGACCGCGCCAGATCCCAACATACCCTGTTTTGAGTGTTCTCCGAAGTCGAGCGCCCCGAGGTACGATGTGTCCAGGAACATCGTTGCTTACGTTGGTAGGCCGTGGGGCGTTGCCCGATACCTTCAATGAAGATAGGATAGTGGTGTTGGGCTGTAACAGGATCTGTGCCAGACACGTTGTGCCAGGCGCTCTCAATGCAGTGCCGCGAGTGTGAACGAGCCGTCAAGCAGACGCGCGCGGTGGCCGCTCCTTGATCCCGACTTACTTCGGGATGGTTCTGAAAGGCAGTGGGAAAAACAATAGTGTCAGATCGTGCTCTGGATCAGAAACTCGACCGGATGAAGGAGATCATTCGCTCGCTGAAGAGCGTGGCGGTTGCCTTTTCCGCCGGCGTCGACTCAACCTTCGTTTTGCGTGTGGCCATCGATTGCCTGGGCCGCGAGAACGCCGTGGCTGTCACATCCAACAGCGATAGCCTGGCCCGCGCGGAATTCGAGGAAACCGTTGACCTGACTGAGCGTTTGGGCGCCGAGCACGTGGTCATTGAGACCGACGAGTTTGAAAACCCCGACTACCTGGCCAACCCCGCCGACCGCTGCTATCACTGCAAGACTTCGCTGTACGAGCACCTGGACCGCTTCATCAAAGAGCGCGGCCTCAACGCGATCATCAACGGCATCAACGCCGACGATCTGGGCGACTGGCGCCCTGGTATCCAAGCCGCCGGCGAACACCAGGTCCGAGCCCCCGCTGCCGAAGCCGGTTTGACTAAAGAGGACATCCGCATTTTGTCCAAGCGCATGGGGCTGCCCACCTACGACAAGCCGGCCGCTCCGTGCCTCTCCAGCCGTGTGCAGTACGGCGAATCCATCACCCCCGAAAAGCTCCGCATGATCGAGTCCTGCGAGGCCTTTCTCCACCGGATGGGCATCCGCGAGTGTCGCGTTCGTCATCACGACAACCTGGCCCGCATCGAAGTGCCGCCCGAGCACATCGCCGTCATCACTGCGCCGCAAACCCGCGCCAGGATCGATGAGCACTTCCGCTCGGTCGGTTATCAATACGTTGTCGTCGACCTTCGCGGCTTTCGCAGTGGCAGCATGAACGAGGTCATCGCGTTCGGCCGGCACCAGCGGTAACCGTAGGCCCATCCCACTAGGAATCTGTCGGACTTGGAAAACCCACCCGCGTTGGAACGACGGAAACGCGGTTTTGTGTTGATCCCTCCATCGGGTGACCGGCGAAACTCGCCCGAAAACAAGGATGCCCGCGCAAAGTCCGACAGACTGCTAGGGGCGCGGGGGGAGGGTGGGTTGCGGGGCGGCGAGAGCGACGGCCCGTAGGAAACGGGTCACGTTCTTGGGGCGGATGTGGGCCCGTTGCTGCAAGTCGATGACGTGCTGCTGGACGAGATTGTCGAACTGCGCCTGGCGGTATTGGGAGACGAGCTCGGCCTGTAGCTCAGCGAAATCCGCCTCCCGGCCGGGGTCGATGGCGTCGGCTTGTACGATGAAGAACGCGTCGGGCGTTTCGATCACCTCGCTGGGCACTTTTGTATGGGGCAGGGCGAAGAGGGCTTCGACGGCGGGTTCCAGCCGCTGAACGACGCTGCCGTGGGTGACCCAGCCGAATCGGCCGCCCTTTTTCTTGTGCCAGGCGGTGGAGTGCCTTTGGGCCACGGCGCCGAAATCTCCGGTTTCCAGAAGCTCAGCCCGGGCAGCGTAAGCGGCGTCTCGTGCCATGGTGCGGCACTCGTCGAGTTGGGTATGGTCCGGCCGGGTGACGCCGTCCGGCAGCTTCGATCGAACGGAGATCTCGACGATGCGCATGTCACGGCGTGGGGGGGTCGCCAGACTCACCCTCCTGTCTTGAAAAGTCTTCCATAATTGGTCGCGGGTGGGCTCGGTGATTCTGCTGTAAACGGTGAGTTGCAGCCAGCGCATGACGATCAGCCCGCGGAGAATACGTTCACGCTCGTCGGCGAGACTGCTCCCCTGCTCGCCCAGGGCCCGCTCATATCGTGTCTGACGGCCGGCGTACTGCCTGTTTACCGTCTTGCGTATCTCCTCGTCGACCAGACCGTTGAGATGTTCCTCCTCCCGTTCGGTCAAGCCCTTGGACGCTTCCTGAAACAGTAGCGTGTCGTGGACCTGCATACGTACACGGTCCTGAATCACACTGACAAGATGATCCGCATAGCGGTCCGGCGGCATGTTGGCGGCCCGGCGCTGCAGCTCCGGGCGTATCGGCTTGAGAATGTCGTCGGCGGTGATTTTCTCGCCGTTGACGGCCATCTCGGAGACGGGATCGTCGGTGGCGTCCTCTTCGAGCGAATTAAGCCGCTCCCTTACGGTCGCGGTTCGGAGGGAGCGCTGGTCCGCGGAGGCCTGGTCCGTAGATGCGTCCGAGCGTTCGACGGCACGGGTAAAGCGATTGCTCATGCATCCCGCGAGAGGCAGGACCGCCAGGCAAATGGTCAAAGCAATGGGCTGCTGCATCACGCTGGACCGAGAATCCCTTCTCGGTCCCCCTTCCTGGCGGGCCACGGGAAGGGATTCCCGCAACGGGTGGGCGCGAGAAAGAATTCTCGCACCAGCACTATGATCAAAGCAATTGGCCGCTGCATTGGGTTTGTCGCGCCACACGTTCTTTGAGTCCAGCAAAAGCGCCATAAGAATAACCGCGACAGTCCATTTGCGAAAGTCCGGGGTTTCGCAGGCTGGGGCGGTTGCGTATGATCGCCGCTCATGGCCACTCTTGAATACCGAACAGCGGGCGAATCACACGGTCAGAAGCTGGTGGTGCTCATCGAGGGCATGCCGGCCGGCGTGCCGCTGGATATCCACATGATCGACGCGGAGATGGCCCGGCGGCAGGGCGGATACGGTCGCGGCGCCAGATCCAGGATGGAGAAGGACTTCGTCAACGTCCTGTCGGGGATTCGACGCGAGACGACCATCGGTTCGCCGATCGCCATCGAGATCGCCAACAAGGATTGGCGCATTGATGAAGCGCCGGAGGTGTCGCGCCCCCGCCCCGGCCATGCTGACCTGGCGGGCAGTCTAAAGTGGCTGACCACGGATTGCCGAACGACGCTGGAGCGGGCGTCGGCCCGCGAGACCGCGGCACGGGTTGCGGCTGGGGCGTTGACCAGGTGCCTGCTGCAAGAATTCGAGATCGTGGTCGTGGGGTTTGTACGGCGGATTTACAACGTCGAAGCCACCATTGACCCCGGCTGGTCACCGGCTGAGCTGGCGTCGCGTCGTGACGCCAACGAGGTCTACTCTCCCGATGAGGGTGCGGCTGACGCGATGATCGGGGCGATTCGCCAGGCCAAGAAAGCCGGAGATACCCTGGGCGGGATCGTCGAGGTGCAGGTGCACGGTCATCCGCCCGGTCTGGGCAGTTGCGCCTCCTGGCAGGACAAGCTTGACGGGCGCCTGATGCAAGCGGTGGGAGCGATTCAGGCGTTCAAGGGTGTGGAGATCGGCATGGGGTTCGGTGTGGCGTCTCGCTATGGCAGCGAGGTGCATGATGAGATCGGATTCGACGCGTCACAACGCGACCGGCCGTCGCTGGGCTTCA
>JAZGDL010000093.1:0-3229 GCA_036477795.1 Phycisphaerae bacterium
GCCCCGTCCCTTCCCGGCCGGCGACCGGACGAAGGGGACGGGGCGCGAACCGTTGCCACTCGCTGCATCCATCATGGTAGGATGTCAAGTCGGTGTTTCGCACGTGGGCACCAAGATTTGGCTGGTCAAAAACTTGTTTTCCGGGTGCACGCGATCCGGCGCCCTAGGTTATCGCCCGGCGGCGGGAGAGTGGGCCATTCCCGGAACCTTCGTCTTTGCCGAGGCCGACATCGGACTTGTCTGAGCCGCCGGCCCCGGGGCCGTTGGCGGATGACCCGGTCCAACTCGGCGGCCCGCCCGCGTGCCTTCGAGGGGGGCGGCGGAAGTGCCGGGCATTGGCCCGGACCTTGGGTGCCGCGGGCCGCAAGGCCCAATTCCTCGATGAGCCGACCGCCGGCCGACTGCAACCGCCCCCCTCCGAAGGAAAACGGATTGCCGTGCTTGTTGCATACGGTCCGTGGTGTAAGGAGAGACAGGTGGGAGCGTGGTGGAACAGGTAGACACATTGGACTTAAAATCCAATGGCTTAACAGCCGTGCGGGTTCGAGTCCCGCCGCTCCCACCACCGTAAGGTGATCTTATACAGGGCCTAAGTCGCCGGTCGCTATTGAAAAACAACCCCAAGCGGTTGAACCAGCTAAACCCCTGGCTGAGCGCGTCGGACACCGCTGGGTCGAAACCGGGAATAGTGGCGTGCCTTGCACTCTCCTTGAGTCGAGAGGACCAACGCTCGGCTTCCTCTAACAGATCGGGCTTTTGAATAGGGGCTGTCCTAGATGACCCTCGCCATCTAGGACAGCCCCTTATTTTATTCATCAGCCGCCTATTTAACGGCGGCGTTTTCCAATATTCCGAGAAATCCGTCTTCAAGGGACCGACCGGGGACAAGAGAACGGCTGCACCAACGGATGCGTGAATCCGTCTCAACACGAGCGTTTGCCCGCCCGCGCCATATGTCATGCCGATGCAAGCCGGCATGGAAGTTGCGAGAATGTTCGGGCAGAGCCGCCGCGCCAACGAACTTGCCCATTCCCGTCGAGTCTTTCAAAAGCCTGGCGTTTTAGACGACATGCACTTGGACGACATACACAAAGCAGCAGCTTCCGCGTCGCTGCATGCCCCTGGCAGTGCTTCCAACGGATAGTTCCCTCAAGCCGCGTAGGCCATACGAAAAGTGGTTTGCGCACGAGTCACAAACCGCAGCGTTGCCCCGCGCCCGACAAACCTGGCCAATCGTTTGACCGCTGAACCGCCGGGGGTCGGGCATGCCCTGAGAGCTATGCGCACCGTAGCGAATGGTTTCAGGAAGCGGTTAGCAAGCGGCAGCCAAGTGACGCCAAGGCAACTGAAGGCTTCAGTGTTTTGATCTAGATCAATGTGGGCCCGGCATCACAATGACATGATGGCAGATGATACCGCCTGTCGTAGACGGAGTGCTGCGGCAAGCCAAAGTCAATGGAGGGTCAGAAGGCCAAATCAGCACGATCATCGCCGGATCTCACCTTCGAGGTCGATGGCGTGAAAGGAGCCTGTCACGCGGGCGACGCCACGCAAAACAGAATATGGCCGAGGAAAAGATTTCCGTCTTTTCTTGAAAGGGGCGGTGCATCCGGGAAGAGATGCCCCGCTTGCAGGGAACATGGTGGTGGAGCAGGAACCTTACGCGCGCGTGCCACGCGGAAACGTTCTTGGTCCCCCATTCGTCCATGGCACGTTGGTGGCGTTCCGCATCGACGGGCACGAGCGGCGGCGCCGGCGGCACCGGGATGACCGATGAAGCGATGCCAATGACGAACAATGAAGATACGAAATTCCTTCTTGACCCCTACCTGGACTGGGCAAGGCGCGAAGGTGTGCCGACGGTAGAGGATTTCGGCGTCAGCCTGACGAAGGTGGAGACCAAACCGTGGGCGCGCATGGGGGCGGATGGTGCGTTCGTTCACCTTAAGGGGCGTGGCGACTTTCTCGCCGTCTTCGTCATCGACATTGCCCCCGGAGGGGCCACGGAACCCCAGCAGCACCTCTATGAGGAAGTGGTTTACGTCGTCGAGGGGCACGGCAGCACGACGATCGAGACCCACGACGGCCAGACCCACGGTTTCGAATGGGGGCCGAAAAGCCTTTTCGCGTTGCCCCTCAACGCCAGGTACCAGCATTTCAACGGCAGCGGCCGCGCGCCGGCGCGGCTGTCGTCCACCAACAACCTGCCCATGGTACTGAACCTCTTTCACAACCACGAGTTTGTCTTCGCCAATTCTTTCCTGTTTCCGGAACGCGAGGGCAAGCAGAAGTATTTCTTGGGCGAGGGAGAGTTCATTCCGAAAAAGCCGGGCCGCCATATGTGGGAAACCAACTTCGTTCCCGACCTGAGCGAGTTTGAACTGGTGAAATGGAAGAAACGGGGCGCTGGCGGCTCCAACATCATGTTTGTGCTGGCCGACGGCACCATGCACGCGCACACCTCCGAGATGCCGGTGGGGACATATAAAAAAGCCCACCGCCACGGTGCCGGTTTCCATGTGTCCTGCATCAGTGGCACGGGCTATTCGCTTCTATGGTACGACGTCGACGAGGACTTCGTCCGCGTCGACTGGGATTACGGCGTCGTCTTCGCGCCGCCCGACGGCATGTATCACCAGCACTTCAACACCGGCCGCGAACCGGCGCGCTATCTGGCCGTTGGCATCGGCGGACTCCGGTATCCCATGCTGGCCGAGACGCGGGCTGCGTTCATGGGCATGGACGTCAATGTCCAGGACGGCGGTGCCCAGATCGAATACCAGGATCAGGACCCGCGCATTCACGAAACCTATCTCGAGGAACTGGGCAAGACAGGCGCCGAGTCGCGGATGGGAAAGTTTATCAAGGAAGACTGAGCGGCGTAGCCGACGCCCGCCGCGGCAAGACGACCCGGCGCGGCGGCGTTGGTCGGGCGAAGCGCCGCCGGCGTGCCGAGGATGGGTGCCGCCGATTCAATCGTCTGACCAGCCAACGGAGACCCCCGGACCAGGAGGGAGAACAAAATAATGAAGAACGACATTACCAATCTGCGCGCAACGTTGGAGTGGCTCAAAGCCGAGGGTGATCTGATGGAAACCGACAAGGAGGTCGATCCCGATCTTGAGATCACCGGCCTTCAGAAGCACTTGGACGGTGGTCCGGTGATGCTGTTCAACAACGTCAAAGGCAAGTCCCACGCCCGCGCGATCACCAACCTGTTTTCCGACAT
>JAZGDL010000094.1:0-6373 GCA_036477795.1 Phycisphaerae bacterium
TCCGACCCGTCCGGAGAATGTCGAGATTCCCGCCGGGCGCGGCATCGTTCTGATGCGGGCCTACATGACCGAGGTGGAGTTTACCGCGCCGGGCAATCGCGTTCGAATGACCTACGTGCGTCCGACCACCTAAGGCTGAGCACGTCCGATCTCGGGGGCAACTCCGGACGCCCGATGAACAGGCGGCGCTCTGTGCCGTTGTAGATCGGGTCACCGTGCGCCCACCAAAGACGGCGGCTGCTTGCTCCGTCGCTCGTGCCCGTCGATTCCGCTAGAGGGTGCCGCCGCCAACACCCGGCTTGCTGCTTCGTGGGCGAGCGCGTTCGCGGCAGGCCGTCCGGGCGGGGACCGGCGGCTCCCCCAGGACGCAGGGACTCTTTTTGCCTAATCCCTAATCCAGAATCCCTATTCGCTTCCTCCTGATGCCTCCTTCCTATCCCCAGTTACTGAGTAGAATAAGTAAGTCCGTTACGCCCACCACACAATTCCCATCCAGATCAGCGGGGCAGTCGTTACAATCATCGCACGGTCCCCAGTTGGCGAGCAGGATGAGGAGATCGGATACGCCGACGATTCCGTCTCCATCCAAGTCGCCCGGCGTTGGAAGAATGGGATTAAGACGGACGGCCGGACTGCCCAACTCGAAATGATGCCCTTTGCCGGTGATCTGACCCGCGTTGTTGATCGCCCAGACGAGTGAGATCGCGTCGAAGTCAGGGTCATTGGTTTGGATGAGGTCGTTGATCTCCCACATCGCCCCGTCTTGCCAGAGAAAGCGGTGGAATACGGGGCCATCGCAATAGCCGATCGCTTGTCCTGCGTCGTTCAGATCGAGAACTCGCGTTTCCTCACACCCCGGTAAAACACCCAGGTCGATCCATTGGCCGTCTCGCCAGAGGAACGAGCGGACGATCACTTCGTTTTGATCATTGAACGTTCGCCCTTGGACGGCCACGTCGCCTTGGTTATTGATCGCCATGCCTTCGGCCGTGAACCCGGCGGGGATCACCCCCAGGTCGGTGACCTTGCCGTCGTCCCAGATGAAAGCGTGTGAATCGATGAAAAATGCGTCACCCATCCAGCCCGTGATCTGTCCTTGAGAATTCACATCGTTGCCGGCGTGGTTGGGACCCATCGGAAGCTCCAGGTCCAGCATCACGCCGCCTTGCCAAAGGAATGCGTGCAACGGACCCAGGGCGCTGTTGCCCCACATTCCCGTGACCTGAGCCGTTTCGTTGACCGCCCTTGCCTCGCTGAAGTTTCCCCAGGGCGGTATCCCCAGTTCGATCACTTCTTCGTCCTGCCAAAGCGCCGCGTGATACACGTTGTTCATCCGAAGCCAGCCCACAATTTGGTCGGTCGAGTTGAGATCGAGCGCTCGACCCTCATCGAAGCCGGGGGGGATATCCAACTCGACGCGGCCCGTCCCCGGTGACCAGAAAAACGGCTCGTCGTCCGTGTTGCAATCGCGTTCGCGACCGCAGATATGGCCCAGGTCATTGATCCCCAGACCCGTCGCCGGCCGGTACCCAAACGGCCCACAGAACGGCCCGGGTATGATGTCAACCTCATACTCCGGCGGACCCCCGCCCCCGCCCCCGGAATGCGCCGCTTGCACGATCATCATTGCCGCCAGAATCGCCAAACGTGTTGTGCGTTGTCCGATCATCGTCTGTTCCTCCCGCGACCACCGGTCGCGGCTTTATCTCTTGTCGCTTATGCCCAATGCCAAGTGCCTCATGCCTTCTTCTGCCCGTTGATGCCTCGATGCCTTGATGCCCTGATCCCAACCCCAGCGGATCATCCCACCTCGTTGTTCGGCCGGGATAACCGGGATGCCTAACAGATCAGCAACAAATCACGAACCGCGCTCAACGGGCGACTCCTTCCACCCTTATATACGCCGCTTTTTGGGAAATCTTGCGCGACTTTGGTTTTTTTAGAAGGTGAGCAAGGGCCGCCCCGCGAGCCGCACGGTGGACGTCGCGGGCGGCCTGTCCCGGGGCCCATCTTTGGGGGGCCATCGCATCGGGGCGCTTCATCGCCCTCATCCTTACGAGGCCTGGGATGAAAAAACCGTACGCGGAGGGGGTCCGTAGTAGATTGCGGCGGTTAGCGTGCGGTCCGCCTCGCGGCGCAAAGAACACTCCCCGTGGTCCGGGGAGTGGTAGGCGTTTGAGATGGTGGGGCCGAGGCGCCCCGGCCTCTATGGTTGCGGTTGCGCGATTACGGAATGATGACGCCTCCGTCATCACCTCCGATTTGGATGTCGATCCAGTCATGGCGAACAACGTAGGGTGCGTTCGCCGAACCGCCGAAGCCGTCGAAGACCCCGCCCAGGGAGAGCGTCCAGATTCGCAGGAGGATTCGGCCGTCGTCCTCTCGGACGAAGCGTGTGGGCCCAGGGACGGGGTAGGTCGGTATCGGGCAGCCCAGATCAGGCGGATCGGCCCCGGCCAGGTTGGCGAACGCGACGAAGGACCATCGATTGAAGTTCCAGTCGAACATCTCGTAGAACACCAATGCGGTGGCTGTGAGAGGCGGAGGACAGACGAAGTCAGCGTTGTTGGCGTGCGCCTCGTGGACGATTGTCATGCTGGCAACAGTGTCCCTATTTGCGTTTGCGGTAATCAGAAGGTCGGTGATCTGGCCGGCGGCGAGGTAAACGATTCCCAGGTCGATGTTGTCCGTCGGCCGGGTGAACTCCGACTTGATGGACAGGCGGTTGTTGTCCGAGGCTTTGATGGAGTTCGCGTTGCCAAAGATCAGCGTCCCGCGCAGGACCTCGATGTCGCCCAGGCGTGGCGATCCATCGAAGAAGTTGCCGGTCATGACGCTCAGTCCTGCGCCCCGTGCTTGCGCGAACGGTCCAATGACGTTGGGGTCACCGTCCGGGTCCAGGTCGCCGAGGCATTCCGGCGGGGGCGGGGGGGGGAAGGGAGGCGCGCCTGGCAAATTGTTCTCGTTACAGAACGGCACCAGGCACTGCGGCAACGTGGGGCCGGGGCAGGCCGTCAAGATATCGCGGATCTGGTTGGGCATCAGCGGGATGCCGTGGAACTGCTTGGCAAACCCCTGCAAGTCTGCGACGAGGCCCGCGACCATGGGCGCCGCGCTGCTCGTGCCGCTGAAAGTGCTGGTGTAGGAGCGGTCGAAGTTGTCATTTCCCAAGAATAACCCGCCGTAGCCGAGGGTGGTGACGGCGGTGCCCCAGGCCTGCACATGCACTTCCTCGTCTTCGGGGGCTGAGTTGGGGGACTTGTGGAAGTTGCTGAAGCCGAGCCGGCACCAGGGCGAGCCGGCAAAGCCCGCGCCCACAATGATCGCCCCGCTGTCGCCGTTGGCTTGCGGCGCCGTCCCCAGGTCGCAGCAGTCGTTGCCCGCCGAGATGCAGATGGTGATGCCCAGATCGGAGGCCGTGCGGAACAACGTCCACATGGTGGGGGAAGTGGCCAGCGTGCCGCAGCCCCTCGGTCCGTAGGATGCCGAGAGCACGTCCCCGGGTCCGAAGATGACCAGAGCGTTGCTCCAGGCGGTGAATGCCCGTCCGCCTTGGAAGGTCACGATCGGGAAGAACCAGGGCTCGGCGTCGGGCGCGATCCCCGTAACACCGAAGTTGTTCTCGACCGCGGCGATCTCGCCGAGCGTGGCGGTGCCGTGATTCAACCAGGAGGGGTTGAGCGTGAACAGGTCGCCGAAGGACACGTCCGGATCAAGATTCACGACACGTCTGCCGTCGCTGTCCTTGAGGTCTTCGTGGTTGAGCAGGGCACTGAACTCGATCACGCCGACCTTGATCGTCTTGCCGCGGGCTTGGTTCCGCTCGCCAACTCCCAGCTCCTCGAAGACGAATTGACCCAGGCCGTATAAGCCATCAAAAGGATCGTCGGGTGTGCCTTCCAGATCGTACCCACCACCGGCGGAAGTGCGGTAGCCTTGCAGGGAAGTGAAGTCCGGCGTGGGTCCGGTGTTGTCGCCCGGGCACAGCTCAATGGCCAAATCGACGCAACCATCGTCCCAGGTCAGATCACAACACAGCGGATCAGCCGTGCACACCAGGTTGCAGCAGGTCCCATCCTCGCAGCCCGGCGATCCGTGCGGCTCGAAACAACCGCCGATGCTGGGGCAACCGGTCGGCTCGTCACAGCCGAATTGAGCGATCTGGGCGCAGAAGGTATCCCACACTACGTCGCAGCAATCCGGTTCGACAGCACAGACGATGTCGCAACAGGAGTCATCGCTGCATCCAGGCGTGCCGTTGGATTCGAAACAGCTTCCCGCGTTGGCGTTGCAAACGCCCTCACAGAAAAGTGACGCAAGGTCCACACAACCTTGTTCCCAACCAGCATCTGGATCGCAGCATGCAGGATCGATCTCGCAGACGGTCTCGCAACAAGCTTGGTCATCACAGAACGGTGAGCCGTTGGAGTCAAAGCAATCGCCGGCATCCGGGGAACCGCAGGAGTCGTCGCAGCGGAGGGCTGCGACTTGGGCGCAGAAGGCATCCCAGACGATGTCACAGCATTCCGGCACGAGCTCGCACACGGTCGCGCAGCATGTCGGATTGGTCAGGTTGAAGCAGCCGGGGGTGCCGTTGCCAAGTGGATCGAAGCAGCTACCGGCGAACGGATTGTCGCAGGCGGCCAGAGACGTCCCCGTGATCGTGATGCTGAACGAACCCGTGGCTCCCTCGTCACCACCGACCTGGATCAAGTAGCAGTTGCCGGATACTACCGGGAACGTGACCTCGGAAGCCGTAAGACCGAGGCCGCAGCCGTCATCGGCGCACGTCACCAGGTCCGCCTCGTCAGCGGGGCAGGTGCAAACGTCGTAGACCGCCAACACGGAGTCGAAGTCGGTGCCGGCGCACAGGCTCACGGTCAGGTTGCCGTTGAAGGCCGCGTTATACGTGAACCAGATGTCGGCTCCGAGAGTTGCGCCGCACGCCCCGGGCGTCGGTCCATCGTCGGTAGCCCCGACATTCGTGAACGGGCCGTTGGGACCGTCGAAAACCTCAATGGAGTTTGCGCAGTCGTCATTGACCGGCGGCCCAGGATCGAGCACCCACTTCGGCTCAAACTCGACGTACTCTACGATCGGCATGGCCAGGAAGATCGGCGCTACTTCCTCTAAGGCTTCCGCCGGGCCGTCGACATAAATGATTCCCGCCAGGTCGGGCTGAGCCACGCCGCTTCGGGCGGCGGCTCGCAGCTGGACTTGGGCCAGTTTGTCCGCAGCGAGCTTGATCGCCGGTTCGAAGGTGAGCCCCAACCGCTCCGCCAGCTCCTCGATCGCCGTCGTATCAACGCCCGCCACCGACATCATCGTGCCGTCGTTGCGTGCACGGGCAGTGACAGAATCCATGAATTTGACGATGATCCGGCCTGAGGTTTCGGCCGTTCGAAAGACTTGCGGGCGCTTGGCTATCAACAGGCGAGGGGCAAGCTCGCCGACTTGATCCATCGTCAACGCAAGGTCGGCCCCGGGATCGTTTGTGGCGTTGGCCCGAGTGAGCTGCTTTCCTATGGTCGAGGGGGCGACTTGTTCAGTGCTCGGACCCTTGGATCGCACACCTCCGGCGGAGCGCTGGTCGTCGTCCTGGGCCAGAGCCAAGCTCGCGCAGAGCAGCAACCCAACGCAAACACCTTTTCTTACGAACATAATTCAGTCTCCAGGATCAGGTCCGGCGGGCGCCAGCGGGACCGTGAGCACGGTGTTCCTTTGACCGGGTTATCCCCTGCCTGAGCACAAGGACGCACCAGCCTACCCCTTCATATCATAAATCTTAGGGGAACGTCAAAACTATTCAATCAATCTCCCAACCGAATTTCATTTTGCGTGGGGCGGTGGCGGGTTCCGGTGGGGGCCTCAAGTCAGGCTGGCCGGGACGCACCGCCTCGATCCGGGACCCAGCGCTCCGCATCGGGTCGTCAGCAGCACACCAAGAGGCTGGGACGTGTTTGAAGAGTCGATGGGAGGGCGAATGCCCCCGCCGAGAGCCCTGGATGCCCAGCAGCACAGAGAGAGCTTCCAGACACAAGCCGGTGAGCCCGTCAGGAGTCAACCATCGGCGTTTCCTGGCCCGGCTGGGCGACCACCTCCACCACCGCGGGTGCCCGCTCGGCCCCCAGGGCCTCGGCGGCCTCCGCGGCCTCGGCCAGTATGGTCTGCTCGTCCTCGATCTCGGAGACCGGCGGCTCGACCAGTTTCCTCACCCGCATGTTGAGGTAGGGATCGAACCCGGTGCCCGCCGGGATCAGGTGTCCCAGGAGCACGTTCTCCTTGAGGCCCTGGAGGGTGTCCACCGCGCCGCGCAGCGACGCCTCCGTCAGCACCTTCGTCGTTTCCTGGAAGCTCGCGCCTGAGAGGAATG
>JAZGDL010000095.1:0-6064 GCA_036477795.1 Phycisphaerae bacterium
CGGCGAACTCTTGCAACGCTGTCGCAATCTGATTCGAAACAAACAGGCCGCCGACGCCCTGGAGGACAGCGAGAACGTCATTTTCGCGCTGGCCCGGATTGTCGAAGGGCGCGACAAGTATACGCAAGGACACGTCGAGCGCGTGGCCGCCTGCGCCGTCGAAATCGGCACCCGAATGCGCCTCGGCGATGATGAGGTCGCCACGCTCTACAGAGGGGGCGTTATCCACGACTTGGGCAAGATCGCCGTACCCGACGCCATCCTCAACAAACCCGGGAGGCTCGACGACCACGAATGGAGCGTCATGAAAACGCACCCGGTGGTCGGATATGACGTGCTCGTGCGCCTGAGGACGTTCCATGACGTGCTTGGCATCGTGCGCTGGCATCACGAGCGCCCGAACGGGCGCGGCTATCCCGACGGAATCGGTGGTGACGAACTCCCATTGTTACCTCGCATCGTTGCCGTAGCCGATTGTTTCGATGCGGTCACCTCAGCGCGTCCTTATTGCCAAGCCCGAACCGTCAACACCGCGCTCGAGGTGCTAACCAAAGGTGCGCGCTGCGGGGACTTCGACGAGGATGTGGTCGGTGTGATGTGCGAAATGGCCAAGGACTCCAGACTGGACTGAGCGAGAGGACCGAGAAGGGATTCATCGGTTCAGCGATGTGACTCCAATCCTGCGTGGTCCGCGTGGAGCCTGAGAAAAGTGCGTTGCATCGCGCTGTGGTCGGCACTGAGCTACAACGTGATGCACTTCGCAAAAGTGTTAATCGGATGAGAGGCAAGAAACAGAGCGGAGCCACCCGGCGAGAGCCGGCGCCGGGAGCGACAAGCAGTTGCTCAAGCCCGAAGTAACGAGATCAAACTAGGGCACCTTTAGGCTGTTCGGATCCCGGCCCGCAAACGGTGGCCAAAGCCGCAGAGGGCAGGACGGCAAAAGACAAGAGATTCTCAGGCTCAGGGCGGACCCTACCGGCTCAGTCAGATGGACGTTCATTCCAACGACGTTTGTGGCGCGACAGCCAGCGTCCCTCCTTGGCTGACCGCTCCCTCACGGTCGCGGCTCGGATCAGCGCCTTTCCTCAGAGCACTCACCTCTCAAATGTGACTGCAATTCGTGGTGAGGATTATCTACCACAATAGCCGCCCAATGACTAAGTTATTGGTATGACGCATCCAAGCTCGCAGCGGTTCATTTTAGACTCGTTCGCGCCGGCTTATCTGGCTTCCCAGATGCGGGAGGGGATGAGCGAGCGGGTGGCGGCGGCCTTGAATGAACTGGAGTGCTGCCGCGTGTGTCCGCGGAATTGCGCGATCAACAGGCTGAAAGGTGAGACCAAGGTGTGTCACACCGGGCGGTACGCCCGGGTATCGTCGGCGTTTGCCCATCGCGGGGAGGAGGACTGCCTGCGGGGCCGGAACGGTTCGGGCACCATCTTCTTTTCCATGTGCAACCTGCGGTGCGTCTTCTGCCAGAACTGGGACATTTCTCAGCGCGACGGCGGCCGGGAACTGGACGCAGACGGCATCGCCGGTCTGATGATCGCCCTGCAGGAGCAAGGCTGCCACAACATCAACTTGGTCACGCCGGAGCACGTCGCCCCGCAAGTGGTGGAGGCCATCGCGATCGCCGTCGACCGGGGGCTGCGTCTGCCCATTGTCTACAACACCGGCGCCTATGACGCGATCTCGTCGCTGAAGCTGCTCGAGGGGCTGGTGGACATCTACATGCCGGACTTCAAGTTCTGGACTAGACAGACCGCGGCGCGTTTGGCCAAGGCCAAGGACTACCCCGATCGGGCCCGCGAGGCCATCCGCGAGATGCACCGGCAGGTCGGCGTGCTGCGCTTCAGGCCCGACGGGCTAGCCTGCCGCGGCGTACTGGTGCGGCACCTGGTCATGCCCGGCCAGTTGGATGAGACCCGAGAGATATTCCGCTGGCTGGCAGAGGAGCTTTCGCCGGATACCTACGTCAACATCATGAACCAGTACCGACCAGGCCATGAGGTGGGCGGCATCATCCAGAAGGGCCGCAACGCCGGCGGCGTCCGTTACGAGGAGATCAACCGCCGGCCCGATCACACCGCGATCGAGGCTGCCTACGAAGCCGCCCACGACGCCGGCCTGTGGCGCTTCGACGAACGACGATTGCCGAACTGAACGTAGTGCCACAGGATGAACCACGGATACGCTTCGCCAAGACGATCTCCATCGGACGGGTCGGGTCTCATACGCATCGCGAGTAATTCGTCCACGGGGGTGTCACTGGCAGCTTGCCTGCCCGTGCTCCCCAAACGCAAGCTCAGCGTAGCCACGGGCGGACAAGCCGCCCGTGGCACCCGAGTTGACGCGCACGTACCTATACGTACAGCGCAAGGTCACGCTGGACCGAGAATCCCTTCTCGGTCCCCCTTCCTGGCGGGCCACGGGAAGGTATTCCCGCAGCGGATGTGTGCGAGAAAGGATTCTCGCACCAGCACCCGCCCGTGGCACCCGAGTTGACGCGCACCTACCTATTTCCTGATCCGTATTACGTGTCGGTCGGCGAGTGGATTCTATCCTCCAAAGCGGCCACGCGCGTTTCGAGGTCGTTTAGGCGGGCGAGCAGGTCTGGGTCGGGGGCGGGGTGGCTGGCGGATGTGGTGGCGCCGGTTGATGTTCGAACGGGGACGCCGTCTTGAGGCACTTCATCTTCCAGATAGAAGTTGTGGCGGTAGCGAACGACGGATTTGCCAGCGGAGCGGGGCATGACCAAAACTTCGGGAGGATCGTTGGCCCCAAGCGCATCCAATGTGTTCTGAACCGTTTGAAGATCGCCGATGTGCACCATGCGGCTGGCGCGGGTGCGCAGCTCGCCGACGGTTTGCGGACCTCGCAAGAGGAGTTCGCACAGCATAGCCTGCTCGTGCGGCGCCCACGGGAACTTTGCGGTCACGCAGTGCTCATAGCGGTTGGCCCGGGCGCCCGGTTGAGAAGGAGTCGACTTGACGAGCTGCATGTGCATGAGCTCCTGCAAGGCGTTGACCACGTCGCTTTCGGTGTGACTGGTGACAGGATCTCGATTGCTCTTCTGATTACAGCCGGCGACCAGGGCGTTGATTGTGAGGGGGTACTGCTCAGGGGTGGTGAATGCCTTCTCCATGAACACAGCCAGGGTGCGGTGTTGGAGGGCGCTCAGCGTGAGTGGCATGCGTAGTTGTTCCCGGTTTGGCGGCTCAGCCCGCTACGGCCCTGTGCGTCGTCTCTCAATTGCGGTCACGGACCGGGAGTGTAGCCAATCGCCGGTTGGTGTCCAGCGGGCAAGTCGCCTGCAAGAAAGCCTGGTTGAAGGGATTCCGACGCCGGGACGGCGCGGGGTGCGGCGGGTCGGCGGGGCGAGCGTTTGTTGATGGAATCGGGGCAACCGTCTACAGTATATTGGTGCGGTGCGAAATATGCGGTTGTAGTGGGAGATGATTAATGGCGCGACGATTTATCAAGGACATTGGGCCCGGCGAACGATTCGAGTCCGTGACGTTTCTGGTGGCATCGAAAGACCTGCGAACCACCACCCAGGGCTCGTTGTATATCCATTGCGTTCTGGCGGACCGTACGGGACGGATGACCGCCCGGGTCTGGTCGGCTTCCGAGGCAATGTACCGGGCCATGACCGAGGGCGGCTTCATCAACGTCAAAGGCCGCAGCGAAAACTACAAAGGGGCCCTACAATTCATTATCGAAGCCATCCGGCCGGTCGATACCGACTCGATCGAACTGGGCGATTTCCTGCCGCGGACGGAGAGGGACATCGATGAGATGTGGTCGCGAACCGGGGCGATCCTGGAGGAGATCAAGGATCCGGCGGTCGGCGCCCTGATTGGGGAGTTCCTCAAGGACGAAGTGTTGATCGCCAGGTTCAAGGTGGCGCCGGCGGCGGTGAGCTTGCACCACGCCTACATCGGTGGTCTGCTGGAGCATACCTTGAACGTGCTGGAGTTGGCCAGGCTGGCTATCCCACGGTATCCCAAGGTGCAGATGGACCTGGTGGTGGCCGGCCTGTTCCTGCACGATCTGGGCAAAACGGCGGAACTGTCGTTCGATACCAGCTTCAGGTATACGGACCAGGGGCAGATGCTGGGGCATATCTCTATCTGCTCGCAATGGATCGACCGGATGGCGGAGCGTGCCGCCCAAACGACCGGCAAGCCGTTTCCCGACCGCGTCAAGTGGGCCCTGCAGCACATCGTGATAAGCCACCACGCCAGACCGGAGTTCGGCAGCCCCAAGGTCCCCGCCACCCCTGAAGCCCTGGCGGTGCACTATCTGGACAATCTCGACGCCAAACTGAACATGTCCATAGCGGCCATCGAAGCCGACACCGACGAACGAGACTGGACTCCGTTCAATCGAGCACTGGAGACCAAGCTGTTCAAGCGGAACCCGCTGGCCGGCGAAACCCACGTATCCGAATCCGTGGGCTGACAAAAGGCTCCATGGACTACACACAGATCACACCGCAGCAGGAGGCGATCATGCTCGACTGCATCGGTGTCGATACCATTGACGCACTGTTTGCCGGGGTGGCGGACGATCATCGGGTACAGGGTTTGCTGGACATTCCCAAGGGCGTGAGCGAGCCGCAACTGCTGGCAGAGCTGGAAGCGTTGGCTGCCCGCAACGTGCCATGCCGTGACACCGATCTTGTCTGTTTTCTCGGCGCCGGGGCCTACGACCATTTTTCTCCGTCGGTGGTGGAGCAATTGGCCGGCCAGAGCGAGTTCGTCACCGCCTATACGCCCTATCAGGCTGAAGCATCGCAGGGGTCGCTGCAAGCCTTCTATGAATTCCAGACGATGATCTGCCAGCTAACCGACATGGAAGTCGCCAATGCTTCGCTGTACGACCAAGCGGCTGCGGTGACCGAAGCGGTGCTCATGGCCTCGGTTGTCACCGGGCGGCAGCGGGTGCTGGTTTCGGCCGCCATTCATCCCGATGCAATGGTTGTGCTGCGCACCCTGACCTACGAGCAGCCCATCGAAGTGGTCCGCGTCGGGCACGTCAACGGCGCGATTGACGTTGACGCCCTCAAGGCCGAGCTGAACGAAGCAACGGCTGCGGTAGTACTTCAGTCGCCGAATTTCTTTGGATTGATCGAGCGCGTCGCCGACGTTGTGAGCGTGGCCCATGACGTCGGGGCGTTGGTCGTGCAAAGCGTTGATCCCATCAGTTGCGGGATACTGAAGCGGCCGGGGCAACTGGACGTGGACATCGCCGTCGGCGAAGCCCAGCCGCTGGGCATCCCACTTTCGTACGGCGGGCCCTATTGCGGATTCTTCGCCTGCCGTGAGAAGTATCTGCGAAAAATGCCGGGGCGGATCGTCGGGCTGGCCCATGACACTGAAGGCACACGGGGTTTTTGCCTGGCGTTGCAGACCCGGGAGCAGCACATCAGGCGGGCCCGGGCCACCAGCAATGTTTGCACAAACCAGGGCTTGCTGGCGCTCCGTGCTGCGGTGCATATGGCAGCTTTGGGCAAAGTGGGGCTCAATAAGGTTGCCGGGCTCTGTTTCGACAAGGCCCACTACGCCGCGGAAGAAATCGCGCAACTGAACGGTTACGATCTTCGCTTTGACGGGCCCTTCTTCCGCGAATTCGTCGTACGAACGACGCACCCGGTCCAAGGAGTGCTGGCCCATTGTCGCCAGCGCAAGATCCTGGCCGGTGTGGCGTTGGGGCGCTGGTTTAAGGATCTGGAGGATTGTTTCATGGTGGCGGTGACCGAGAAACGCTCCAAGACGCAGATCGACGAGTTGGTGGACGCGTTGCGAACGGCGTGAGAGGAATTTAACCACCGTGCGCGGGTCGGCGCCGCTTATCCGAGCCCCGAGCGCCAGCGACGGGTCACTCTGTCAGGTGGCGCCGCACTGCCCACGGTCAGTTAGCAGATGAATAGTGTAATGACGCAGTTGGCGAAGGTTAGATTGCCCAAGGACCAGGATCAACCGCTGTTGTTCGAGATGGGTTCGCCGGGTGCCTGTGCGGCGGCGATTGCCGACTCGGATGTGCCCGCGGTGGACCGGTC
>JAZGDL010000096.1:0-7305 GCA_036477795.1 Phycisphaerae bacterium
CTTTCCAGGCTGACCTCTCGCTCCACGCCCGGCCCGCCGGCCAGGACGGTAACGTCAAGCGTAGCTACCCGCGCCGCCGGCTGGATGTGTCCTGCAATATCCGTGGTCGTTGATGTCATTATTGTTGTGCTCCTTCACATCTGTAGCGCCACCCCTCGTGGGTGGCGCCGCCTGGTGAACGCGCCACCCACAAGGGGTGGCGCTACAGTGCGCACCTTGATGCGGTCACCAGATGTCTATTTCCAATTCCAACTCCACGCCGCACCGACGCACTACCTCGTCGCGCACGTGATCGATCACCGCCCGGACGTGGGCGGCGGTGGCATGCGGTGCGGTGACGATGAAGTTGGCGTGCCTCGCCGAAACGGATGCCCCCCCGCGGGTGTATCCTTTCAGACCGGCCTGATCGATCAGCGCCCCGGCTGACGCGCCGCCAGGATTCTTGAAGACGCACCCCGCGCTCCTGTCACCAAGCGGCTGAGCCCGCTTCTTCTCGGCCCAATACTCTCTAAACCGTTGCATGGTCTGAACCGGATCGGACTGCACAAGACGCAAGGTGGCCCAGACCACGATACGCGCACCGATGTTCGACGAGCGGTACCCGAACAGCAACTCCTTGCGGTCCAGGGACACAACAGCCCCGCGCTCCGACACCGCGGTCACGCCTTCCACCACCTGGCCTAGTTCGCCGTGCCGACCACCGGCGTTCATCCGCACGGCGCCGCCGACGGTTCCGGGGATGCCGGCCATCGCTTCCAGACCGGACAGACCGCGGCGGGCGCACACGTGGGTCAGGTCCATAAGATCGACACCGCCGCCAGCGCGGACCAGGTGACCGTCAAAGTCCGTCGAGGTAAAGGCAGGCTCATCAAGCCGCACCACGACCCCGTCGAAACCGTCGTCAGACACCAGAACGTTGGCCCCGGCCCCCAGAACTTTGTATGGGATTCCGTGATCCGCGGCGCGGCCCAACGTCTCGGCCAACTCCGTCTGCGAGCCGGGCGAGACCAGCCACCGCGCCGGTCCACCAACCCTGAACCATGTCAGCTCGGCGAGAGGGGCGAATTCTCTAAGCTTGCCGTTGAAGCCGTTCAACCAATTCATCAGCCAGTTTCCACACGTCGCCGGCGCCCATGGTGATCACCAGGTCGTCGGGCGCCAGCCTGAACTCCAGAAACGTCGCGACGTCCTCGAGCTCGGGAATGTAATGCACATTCGTACCGTTGTCGCCGATGCGCGTCGCAAGCGTGCGCGCCCCGTTCCGGTCCACCTCCTGCTGAGTATCTCGCGATCCGTAAACCCTGGGGATGATGACTTCATCCGCCAGGTCAAAGCTCTTGGCGAACTCATCCATCAGAATGCGCGTCCGCGAATGCTGATGTGGTTGAAAGACGACCCACACTCGTCTTGGGGCGAATCGATCGCGGGCGGCGGCCAGCGTCACACGAATCTCGGAGGGATGATGGGCATAGTCGTCGACCAGGTTGACTCCACAGCAGCAGCCGCGGTGGCTCATGCGGCGGTCCACCCCCTCGAAGCTGCACAGCCCCTCAGCCAGGGCCTCCCGGCTGGCGCCGACGTTCCAGGCCAGGGCGGTGGCGGCCAGGGCGTTGGTGACGTTGTGCCGACCGGCGATGGACAGCGAGGTTCTGAACAGATGCAGCGATTCATAGGTCACGTCAAAGGTGTAGCGCCCCCGGTCGATCTCCAGATTCACCGCCCGCCAGGTGGCGTCGGGCCCAAAGCCGAAGGTCTCCACACGTGCCGAGGCTCCACCGACGGCGCCGGCGGCGTGACGGTCCTCATGATCGGTCACTATCAGCCCGTCGGAGGCAACATTGCCGGCGAAGGCGGCGAAGGCCTCGCATATTTCGCCGATGTCCTTGTAGCAGTCCAGATGATCGGCTTCGATGTTGAGGATGGCTGCACACTTGGGTCTCAGGTGCAGGAAGGAGCGGTCGAACTCGCAGGCTTCGACCACAAAATGCTGGCCCATGCCCACACCCGAGCCGCCGCGGAGTTGGGGAACGTTCGCACCGATGATAAACGATGGATCGAGACCGGCGACGCGGAACAGGTGGGCGCAAAGGGCTGTCGTCGTGCTCTTTCCGTGGGTGCCGGCGATGGCCACTCCGGTGCGCAGTTGCATCAGCTCGCCGATGAGCTGGGCGTACTTGATGACCCGGCCACCAGAGGCGCGGGCAGCCCGCAGCTCCTCATTGGAATCAGGAACGGCGGCGCTGTACACCACCAGATCGGCACCGTCGGGGATGTTGGCGGCGCATTGCCCCAGATACACCTTCGCTCCGAAGTCGGTGAGCATGCCCAGGCCGGCAAAGGCTGCCCGGTCCGATCCGGTCACGGTCGCCCCGCATTGCATCAGCAACCGTGCCGCCGCACGCATGCCGCAACCGCCCACGCCGATCATATGCACCTTCTTGCCGCCGAAGTCGATTTCGTAAAGGCGACGCTTGGGCCGCCGGCGTAGGGTTTGCGGTTTATGAGTAACTTGAATCGTTTGCATGTTCTTTCCGTGTGTTGCGAAATCGCGCCGCCAACAAGTGCTGGTGCGAGAATCCTTTCTCCCACCCATATGTGGGACCGAGAAGGCATTCTCGGTCCAGCGTTCCCGAGCGGGCACGCCGCCGGGAACTCCAGACTAAGCCATCGCGTCTATGGGGGATTCAACGCTATTCCTGTCATCGTCTCGCGCTGCCTTTTCTCTCCAATTTCCGGACCCGGTTGATCCGCCGTTCAAAGTACTGCTGTCCATGACACCATTCGCGATCAAAGCCAACACCACGCCGCTGATTCTTTCCGCCGCATCGGGCACGCCCAGCACGGCGGCGGCCCGGGCCATCTCTCCTCGTACTTGAGAGTCAATCATCACTCCGCGCAACGCCGCAAAGAGCCTGGGAGCGTTGTCCGCCGCCGTGAGCCCATCTTCGACAAGCACCGCCGCACCCGCCTCGGTCAACACGGCTGCGTTGGCATACTGGTGTCGGTCACGGTGGTGCGGGTAGGGCATGATTACCGCCGGCAAGCCGCGGGCGGTGATCTCCGCCAGGGTCGATGCACCGGCCCGCGTGACCACCAGATCGGCGACGGCCAACGCCTCGGGCATATGCTCGGTGTAGTCCAACACCGTGGCGGCGAGTGAATGGGAAGCGTAAGCCATTCGCAGCCCATCCACGTCGGCGGTGCCGGCCAGGTGAAGGTACTGCCAGCCATCAATGCCCGCGAGGTCGCCCAGCGAGGCCGCGACGGCACGGTTGATGGAACGGGCACCTTGCGAGGCCCCGGTGACCAGCAACGTCTTTCTGGCGGCATCAAGATTGAAGCGGTGCAAGCCGGCTGTTCGCCGGGCATGGCTGAATTCCGGTCGAATCGGGCAGCCGGTGACCCGCACGCGGACTGACCGGGCGAAATACCGCTGCGTTTGCGGCCATTGGGCGAAAACCACGTCGCTCCGCGATGCCAGAAACCGATTGGCCTTACCGGGTATGGCATCGGGGTTCAGCAGAGCGGTAGTGATGCCGAGCTTGCGAGCAGCGTGAATCGCCGGACCGCTGCCGAAGCCGCCGCTGCCGATCACCACATCGGGTCGGTCATTTTGGAATTCGGCGCGGCACCGTTTCAGCGACGCTCGCCAGGCGCCATAGAAGCGTGGCCAATCGCCCAGGGCCCGCGGCCACGGTTTCACCGGCTGGCTGACGATGACCGCGGACTGCTCATCGAACACATGGCGGATCAGCCGCTCATCGATAGGCCGGTCTGTTGTGAAGAACACAAAGCGTGCCCGCGGCTGCTTGCGCCGGATCTCCGCAGCCAGGCTGAGCATGGGGTACAGATGACCTCCGGTGCCGCCGCCGGCGAAGGCGATGTACGGTTGATGCATCATTTCCTGAGAGCCTGTGTCAGCACCATTTTCTCGGGCGTCGCATCCCCTGGCGGCGCCGCGGCCACCACCGCCCGGCGCGGTACGCCGGCGAGCAAACCGACGGCTACGCTAAAACACAACAGCCCGGAGCCGCCCGCGGAAACCAGCGGCAGGGGGATACCTTTGGTCGGGGCCACCGCGGTGACCACCGCGATGTTCATCAAACCTTGAAGGGCGATCGTCACCGTGACTCCGAAGGCGAAAAGCTTTGCGAATCCGCCGTCTTCGCAGGGCGCCAGCATCATGGTACGCAGGCCCAGAAGCACGAGAACGACGAAGAACAGGATGACCACCACGCCTCCGAAAAAGCCGATCTCCTCGCAGATGATAGAAAAGACGAAATCGCTCCCGCTCTCCGGCAGGTAGCCGTACTTGGCCAATCCGGCGCCCAACCCGCGCCCGGCCCATCCGCCCGACGCGATGGCAGCCAGCGATTGCATCGGGTGGTAGCCGACACCGTGGGGGTCTTCCCAGATCCGCAAGAACCCCAGCAAACGCTCGATGCGATAAGGCTGCGAAACGATCATATAGATGAACGCGCCGACGGCGGGTATGGTCCAAGCCGCCATGGTGGACAATGGACAACCGCGAGCCATCAACATGAGACCGCCCACCACAGCTAACAGCACTGCGGTGCCGAAATCCTCCCGGCCGACCATGGCGCAAACAACGGCGATAGCCAACATGGGTATGGTGATATCCGGTACGCGATGTTGGCTCGCAGTGTTTCGGCGGCACAGCAACGCAGCCAGGAATACCACCAGGGCAAGTTTGGCGACCTCGGACGGCTGAAATCGTACGGCTCCAAACGCAACCCAACGGTGCTTGCCGTGACTTTCGACGCCGACTCCGGGCACCCAAACACAAGCCAGCAGCACCACGACCACGAACAGCAAGACCACGGACGGCTGCAGCGCCAAACCCGGTCGCCATTGCAGAAGACCGGGACCAATGCGGGCGCAGACCAGCATCAGGACAAAGCCCGACCCCACGAACGCAGCCTGACGAATGAACGGCGTCTGCCAGGAGATGGATTCGACGATCGATTCCTCAAGGCTGGCGGCGGTGGAAGTGACCATCACGATTCCGATGGTCATGAGAGATGCCGCCACCAGCAGAAGTCCGGTGCTGAGCGAATCCAGTCGTGAACTCATTTGCCGCATCATTGTTATCGTTGACCAGCGTCCGGAGCGGCCGATCCGGCGGGTGGCCCATGTCCTCTGGACATGGGGCGGGTGGCCCATGTCCTCTGGACATGGGGGACGCGATGATATTCGCTCAAGTAAACCGTCCGACGATCATCGGCTACCCCACCTCCAAAGGAGGTGGGCCACCCACTCATTTCCTTTCTAGCGCAGCTTGATGGTGGCCAGGGCGAACACCGCGAAGATCGCCCCCAGCAACCAGAAGCGCGTCACCGTCTGCGTCTCCGTCCACCCACTCAGTTGAAAGTGGTGATGGATCGGGGCAGCGAGGAACAAACGCTTTCCTCCGGTCATCTTAAAGCATCCCACCTGCAAAATCACCGACAATGCCTCGAACACGAAAACGCCGCCGACCAGAAAAAGCATCAGCTCCTGCCGGGTGACGATGGCGACGTAGCCGATCAAACCACCCAGGGGCAACGAGCCGGTGTCGCCCATGAAGACCTTGGCGGGGTGGCAGTTGTACCACAGGAAACCGATCGCAGAGCCCATCACGCAACCGGATATCACAGCCAGCTCGGCGCTCGCAGGTACATATGGAATCAATAGCTTAGCGGCCAGTTCGGGTGTGCCCGCGACGTAACTGAGTATCATGAAAACAACACTGCACAACGCGACGCAACCCGACGCCAGACCATCGAGTCCATCGGTTAGATTCACAGCGTTGCTGGTCCCGGCCACCACCAGCACGGTCAGGAACATGAAAGCGGCGGCATTGAGCAAGACGCCGTGTTTGTAAAAAGGCACCATCAGCACGCGGAAGGCCTGGATCGACCGTCGCTCGTCCGTTGGGCCTACAAAGGCGTAGTTGGCGTTGTTCAGACCGTGGCTGTAAATGAAATACCCCAGCACAACTCCCAGGCTGATCTGGAACAAGAACTTCTGGTAAAATCTTAATCCATCGCGCGTTGTGGATGACTCGGCCCTTGTAAGTTTCATCCAGTCGTCGACGGCTCCGAGGAATCCTAACCATAGCAGGCAGACCAGGCTCATCTGCACGTAGAAGTTGAACGGATCGGCGAACAGGAGAATCCCTACAATCAGCGCCGCGATGATCAACAGCCCGCCCATGGTGGGAACGTTTTTTTTGTCGGCGGCGAGCTGGTTGAGGGTGGCGTGATCGAATTCCGGTCGATCGCCCAGTTTGAATCGCATCAACTGGCGGATGACCGCCGGTCCGGTCAGGACCACCCCAAGAAAACAGAGCAATGCGGCGCAGGCTCCGCGGAACAGCGCGTTCTCGTAGGCGTAGTGCTGCCCGCCGAGAAGCGAATGAAACAGGAGATAAAGCAATCTTGCGCCCTCCCGGGATCATCCGTTGCCGCACGGTACCACGCTCCACAGGTCAGGCAAACGCTGCCCGCACGCTGCGGGCCACCCTGTCCAATTGCAGTTGCCGCGACCCTTTGATCAGCACCGTATCCGAGTCGTTCAACCAGTTTGGCAGATCGGCGCAGGCCGTCTCGGTGTCCGCGTACAGGACGGCGGTGAGTCGTCTGTTGACCGAGTGCACTCCGCAAATCACGTCCGGGGCATGATCGCCGATGGCAACAACCAAGTCGATGCCCGCTCTAGCTATATGACGCCCGGCGCCCCGATGGTGGGCGGCGGCGGCGGCACCCAGCTCCAACATCTGGCCCCCCACAAAAACGCGCCGACCGCCGCTGTTGGTGGCCCGTAAAACTTCGATGGCCGCCGCGGTGCTGGAAGGGTTGGCGTTGTAACTGTCGTCGATCAGCGTCAGGCCGCCCACCCGCGAGACGTCAAGACGCATCGGGGGCGGCTTGAATGTGGACAGCAACTCGACGATACGCTCCGGCTCGACATTGAGTCGGCGACACACCGCAAAGGCGGCGGCGGCGTTGAGTGCGTTGTGCTCGCCAGGACACGGTAACGATACGTTGAGGCGGCCGTTGATTCTGAACGTGGTGCCGTCGATGCGTGATTCAACGCCGGTTACCTGAACGTCGGCGGCGTCCGACGTACCGAAACTGATCACGCTGTATTCGTGCCGGCCCTCCAGGATCGGGGCGAGTTCCGGGGCGTCGGCGTTGAGCATGGCTAAACCGCCGGGCCGAAGATGGTCCAACAGCGACGACTTTTCCGTAGCCACCCCGCGGCGGTCGGTCAGCCCCTCGAGATGGGCGTCGCCGATCGATG
>JAZGDL010000097.1:0-13990 GCA_036477795.1 Phycisphaerae bacterium
TCAAACAGCTCGCCCACCGCCGCCTCTTCCACCATCCTGCCCGCGTACATCACACAGACCCGGTCCGCAATCTGGGCCACCACTCCAAGATCGTGGGTGATGAACAGTATGCTCATGGCGTTGGTCCGTTGAAGATCGCGCAGCAGACCGAGTATCTGAGCCTGCACCGTCACGTCCAACGCCGTCGTAGGTTCATCAGCGATCAGAAGCGCCGGTGCACACGAAATCGCCATTGCAATCATGGCCCGCTGTAGCATGCCCCCCGACATCTGGTGTGGATATTCACGCGCCCGCTGGGCAGGGGCTGCTATCCCCACTCGCTCCAACAACTTCACGGCCGCGTCCATCGCCTCTTTCCTTCTCACGCGGCGATGCAATGCAACCGCTTCGGCGACCTGCTCTCCAATGGTGAACACCGGATTGAACGCGCTCATCGGTTCCTGAAACACCATGGCTATACGATTGCCGCGGAGGCTCTGCAACTGTCTTTCGCGCAACGTGAGCAGGTCGTGCACCCGCTTGGAAGAGGCGTCGTGAAACCGGATGGCACCGGCGACGATGCGGCCGGGCGGCTCGGGAATCAGGCGCATGATCGAAAGGGCCATGACACTCTTGCCGCACCCGCTCTCGCCCACCACCGCCAGCGTCTCGCCCCGCCGCACCTGCCAACTCACACCGTCCACCGCCCGCACAACCCCATCCTCGGTGGCGAAGTGCGTGCACAGGTTGCGAACTTCCAGCAGTACGTCGTCCTGCATCGATGCCGCCCTCATGGTCCGCCCCGCCGCTCCGCGATCCGCGGATCGATCGCGTCCCGCAGGGCGTCGCCAAGCAGGTTGTACACCAGCACGGCCACGAATATGGCAATGCACGGCGGGTACACCATATAAGGAGCCACCCGCAGGTGCACGAACGCCGACCGCAGCATGTTGCCCCACGAGGCCGCCGGCGACTGCACCCCGAAGCCCAGCCAGCTCAAACCAGCCTCGATCAGCACCGCCTGGGCGATTCCGAAGGTGATGGTCACCAGCACGGGAGCCAGAGCGTTGGGCAGCAGATGCCGCAGCATGATCCGCAGCGGCCCGGCGCCCGAGGCCCGCACCGCCGCCACAAAATCCATCTGCTTAAGACGGATGAACTCGCCCCTGGTAAAACGCGCGATCGAGGTCCACCGGGTCAGCCCGATCACCACCATAACGTTGACGATGCTCGGCTCCAGCCACACCATCACCGAAAGGATCAGAAAGAAATCCGGAAAACAGATCACCACTTCGATCACGCGCGACAGGACCGCATCCACCCAACCGCCCGCGTACCCCGCCACTCCACCAATGACCACGCCCAACAGAGCGGCGATGCCCATCGACACCAGCCCGACCTTTACGGACACAACCGTCCCGTGCACCAGCCGCGCCGCCAGGTCCCGACCGCTTTCATCGGTGCCCAGCCAGTGCGATGCAGATGGCGGCTCCAGGGATCGCTCGGAAATCTCCAACGGCCCGTATGGTATAAGCGGCCAGATGGCAAACGTCTCCGGCCCCAGTGCCGCCTTGGCGTCGAAACCCGCACGGCTGAAAGGCGGCGACTGGTGCACCGCCCACGACGCCAACGGAATCTTCCGCACCACCTCAATCAAACCGGGATAGTAAAGCTTCCCCTCATACCGACAGACAATCGGCGCCCGCCCGGCCAGCAGCGGCGAGAAGAAAGCCACGCCGAGCAGCAGGGCGATCACCATCGCCCCGAACATGCCGCGACGATTCCGGCGGAGGCGTCGCCATACCCGCCCGCCGCGGCGTGGCTGGTCTGTTCCGCGATGGTCAGCCAACTCGTTCGGCCTCCAGTGCGTGCCGGATCCGCGGATCCGCCCACGCATAGCAAAGGTCCGCAAGCAGCGTCGCAGCCTGCACCAGAACAGCCGTGATCACCGACAATGCCATCACCGTGGGGTAGTCACGCTGCAAGACGCTGTCAAACATCAACCGCCCGATCCCCGGCCAATTGAACATCACCTCCAGAATGGCTGACCCGCCCACGATGGTCGGGAACAACAGCCCCAGGTAGGTGATCAGCGGAATCAGCGTGTTGCGAAACCCGTGTCGCACTACGACACGCCAAGCGGTCAGCCCCTTAGCCCGGGCTGTACGAATGTAGTCCTGTTGCAGCACCTCCAGAAGGTTCTGGCGCACGAAGCGCGTCTGAAAAGCCAACGACGGATAGGTGTAACAAATCGTGATTAGCAGCACATGCGCCAAGAGATCGACGGCCTGACCTAACAAGGACAGCTCGTCAAACCGATCGGAGTAGGCGTTGCGGATCGGTATCCAATCCACCGGCAGCGTCACCACCGCGACGATCAGCACCATGGCCATAACGTAGCTGGGAACCGAGTAAAGCCCGTAGAGAATTGTCCCCGCCGCCGTGTCGAACCACCCGTTGGGCCGCACGGCTGAATACACCCCGATGGGAATCGCCACGAGGAGCCCGATCACCATCGAAAGAAGCGCCACCAGCAGCGTCCAGCCCAGCCGCTCGCGGATCTTCTCCCACACGGGCCGATGGTCGGAAAAGGAATGTCCGAGATCGAGCGTCAACAGACGCCCCACCCACCGCCCGTATTGGATGTAGAGCGGTTGATCCAATCCGAAATAGGCGCGAAGTTGCTCGTAGGACCGCGCCGACATCTCCGACGACATAGTGTCATCCACCTGCCGCCGCAGCGGATCACCCGGCGCCAGATGGATCACCGCGAAGGTAACAACCGTAATTCCGAAGAAGGTCGGAACCGCCAGCACAATCCGCTTTGCAATGTAGCGAAAGGGAATGTCGAATGTCGAATGTCGAATGTCGAATGTCAAATGTCGAATGTCGAATGTCGAATGTCGAATGTCGATTTGAGATCGGTGACTTCGCTATTCGCCATTCGCCATTCGCTATTCCCTTTCATCGGGTCCGTCCTCATTCCTGATGAAGTATTCCGTACGATGCGTCATCTACCCGCACCGGCGTGTAGCGCCGACCCCTGCGGCACCCACCAGCGCCGCATGCCGGGATCGAACATGAACGGTCCCCGCGGGCTGAACGTGACACCGCGCAGGCGCTTGTTGAAGGCCCACAGGTTGGGCGCGTCCACCAGAAACGTAGCTGCGGCGTCGTCATAGATGATCTTGGACAGCTCCGCGTAGTATCGCATTCGTTTTGCGTGGTCCATGGTCTTGCGGCCCAGCTCGAACAACTCGTCGACGCGGGCGTTGGCGAAGCCCCCATAGTTCCGCCCGCCGTCGTACGACCGGCTATGCCAGATGTTCCAGGCCTGGTCCGGATCAACCCCCGCAGTGAACGCTGAGAAGAACGCCTCAAACTCATGGTTGCCCAGCTTCTCCAGAAACGTGGCCCACTCCAGCGAGCGGACCTTCATCTCCACCCCGATCCGTTTCAAATCCTCCTGCACAATCGCCGCCGTCTTCGGGGCTGTCTCTCCACCGGGAATGTTCAACGTGAACGAGAACTTCGTTTGGTCCGCATGGCGGACCCTACGTACAGCCCCACCCTGGCCGGCTACATCCTTGTACCGCCAGCCGTCGGTTTCGTCTTCATACCAGCCGGCCTCGTCCAACAACACCGCCGCCCGGGCCAGGTCATAATCGAATCGCTCGATGGACGCGTTGAACATCGGACTCGACGGATGAAACGTGCCGTAAGATTGCTCGAACAGCCCAAAGCACACCTGCTTGATGATCAGATCGTAGTTCATCGCGTGGCACATAGCCCGCCGCACCCGCCGATCGCTGAAGAACGGGTTGGAGCCGTCCTGGTTCCAACCGATGTAGTAAAACGACCAGCGCGGGGCATACCCTTTGACGCCTACCGCGGCGAAGCGCTCGCCGGCTGTCTCCAGGGCGAACTGCTGCGGCGTCAGTGATACCTCGTCCACCTCTTGCCGCTCAAACGCCAGAAGCCGGCTATGCGCGTCAGGAATGATGCGAAACACGATCCGCGCAAAATAAGGTTTGGGGCCGGGGTATTGCTCCCAGCGCTCGAACACGATCTTGTCGTCGGGCACCCACTCGACGAACCGGTAAGGCCCGTTGCCGATGGGGCTTCGATTCAAACGGTTGTACAGCTCGCTGGTGGCCAGCGTCGGGTCTTCAGCCTTGCCCGGCCCATACAAGTGCTTGGGGATGGCTCCGAACATCACGTTCCACTTGTTGGTGGGCAGGGCCTTCTTGTGTACGAAGCGGACCGTCCAGTCGTCCAGGGCTACGCACTCGGCGATCTGATCCTTGCCCCCCCGCACGCCCCGTGCCGGCACCCGCTGGTCCACAATCTGCCGCCACGAGAAAGCGATGTCATGGGCGGTGTAGCGATGCCCGTCGTGCCACTTCAGGCCTTTCTTCAAACGCAGCGTGGAAATCAGGTGGTCGGCGGACTCCTCGTAGGACTCCACCATGGTTTCATTGACCGACCAGGCCAGCTTATCGTCGTAGACGAAGGGATAGTCATACAACACGCTCTTGATCCGTTCTTCCGAGGTTGAAGAACTCAGGATCGGATTGAGCGAACCGGGGTTTCCCCGAAGGCACACAAAAAGCCACTCGTCCGTGGCGATCCAGTCTCGGTTCCTGGGCGGCGGCCAAGCCAGCAAGAGCGGGTTCACCAGCGGATCGCCAGACGCTGGACCGAGAATCCCTTCTCGGTCCGTCAGCTCATCGAGCGACGTTTTGTTCACCCCTGCCGGCCGCTCAGCCGCCTCGCGGCAGCCCCATACGCTCATCGCCACGGCAAATCCGAGCCCCAAGCGCAAGCGCGGGGTCTTCCACGTGTTCACCGTCTCCAGCATATTCAAATCATCACCGACGCACTTGATTTCGGGTCCAACGCATCACGAAGACCATCACCGATGAAGTTCAAGGCAAGCAGCGTCAGCACCAGTATCCCACATGGAAAGGTGATCAGCCACCAGAATCCCACGAAGGTGTTCACCGACTCCACCCCATCCGCGGCAAGAAGCCCCAGGGAAGGCATCGGGGCCTGCACGCCGATCCCCAGAAAGCTCAGAAACGACTCCTGCAGAATCGCCTGGGGGATCACCAGCGTGGCACAGGCCACCACCGGTCCCGCCAGGTTGGGCAGTAGATGACGCCACAACACCCGCACGGTCCCCACGCCGCTGGCGTAGGCGGCCTCCACAAAGGGCTGGGCGCGCAACGAAAGCACCTGCCCACGAACCAGCCGGGCCATGGTCAGCCAGCTCACCGCACCGATCGCCAGAAACAGAATCACGAAGTTGGCGACCGACTTACCTGCGCCGAACCACCCGGACAAGGGTTCCTCCAGCACCACCATCAGCAGAATCACGAACAGCACGTAGGGCAGGCCATACAGCACATCCACCACCCGCATCATCACCGCATCCACCCGCCCGCCGGCCAGTCCCGCCACGGCGCCCCACGCCACGCCGATGGTCAGCGACATGAAGGCCGCACCCAACCCGATCCCCAAACTCACCAGCCAACCGAACAGGACCCTGAACAACAGGCTCCGGCCCAGGGCATCATATCCCATCCATCCAGCGGCGCCATACACCGTCGGTGCAATTGAGGAAAGCATGGAACCCCCCGAGCCCTCACCCAACTGTCCGGAGTAAACCGCATACCGGGTAATAGGTGTCGACGTCGGCGCACCTCTTACCGCCCCCGACAAGTCCTGCACGTTGAACCATCGTAGCGAAAGCGGCGACAGCAGCACCGCCGCCGACAGCAGACCCAGAAAAGCAGCAAGAGACCAATAGGCCGTCCGATGCCGGCAGAACCGAGACCACATCCTGCTTCTCGATCCGTCCGTCATCCCACCGATCCCGATATCCGCGGGTCCCACAGCGTATACATGCAATCGATAATAATATTCAGCGCGATCAGAACAGCCGCATAGACCAGCACCGTGCTCATCACCAGTCCCCGGTCGAGATTCAACGCCGAGTCCACAAAATGCTGTCCGATCCCCGGTACGCTGAACACTTTCTCGACGACAAAGGAACCGGTCATAGCCTGCGCCGTCGCCGGCCCCAGGTAACTCAGCACCGGCAGAAAGGCCACCTTGAAGACGTGCTTCCAGATCACCGTCCGGCGGCTCAAGCCCTTGGCCAGAGCCGTCCTGACGAAATCACCGCTCACCGCGTCCAGCACGCCGGCACGCGTCAGACGCGCGATGTAAGCCACAAACGGCAGCGACAACGCCACCGCCGGTAAGGGCAGATGAGCAACTGAACCCCACCCGCCGATCGGCAACACCTGCAAGTACACCGCAAACACGGTGAGCAGCAGCGACCCGGTCACGAAGGTCGGCACGCTGATACCGATCAGCACCAGCCCCAGGGCCGTCACGTCAAACCACTGATCACGTCGGATGGCGCTGTACACCCCGATGGGCACCCCCACCAGCACGGCTATCAGAATGGCTGACAACCCCAGCGTCACCGAAACGGGCAGAGACTGAGCGATGATCTGCGTGCAGGTCCAGTCCTTGTATTGAAACGAGGGGCCGAAATCCAACCGTACCGCGCCCGCCAGAAACTCAAAGAAGTAGCGGAGGTTGTTGTCCATGCTGTAGCGGGCTTCCAATGCCCGGACCACCTCCGGAGGCATGTTGCGGTCCGCCGATGCGAAGGGATTTCCCGGCACCACGATCACCATGACGAACGTGACCGTGTACACACAAAGGAGCGTTACCACCCCCTGCACTATGCGCCGCGCCAAGGTAGCGAAAGGGAATAGCGAATGGCCAATAGCGAATAGCGGAGTCACCGATCCGAGCCCCAAGCGCCAGCGCGGGGTAGTTTTGTACACCATTCGACATTCGACATACCCATCACCTGTCCACCGCAACATATCGAAACAGAAACATGAGCCGGGGGTTGGGACGCAAGCCCCGGACGTAAGGTTTGATGGCCAGCACCTGGGTGTGCCGGTACAACGGCACCAACGGCAGCGTCTCACGGATCAACCGGCCCTCGGCCTGCGCTAAGAGCGCCATCCGCGCATCCGCGTCATGCTCCCGGGAAGCGCGGCGCAGCAAGGCGTCGAAGGTGGCATCGGAATGCCCCGAATCGTTGTTCCCGTTCCCCGTCGCGAACACGTCCAGGAACGTCGTCGGATCGGCGTAGTCGCCGTACCAGCCGGCCCGGGCGATCATGAACCTCCGGCCCTTGCGATCTTCGGCGAAGGTTTTCACCTCCTTGCCCCGCGGCACCACTACCGCGCCCAACTCCCGCCCCCACATCGTCGCCAGCACGTCGCATATCTTCCCGTGATAGGACCCGGTGTTGTACAAGAGATCGATCGCCCCCAGCCCGGCCCCGCCCGGATACCCCGCCTCAGCCAGCAGCCGCCGCGCCGCCTCAGGGTCATGCCCCAGCCCCGCAGGTGAGGCATAACCTTTGATACTCCCTGCCGGTACTACGTTGTCGGTGGCGGTCTCGCCCCGACCCGACACGCGTTGGGCCAGCAACTCCTTGTCCACGGCCAGGGCAAACGCCTGACGGACCCGGACATCCACAAACGGGTTGCGACGCCCTCCCACCGTCTCATCGGCGCAGTTGAACAGGTAGTAGTAAGTCGCAAACACCTGGGCACAGTGAAAATCCGGCCGTTCGCCGCTGATGGCCAGCCGGGCTAATTCGTGATCGTATGAGACGGACGTATCCGGCAGAAAATCCAACTCACCCGCCTCATAGGCCATGATGGCGGTGTTCAAATCGCCGTACACCACCATATCCACCGTCGAGCATCCCAGCCGCTCGCGATCATGAAAGAAGGGGTTCGCGGTCATCCGCAGCCGCCGCTTGAACCGCCATTCTTTGAGCAGGTAGGGCCCGTTGGTTATCAAACCCGGATACCCGTTTACGTGGTAGTCCGGTTTGGTCCACTGCGGGTCGTACACCACCAGCCCCCGGCGGGTCAGCCCACTGCCCTGGTAGTCCAAGCGCAGCCGCTCGATACTCTCATGAACCGGCAACAACGTCACAAACGCGCAAAGATCCAGAAAGTACGGACACGGCTGCACCAGCCGCACCTGTAACAACCGGGCGTCCAGCGCCTGCAAACCCACCCGTGAAAACCGCTGATCCCGCTGGGTTGCATGCCGGTCAAACCTGGTTTGCCATGCTTGCGTTCCAGGCTCCAACGACGCGAGTTCCCCCACCGCCGCATTGCGCCACGCGTAGTATTCCGCCGCCCCCACGACGTGCTCGGTCAGAAAAAAGGCGTAATCCCCGGCTGTTCCCGGCTCGATGGCCCGCCGCCAGCCTCTGACGAAATCCGCAGCCGTCACCGGATCGCCGTTCGACCACCGCGCATCCGGTCCTATGGTAAACCGGTACACCAACCCGTCGTCGGACACTTCAGGCAGATAGGCCGCCCCTGCCACCGGCTCCGACGCGTCAGGCCCGTAGCTGACCAGGCCCTCCCAGAGATTGAGCGCCACCCGTATATCCTGGTTCCAGGTGATGGCCGCGGGGTCCAGCGTGTTGATCCCGCTGCGATTGACGTAGGAGAAATACGCCCGATCGCTCACCCCGCTGAGCGAGTACACCCCGATGGTACCCGCCAGCAATACACTACAAGTCGCCAGCACCGCACGAAACATCGACCGCGTCCACGTCTAGACCAAGGGAATAGCGAATGGCGAATAGCGAAGTCACAGATCTCAAGTCGACATTCGACCTTCGACCTTCGACATTCGACCTGCGACATTCATTCGTGTCAACAGGTTCTTCCCACGAGCGATGTCCGCGGGTTCTTCCCCACCGTAGCGCACACCCAGTGGGCGCTATTACCCAGTTCCAACTGTCGAAACTCCCCTCCTGCACGCCAATCCGATGACCATGGTATGGCACACCACTTGCATCCGGTAGATGTGAAGACGTGATGAACGTCGAGAACTGAACGCGAAAGCCTCCGCTGCCGCACCGAGCCGGTCCCAAGAGCCCACGGGTTGCAACCCGTGGGCGCCGGCGTCGTCTCAAAAGGGGTTCCGCATGCTTCGCCGAGCACGCGAAGCTGGGGGGCGGAACCCCTTCCCTCATAATTGCGCCGCAGCAAGTAGTGACCGTGTCGGCGATTCGGCTGGATTGCCTCCGCGGAAAACCTGGTGCTGTGCAGGAAGTTCCGGAGGTACGTACGCTGCAGCCGTTGGTTTTGTTCTGATCGGTTCAAGTCGCATTGGCTGTACCACTGTGCACATCCGTACGACCGTGTTCTTTTCCGGTCCGATTCACTAAGAGCCTCTAACACTCCGGCTTTCCACGCTTGTATGGGACAGATTTTCCAGAACGTCCTTTGACCGGCTGGAAGGCCGGTCCCACAGATGGCAAGCCGGTCCCACAGATGGAAGGCCGGTCCCACAGATGGAAAGCCTGTCCCACATACGTTGTGTCCGAGTCAGCGGGCAGCATCCGAGAACAAAAAAGTTCCGTCTTGATATTAGGACGCAGGTTTAGTGATGTCCGGTAAAGGCGTGGGTTGATCAACCGCTGATGGGGTGCGTCGGATTATAGGAATGCGGCCTCGTCTTATAAAGCCACGGCGGTATTCGAGGTCACGATACAAGGTCCAATTCATGCTAAAGGCCTGTTATCGGGGTGACGATTCGTGTCTTGTCGCGAACACGAGCGTTGCTCGGATTGTTCCGCGGCGTCGGTTTGATCCGGTTGTACGGGAGGCACAACGAACATGAGTAGGATCAACACCAACATTCAGGCCCTTGTCGCCACGCGGCTGTTCAACCGAAACACCGGCGATCTGAACAGATCGCTGACCCGTCTCAGCACGGGGCTGCGGATCAACTCCGGGCGGGACGATCCCGCGGGCTTGATCGCGTCTGAAACGCTGCGGTCACAAAAGGTGGCCCTCACCGCCGCGACTGAAAACGCCCGTCGTGCCGACACCATCATGGCCATTGCCGAGGGTGGGCTGCAGGAGGTCAACGCCCTGCTGCTGGATCTGGAGGACCTGGTCGACCGTACCGCCAACGAAGCGGGACTCACCTCTGCCGAAGTAGCTGCGAACCAGTTGCAGATCGATTCGATCCTGCAATCGATCAACCGGCTGGCCAACACCACCGCTTTCGGCGACAAGCATCTCCTTGACGGAACGCTCGACTTCAGCACTTCCGCGACGGCGGCCTCCAGCTTCAGCACCAATGTCGCTTCCATCCAGGTCAACGGAGCCAGGATTGCGGACAACTCGTTCAGAAACGTGGTGATCGAAGTTGTCACCGGTTCAGACTTCGCATTTGTGAGTGCCTATGGTGATGAAAGCGCCGGCACAACGATCGCGACGGGGGCGCTGTCGGCGGCGGTGACGATTCAGGTGGCCGGCAACTTCGGCGTGGAGACTTTCAGCTTCGCCTCCGGTGCGACTCAGTCGGATATGGTGACGGCCATCAACGGTTCCAGCGGCCTGACCGGCGTCTCGGCTATCCTGTCCAACAACACGGGCGGCATCAACGCGGTGATCTTTTCGAGCACCACGTTCGGCAGCAAGGGCTTTGTCAGCGTGGACGTCATCAGCAACAGCGGCGGCAACGTGGGGCTCAACCTGGGCAGCGGCGCCACCAAAGTGCGTGACACGGGTGTCGACGGTTCGGTGGTGATCAACGGCCAGGCCGCCAAGGTCGACGGGCTGGACGTGTCCGTACGGACCGGAGCCCTTGACGTCGAACTGGTGCTAGCCCAGACCTTCGGCACTACCGACAACGGATCGACCGAGGTCGCCATCACCGGGGGCGGGGCTAAGTTCGCCATTTCGCCGGACGTCGGGATCGTTGGCCAGGCGACAGTCGGTGTGAAAGCTGTCGCTATCGGATCGCTGGGCACCGCGGCCACCGGATTCCTGGCGTCGCTGGGCATGGGGGAGACCAACGACCTGAGCAGTGGTAATTTCGCGGACGCGCAACGTATCGTACGCGCCGCCATCAGCCAGATTTCGACGTTGCGCGGGCGGATAGGTGCGTTCCAGCGAAACACCATCGACAGCGCCATAAATTCGATGCAGGTAGCTTTTGAGAACACCGCAGCCGCCGAAAGCGCCATTCGCGACGCGGACTTCGCGGTCGAGGTCTCCAGCCTGACGCGAGCTCAAATCCTGGTCAGCTCGTCGATCTCGACGTTGCAGTTGGCCAACGCCGGGCCGCAGAACGTGTTGTCCCTGCTGGGATAATCACGGATATCGAGCACTTTGAAGCTGTCAAGTAGGGCCCGCCTTCGTTTTGCGGTGCCGTTTTGCGGTGTCGCGCGCGACACCGCTAAACAGCTATTGACACGTCCGAAAACCGTAAGAACAGGCCAACACTTTCCCTTTCATGAGCTTACATGCTGTTTTCGGACGCATTTATCTAAAGCGAGGTCCGCCTGCAGACGAAATCGTTGATTAGGCCATTGTAGGGTCCGCCGTGCGGACCACCCCGTGGCCGCCCACCAATCTCGCGCTCGTGGTCCGCAAGGCGGACCCTACGCTGATCGGTTCGGTCGGGACTCTCGCGGGGCGATGTGGAACAGGTTTTCCAACCTGTCATTGACCGGCTGGAAAGCCGGTCCCACATGATCCAAAGGCGGGTTGCACAGGGCGGTGCAGCCCGGGTCGTAAGCAATACTGAGCTGGCCCAGTCGTCACGGAGGATGGCATGGCTCGAATCAACACCAATATCTCAGCCCTCACTGCCCTTGCCCAGTTGCGTAGAAACAACCTGGACCTCAACACGCGACTTGAACGCCTGAGCACCGGGCTGCGGATCAATCGCGGCAAGGATGATCCCGCGGGGCTGATCGCCTCTGAAGCACTACGCGCTGAGATGCGTGGGATCTCTCAGGCGATCACCAATTCCGAGCGTGTGATCAACGTGATTTCCACGGGCGAAGGAGCCCTGAATGAGGTGTCGGCCCTGTTGCTTGACCTGCGCTCGTTGCTGTTGAGCAGTGCCAACGAGGGTGCCCTGACCTCCGAGGAGATAGAAGCTAACCAGTTGGAGGTAGATTCACTCCTGCAGAGCATCGATCGGATCGCTCAGACGACCTCATTCGGGGGCAAGAAGCTTTTGAATGGTGCACTGGGCTACACCCTTTCGAGCGTCGACGCAAACGCCGTTGCGTCGGTGGAGACATTCTCCGCCCGCGTGCCGGAGGGAGGCACCACCAACATCGTCGTGCAGGTCACCGGCTCTGCACAGACCGCAGAGCTGACCTACGCGGAGCCCGTGGCCGGCACCGGGCTGGCCAGCGCCGTCACTTTTGAACTGGCCGGCTTCGGCGGTGTTGAGATCCTGAGTTTTGCGAGCGGGACCTCTATCTCCGACGTGGTCAACAGCATCAACGCCCTCCAGGCGACCACCGGCGTTTCCGCGGCCCTGTCCGTGGCTGCCACTGGAGGTTTCAACGGCATCCTTCTCGATTCGCTGGAGTACGGGTCCAAGCAATTCGTCAGCGTCAAAGCGCTATCCGGTACGGCCTTCATAGCCACCTCGATCGGCAATACGTCCATCGACAACGGCCAGGACGTGACCGCACTGATCAACGGGCAGCTCGCCAACGCCGACGGATTACGAGTCAATGTCCGCACCGCCGGTCTGGACACGCGCTTGTTCCTGACGTCGCAATTCGCAACGGCCGTTTCCTCGTCGACCTACCAGATCACCGGAGGCGGGGCCCTGTTCCAGATCACCCCGGAGGTCACCGCCACCGGGCAGGTCAGCATCGGCTTCGGCTCCACGACCACCGGCAATCTGGGCAACGCCGTTATCGGGTTCCTGAACTCACTGCGCTCGGGCGGCGCGAATGAAATTGCCCAGGGGAACTTCCTGGCCGCCGAGCGTATTCTCAGAGAAGCCATCAACCAGATCGCTTCCCAACGTGGCCGGCTGGGCGGTCTCCAAAAGAACCAAATTGAAACCAACATCAACAGCCAACAGGTGCAGCTCGAGAACGTGACCTCATCCGAATCGATCATCCGCGATGCGGACATGGCCTTTGAGATCACGCGGCTGACCCGGGCCCAGATTCTCATTCAAGCCAACCAGTTGACACTGCAGATCGCCAATCAGCAGCCCCAGGCCGTACTCCAGTTGCTCGGTTAATGACCCGCAAAAGCCCGCGTGTTGCAACCCGTGGGCGTCCCAGCCTCGATAGCGCTCCACCGAAAATCCTCTCTCGGTGCTGCCCAACGCTTGGCCGAGAATCCTTTCTCGGCGCCATATCGAGGTGACTACCACTCCCACTCTGAACCGTCGCCCGACGAAAGCGCAAGTCCTGCGCTTTGACGCGCGGTAGTTGCTTTTAGATGGGATTACCGTCGGGTCGATACATGGGAACGGCGGGAGCGAGATGGGAGTATCGCTACACCGAGACCGAGGTGAATCATGTCAGGTATCAGTAGCGGAGTCGGGTTGCTCTCCGGGCTGCCGATCGCCTCGATCATTGACCAGTTGATCGCCGTCCAGTCGCGTCCGCTGTTCCTGCTGCAAGATCGCATCGATAAGGTCCAGGCCGAGCGAACGGCGCTGGCCGGCTTGGGTGCGCGTTTGCTGGGTCTGAAGAGCGCCGTGGCGCGTTTCGGCAAGCCCGAACTTTTTCGGGTATCCAGGGCAACCAGCAATGACGAGGACGTACTCACCGCGACGGCTGGTGAAGGGGCCGCCCGGGGAACCTTTCGGTTTCAGGTCAAATCCCTGGTCGCTAACCACCAGCTCATCGGCCGCGGTTTTGTTGATACGGACCGGCAACCGGTCGGAGCAGGCACGCTTTCCTTCGAGATCGGACACGGAAGGCTGGACAACGCGACAACTTTGGATGTGCTCAACGGCGGCGACGGTGTGCGTCGGGGCACCATCGAAATCACCGACAGCGCCGGAGAGAAGGCCGCCATCGATCTGAGCACCGCCCTAACCGTCGAAGACGTTCTGGTTGAAATCAACAGCCGCACGGACATCGCCGTCAGCGCCC
>JAZGDL010000098.1:0-3550 GCA_036477795.1 Phycisphaerae bacterium
GGCTTCGGGATTGGCGGTTTCGACAATCTGACCCACGAGTATGTCGGAACGTGGATCGACAACATGGGCACCGGCATCATGCTATTCCGAGGCACAGCCAGCACGGACGGTAAGGTCATTCAATACACCAGCGAACATCCAGATTTGATGAACGGCCGTTACAAGACTGTGCGCACCATCGAGACGATCACTGATGATGACAACTTCGTTGTCTCAATGTATGACACGACGCCGGACGGGCAAGAATTCAAGATGATGGAGATGTCCTACACGCGCAAGCAGTAAGGAGTGTTGTCGCGACACCCGCTCACAGCCCACGAAAGCGAGGCAGCCGGTCGGAGATGCGAGTCGAGCGATCGTCGCAGTCGTAACCTGCGCCTTTGACAACCGCCACGGGCATCCCGGTCGCGATGTAATCGAACGGCTGGGCGATTTCACGTTTGACGCTGCTCCGCATCAGATGCAATGGGCGTTCCGCGAGAACAACCAGCGCGTCTGGCATGTGGAACCGGCATACGAGGAGTCGATCTACTCGACGGTGATGACCGGAACGATCGTTGTGCGAGCGACCGAGACATCGTTCGGGATTGACGTGAGCCGGGATGGACCGCCGCCGTGAGGCGCTGGATTACCAAACTTGTCGTTTTCCTCCGCCTCGACGAGATCATCCCCAAGTTGCTGACGAAATGAAGCGAAAGAGACGGCGTGTCAAATGGGTTGGGGTGGTTGCATGTGCCTTGCTGTTGTGCGTTTGGATTGGCACGTTCTGGTCGGCCTTCGGCTACCAGGCCCCAACCGTGGTTGTCGACCTGAGCGTCGGGTGCTTTGAAGTATCCGTGTACCCCAAAGGAATGCCCACGCAGGGATGGTTCGCAGCGTGGCAGCCCTACGAGGTATATTGGCTGCCAACGCTCGTCCGCGGCAGGTTCATAACCTCGCGAACAACGCACGTCTTTGTTCCACTTTGGATACCGCTTCTGTTTGTTGGAGCGGCGACGATCTTGGCATTCAGACATGACCGGCTATTCGCGCCGGGACACTGTCAGACATGCGGCTACGACCTGCGCGGGGACTTCTCAGCGGGTTGTTCCGAATGCGGCTGGCGACGAGAAGATGTGTCCTAGGATGTTGTCGTGAAGCGCTGGCTTGCCAAGCTCATTGTCTTCCTCCTCCTCGGCGCGGTCGTCAACGTCGCCGTGGCGTGGGGGTCTGCGCTTTGGATCGACCTTCCAATCAATAATCCACCGTACAGTAATCTCAGTACTCCTGGTGGAGAATGGTTCGCACGAACGCTTATCGCATTCGGGACCACGCAGGTCCGGTCCGAACGCAAGAAACAGTCGTCTGCCGGGTACGCATCCGACCTATCTCCTAAGCAGGTCGTGCCCTACTGGGGAGAGATCCTGATGACTCCAACTGTGGAGTATCAGGCTGGTGGCCCGGGAATCCGGGAGTGGCGTGTGATCGATGGACGTGGGTGGCCGATACGGACGCTGTGGAGTGAGACAAGCCGATGCGTAGGTGTAGGATCATTCCTCCCTTGTGAGCGGAACCGCTACGCCATTCCGATCTCATGGCCGCTCTGGTCGTCTAATGCAAGGGTTCGTTCACTCCCGCTCCGGCCCATCTGGCCCGGCTTCGCGATCAACACGATCTTTTACGCGGCTATTCTGTGGTTGGTGACGCTTGGCCCATTCACAACGCGCCGGATGATCCGCCGCAAGCGCGGTCACTGCATCAAGTGCGGTTACGACCTGCGCGGAACGGAGCATGAGGTGTGCCCGGAGTGTGGGGTGGAGGTGTCCTGATGTCCAACACCGTCGCCTGCGTACCCCCCAAACCACGGACGCGGCAGCGGACCGATACGACAGCAGAAGGAGCCGTCCAGTCAGGAAACAAAAACACCACGGGGCGATTCCCGCGGTGTGGTTGGTGTCGGCGAGGACTCTTGGCGGTCAGGCGCGGCGGCGGCGTGTTCCGACCAGACCGGCCAGGCCGAGCAGGGCCAAGCTGCCTCTCTGAAGGGCGTCCCCCCAGGACAGTGGTGTGCCTTATTCCTACGGACACGGACCCCAGTTGCCGAGGAGGACGAGGAGGTCGGATGCGCCGACATTGCCGTTGCCGTCGAACGAAGCAAGAAACCCCCGGCCGGTGAAGGGCGGGGGTGTGGTGGTTAGGCGCATTTTTAGGCAGAAAAGAGGCAGAAAAGGTGTCAGGATGATTTATTCGAATCGGCGCGTTGGTGGGGGCAAGAAACCGGCACAGGCACGTTTCCGCAACCACGGTTTCCCCTCGCCCCAGTGTAAGGCCCCTGGGTCACTTCCCCGGCGAGGCGGTTGCGGAGAAATTGGTGAAGGTCTTGCCGTCGTAGCGGCATGCGCCCGCGTCGGCGCTGCCGAACCAGATGTTTCCAGCCTTGTCTTGAAGCATGCAATAGACGTTGGTGCTGCTGAGGCCATCCTCTTGAGTGAAGTGCTTGAAGGACTTGCCATCATATCGGCTCGCGCCGCCTCCGAGGCCGTCGGGGAAATGCCCGGGATGCCCCAGCCAAAGGTTTCCCGCTCGATCGACGATCATCGAGCCAACAAAGTCGTCCAGCAGCCCTTCTTCGGAAGTGAAAGTCGCCACAGTCTTGCCGTCGTAACGGAAGGCCCCCTCCTGGCCGCCAAACCAAAGGTTCCCTGATCGGTCCACAACCATCGCGCGAATATTCACAAAGGATCGTCCGACTTGGTCGGCGAGATTGGAAAACGATTTGCCGTCGTAGGAGCAGATGCCGCCTTGAGTTCCAAACCAGATTCGCCCCGAAGCATCTTGAGCGATCGTATAGACCGAGTTGTGGACGAGCCCCTCCTTCGTCGTGAAGTTGGCCATCGATTTGCCGTCGTAACGACTGACGCCGTTTCGGGTGCCGAACCAGATATTTGCATCGCGATCTTCGAAGATCCAATGAACGTCGTTGTTGGCCAGGCCCTCTTTTTCCGTGAACTTCGTAACTGATTTCCCATCATAGCGCGACGCGCCGCCGGTGATGGAGCCGAACCAAAGTGCGCCCGTTCGATCTTCCAGTAGCGAAAAGACGCGCGTGTTCGCCAGGCCCACTTCTTCTGAAAAGTTCGTAAAATCTTCACCGTTATAGCGAATCGGGCCGCCAAACGTGGCGAACCAGATATTCCCAGCGCGATCCTCCAGAATATTGCGAATGATCACCCGCGGCATGTACGAGGTCGACTTGGCTCCAGTCGGCGTGAAGTAGGGGTCGCGATTCGGCTCTTGGGCGAGGGCATGTTCGCTTGGCATGAGCAGAGCGCCCAAAATCAAGATCGAGAGGTTCGCGAGACCGATGGCGCCGCAAGGGAGTTTCGTAATCATGACGTGGTGCATCCTAGGGATTCGTGGGGGAAGGTGGAGTATAGACGAACCGGCAAGAAAACGGGACAGGTACGTTTCCGCTACCCAGGGTTTCCCCTAGCTCCGCGTGCATCCCACGGTGGAGGGAGCAGAAGGCTTGAGGCTTGAGGTCCGCGAACTCCTGACCCCTAACCCCTGA
>JAZGDL010000099.1:0-7219 GCA_036477795.1 Phycisphaerae bacterium
TTGACCTTAACAGTTCCAGCCGGGTCCTCCGCGTAGTCCGTTAGAATCAACTGCACCCAGCCCTCGTTGGAAACCGTGTCCCCATCCTTAATGCCGCACTCAATGTGAAACGCCACCGGATCCGTAATGCTCGCATCCGGCTCGATCCGGATGTATCGCGACGCGATATCTCCCGTTACGGCCGGAGGCAGGCAGGCCGGCACCGGAATGGGGCACTCGATGGTCAACTGGAACGCGCCCCGATCGGCCTCGCTGAACGACGCCGACTGCACGTAGTAGGTCTTACCGATGGTCAGCCCTTCCACGTCCACCTCGGCGGCGACGCCGCAGCCGGCCCTGGTACCGTCCTCGTTGCAGCCCAGCAGCGTCATTTGCGTCGACCCGTCCTCGCACCCTTCGTACAGCGCGATCACGGTGTCCTCGATCGCTCCGCTACAATGCGAGATACGCACCGAAGTATCCGTGGCCACAAAGCTGTGCCAGACCTCTCCGATGACGCCGGCGGCGAGATTCCAGCACACTTCACCGGCCGGGCCGATCTCCGGCTGCGGGAAGGGCTCGACGTCGTTGGTGGAGTTGTCGATGGCCTCCTTGTTACCGCAAGCCGACGGAATGGCATCAAAGCAGCCATTGACCGTGCAAGGCTCCGCCGGCGGGCAGGTGGTGTCGTCACCCTGGTAGTCGCCGCTGATGGACTCACACTTCTCCTGGGCGGAGGTATCTCCGCTGTCCACGCAGCTACCATCGATGCGGCAGCACGAGCCGCTGGGGCAGCTAAACGTGGCGCAACTCTCCTCGGGGAAGAACGCCCCGGCGCAATCCGGCTGGAACACCGGGCTGGTGCAGGCCAGCCCTTCGCAGCAGGCACCCGCCGGGCAGTCTTCCGCCCGCACGTGGATCTGGTAGGGGCCGATGGTGCCCTGATTGAGGTTGTCGGTATGGATGAAGGCCGAGAACACCCGGTAGTAGTAGGTGCCCGCCTCCACACCGCGGAACACCGCCGCCATGTTGCCGTCCGCGCAGGGATCGTCCACACCCGTCCCACTGCTGAAGGTGTGTTCGTTGGTGCCGATCGTGGTCGTGCCCGGGCAGTCCGGCACCAGCGAGATGTACAAGGGCGAGACCACCGGTGCACCGTCGTTACTGCAGCACAAGTCCAAAAAGATGTCCGCGCAGGCGTCGATGGAGAACGACTCCCACCAACCGCCGTCAGCCGCGTTGATGACATCGGCACTGCTGTCCGCACCGCCGATGTCGTCGCAGGTGCCGTTAGCTCCATTGTTGCACGCAGCGGTGCCCAGGTTGGGATCGCATCCCACGTTGGCGAGCGAGCACTTGAAGGCCACGCACTTGGCCACGGTGAAGCCGCACGACAGATTGCTCTCCGGATTGCAGTCGGCACCGGTGTCGGCACATTCGAACGGAGGCTCGTTGTTGCCGGAGATGGTGATGGCCCCCGGCACGGTGATCACATGAGCCGCTGCAACCGGCGTCACGTCCTCACACTCGTCACCGCCCACGTCCGCCTGCGGGCAGCAGTTCGGATCGCAGTTGGTGCCCAGACCAAGGAAGTTCCGGCCGGAATTGTTACAGGTATCAGCATCTATCAGCTCGCAGGAGCCGTCGGTATCGCAGCAGGCACCGGTGCAGATAAAGTCCGGACAGGTCTCGCTTTCAGCCCACGTACCGCCCTGGTCCTCGCAGGGGTTCTGGAAGATCGTGGAATCACAAAGCGTTCCCAGGCAGCAGGCACCGGTGTTCTCGTCACGGCAGAACTCATCGCAGCCGTCGCCGTTTTCGGTATTGCCGTCTTCGCACTCCTCGCAACCGTCAATGTTACCCTGGGGGTCGTTGCAGACCGCCTCGGTGCCGCCGCAGGACGTCTGGATATTGAAGATCATGTGGAGAGGCTCAAACCCCGGGCCGATCTCGTGCACATCGTCCCACGCGTCCAGGCCGCCGCACGAACTGCGCAAGTAGTAAGTCGTGCAAGACGTTGCAGTCGGGTCATCTTCCTCGTTGTTGCCAGCGGCGGAGAAGCCGAACGTGGTCGGATTCGGGACCGTGCCGTCTTCAAGCGTACCGACCTCGACGATCCAGGATCGTCCCGCCGGGATAACCACGTTGTCGGCCGAGAAGTCCGTGGTTATCAGCGTACCGACATCGGACTGGCCGATGGTAACGATCTTCTTACAGACCAGCTCAGCGTCCGCAAAGTCCAGTGATCCACCACCTTCCCCAGGACACTCATTCGCCCCCGTCTTGAACAGGTAGATGTTGACCTCCACGTCCAGGTCGATGAAATTGGTCTTGAACAGTTTACACTGTCCATCACCAATCCCGGTGCAGGCGTCCTCTACATCCGGATCGCAGGTGGTGCCGTCGTTGCACTCATATTCCTCGGTCCGACGGTTCAGATGCCACACGCCCCACTGCACGCTCTCGATGGTAATGTTGCCGGTGTCGTCAATGCCCTCATCACCGTTGTTGTAGCAACTGGCCCAGAAGTTCTCTGTGGTGAGGAGTGGTAATCCCCCGCCCGGGTCAGCCGCACAGCGCACGTTACGGGTGATGTTCGTGGACGACATGTGCCGCACGTGGCACGTGCAATTGTCCACCTCGCACGTGGTCAGCGGGCAGGGGAAGCAGGTCACCGTTAGCGTACCGTTCCCAAAGTCGTTGGCGGTCTTACCGCCCACGCGAATCAGGTATTCATCCCCCTGGATCACGTCGTCGATGTCCACGATCGACGTGATGCCGCCACACTCAACCTGCGGGGTGCCGTTATCGTTGCACCCCGCCAGGTCAGCATCCCCAGGAGGACAACCGACGGCACCCGGGCCGTACACCGCAATGGTGGTGTCGAAATCAGCCTGGTCGCAGGTGCTGACACGCAGGTCACCGTCGCATTTGGCGATGTACTTGTACCAGATGTCCTTCTCGACATCGAGGGTGTTGCCGTCATTGCAGTCAGCCGCCGCATGCGTAACACCGTCGGTGGTCGCATTGGTGGTGTTAAAGTGGACCGAACCGTCTGTGATGGTGGTGGCGTCGGCACACTCATCGTTGAACGGCGGCAAGAAGGGGTCTTGCTTATCGCCGAGAAGCACGAAGGCCAGCCCCGTTTGGGTTCCTGGCGGTGGGGCACCGGGGCATTTGCCGTAGTTGCCCGTAGATTCCTGCCAGCCGTTTCTATAAACGCGGCCGGGATGCAGATAGTTGACATGCGACGCCAGCAGGGCCACCTGACCGAACTGCACGACATCCTGAATCGGGATTATCTCCAGCCAGTACTTGACCTTCTTCTTCAGCTTCATGGGGTGCTTGAGGAACACGTCGACCTGCCAGACCTGCTCCTTGATTGTATTGCCATCCGAACAATCATCGGCGACCGCGACGAACGTCACGTTGGTCATGGACACCACCTGGGCGTAGATTCCCCCGAGGTGGCCGAGGTTTCCGAACCCGTCCACGAACGGCCTACCCAGCGGGCCCTTGTCACCGGCGCCCACCTCTTGAGCGTCCAGATACACGGCGATGGAGACGCCGAGCCAGTCCGCGGGGCTGCCAAAGACCTTGGTCACACCGTCGTCGTTGTTAAAGTGCGTCGCCCAGAACCTCACGCTCTGGATCTCGCACTCATTCTGGGGGTCCTGGTCATTGAGAATGAAGTCGTCCGCCGCGGCCCACACCAGCCTAGCATCCTTGACCAGACCAGTCTTGTCCTGGAAGTGCTGGCTCTCGAAGTTGGCGGAGTCGTCCAAGAGCGGCGTGACACCGTTAACCAACAGCGTACCGTTGTCAAACTGGCAGAACTCGTTGCACTGGAAGCTCGGGTTGCTGCACGTATCGTCGTCGTGGAAGTAACCCTTGACTTGCCCCGCGCACTGGTCGTCGGTCAATTCCTCACATACTTTGACCAGTTGACAGTTGCTCCTGAAGTGCAGGGACCACTGGTGCAAACGACCGGTGTCCCCCTGGGGGTCGTTGTCCACCAGCGTGATCCGCCAGGTGCCCAGCTTGTCCAGGCCGTTGAAGACCGACAGCGGAGTGACCGGCTTGAAGCTCCCGGCGGGATGACTGCCCAGGGCATCGTCAGCCCAGGTATTCAGGGCCTGGTCGTCAAAGAACACCTTCTCAATATCCTGATAGCCGTCGCCGCCCTGACAGTCGATTAGGCAATTGAAGGCCGGAGCCGGGGCCCCACACTGGTCCTCGTCGAGCTCAAACGGGTGGCACGGGACCCCAGACGGGTCGCAGTGCATCGGCTCACCGATGTTGGTGCTGTTGCCATGGTTGTTCTGAGCCAGGGTGGCAGTTGCAACGGGGTTCCCCGCACCGTCAAGTTTGGAAACCGTAATGGTCAGATCACCACGGAAAGTATGGGAAACCACCAGGTCGACTTCCAGGTCGTTGATGATTCCGCCTGGTTGGTTCTCGACCACAATATCATCAGTAAGCTCGTCGAGTTCGCCGTCATTGTCCTGGTCGATGCCGTCGGGAATCCCCCGGCCGACACCGTTGGGCCCCAAGCACAGCGCCTTGGAAACCTTATCCTGGCAGTTCTGCAGATCGGTGCGGCAGCAAGCCCCCTGCCGGGCGCAGGTGCAGTCGTCGCGGCACAGGCCAGCCTTCTCGCACTTCAAGTCGGCGGCACCGTCGCATTCCTCGGGGGGCTCGAGGATACCGTTCCCGCAAGACGGTTCGGTACAGGGCGCGGTGTCCAGGGAAACACAAGGACAGCCGTCGACGCCGGTATTCGCCAGGTCCTTCCAGTCACCGGGCGCGGGAGTGGCAGGCAAGGGGTTGCCCTCGATGTTGGCGTAGAAGACGCCCGACTGCCCGGAGCCGTCGTAGGCCACGGCAAACGATGAGCCCTCTCGGAAGACCATCACCACCCAGGTGGTATTCCCGGTGGCAATGCCCGCATCCGAGATGCAGTAGTTATTCAGTACACCTGCGTTGGCGTTGTCCAGCAGACCACAGCCGGCGTACAGGATGTTGGTGGTATCGGGACCATTCTTGTCGCCCAGCAAATAGACGTCACCCACCCCATCCTTACCGGCGTTGACGCTGTTGAGGCGGATCTGAATGCTGTGAACGGTGGCACCAGCCGTCGGAATGGGCACCGCGAGGGAAACCCAGTCAAGCGGGTCATCATCACAACTCTGCGAAAAACGCCCGGTGATAGTGACCTGCTGGTCGCATGTGCTGAAAGCACAAGCCACGATGGGAGCCACCGCAGTTAGCGAGCCGATGCCGGCGTCGCTGAAGGCCTGCACGTCGCCTGGTGTTGTAGCGGCCCCGGCGCTCAGCCGGTTCCGGCTGGTAGCTGGAGCTAAAGGCCCGCCCCTCATCGAGCGAATCTTGGCCGACGGGCGAGAATCACGAGAACCAACCGTCCCATCCACATCTGCCAACAACTGAAGCTCAACTGCCGCCTGGTCGCCGCTGGTCCCTCCCGAACTTTGGCTTCTCTCAGTTCTCGTTAAATCCTTGCCACTTTTGTCGGCGGCGGCACTTTCGTGAGTAAGCACGTAGGCAAACACGCCCAATGCCAGAGCGATGATCCCCACTCTCACCAACGAACCTCTTGCAGACTCAGATGATTTCATTACTCCTGGCCTCCCTTGAGTGCACTTTGACTGACCAACATTCGAAACAAACGCTGTAAACGAAAACAATACTGACCGCGGCAGCGCGCTCGATCCGCCAACGGGGTCAGCCCCCGGCGGTTTACGCCTTGTGGATCTCCAACAGTTTCAAAGATGAAGGGGTTCAAGATTCCTTTTCCTTGCAAGCCCGCTTTCACGCGAGCTTCCTCCTGGTTGCTACCAATCCGCCTCAATCAGATAAGAGAAATGCAAGATTCCTTTTCCCTACCTCAACACTCGTTACCAAGCGTACACGGCATACGACACTCGGAATCCCGAGTCCGAGTAGCTCTGCCGAAATGCCTTTGTATCAAATCCGTAATGCCGATGCAAGGTCGTAATGGGAAAAAATCGATGGAATTTTGCATCTGAGGCCTTTGGCGCCCAAGGAGCGGCTAAAATAAAGCAGAAATGCAATAACCCCGGCCAGGGATCATGAAAAAGAGGGGTGAGGAGTGAAAAGTAAGGCGGTGACGCGTGAAAGCTTCGATCATTTGAGTTTGGTTCCTCGGATTCGTTTCGGATTTCGTCCCTTCGTCCCTTCGTCCCTTCGTCCCTTCGTCCCTTCGTCCCTTCGTCCCTTCGTCGCTTCGTCCCTTCGTCCCTTCGTCCCTATCTGTCCCTCGCCATGGTTACGCCGATTCACCATCCTGCAATTCACGGAAAACCACTAGCGTGCCGTTGTTCCGTTGAAGGTTCGAAGGTTGAAGGTTCCAAGACCCGGCTATCAACTTCCAACCTTCAACTTTCAACCTTCCAACCTTCAACCTTGTCACACCAGTGTCACAACCCGTTGCGGTCCTTGTGACCGTTGTCGCCATCATGATAGAATGAGCCACGAAGCCGGTGTCGGTTGCCGATACTCCCGGTTGAATTGTTCCACGGGCCGAAGGTTACAACGAAGATCGCACGCTTACCGCTCCGGTCGCGCGCCGTCGTTTTGTCGATGCCGCCAAAACGGAATCACGCTGTGCCGAGAATACGCTGTGCCGAGAATCCTTTCTCGGCACCCGAGAGAACCGAGAAGGGATTCTCGGTCCAGCGTAGATTCTCGGTCCAGCGCAATGTTTGCTAACGGGAACACGGTATGAGAGCGATCGAGGTCGGTTTACGAAACCCCTATCTGGTGGTCGTGGTAGTGATAGCAGTGGCGGTGGTCGGCATACGGGCCATGCGCGACATTCCCGCCGACCTCCTTCCCCAGTTCAAGACCCCCGCGGTGCAGATTGTCACCTTCTACCCCGGCATGCCTCCGGAGGTGATGGAGCGCGACATCATGAGCCGCATGGAGCGTTGGACGGGCCAATCGGTGGGCATCGAACACCAGGAAGGCAAGGCCATGCTGGGGGTCTGCGTGGTCAAGGACTTTTTCCGCGAGGACATCGGCTTCGACACGGCCATGTCGCAGGTGACGTCCTATGCCATGAGCGACATGTTCTATCTGCCGCCCGGCACCATCCCGCCGATGGTCATGCCTTTCGACCCCACCGCCTCAGTGCCCTTGTGCCTGGTCAGCGTGTCCAGCCCTACCATGACTGAGAAGGAGTTGTACGACGTGGCCTACT